>CASEPH010000238.1 GCA_949289625.1 uncultured Clostridia bacterium | reverse complement strand
CCGGCCGGACACCTCCGTGGTGGAAAAGCGAACTCTGACTTCCTTTCCAAAGCTCACCTGGAGTTCCTTCTGGGACGGCAGCTATTTCAGTCAAATTGACACCTGGTACGCGGATACTTATCCGCTGCGGGAATCTCTGATTTCCGCCAACCAGTCCCTACAGGATCATTACGGTATTCGTAGCAATCAGATCGTGGGCAATACCACAGTGGTAGCCGATGAGATTCCGGAGGTAGGAGACACCTCAAGCGCTGCACCCTCCACAGCACCTTCTTCCACGCCTTCTCCCAGTCCTTCGCCTTCTGAAGAACCGTTGGAAGACGGTACCGTCTCCGACATTGGTGAAATGCAGGGCAATATCTATATCACCGACAACAGCGGCTATGGCCTGTACTATTTCAATCAGGCCGGTGCGGACAGTTTCGTGGGAACCATGAATCAGTTCTACGAAAATGTAAAGGACAAGGTCAATCTCTATGTCATGGTAATTCCCATCAGCGCCGGCGTCATGCTGGATCAGTCTGTGCTGGACGACATGGGCAGCAGTGACGAATCCAAGGCCCTGGACTATATCTATGGACAGCTCAATGCAGGCATCCACACGGTCTCCATTTTTGACAATCTCAAAAAGCACAACGCAGAGTATATTTTCTTCCACACCGACCATCACTGGACCCAGCTGGGCGCCTACTACGCCTATGAAGTATTCTGCCAGGAAAAGGGCCTGACACCCCATAAGCTGGAGGATTTTGAAACCATGGAGTTTGACAACTTTATGGGCACCTTTTATTCCAGCAGCAACCAGTCTCAGGAGTTGGCCTCCAATCCGGACACTGTCACCGCCTACATTCCCAACGGTACCAACGACATGGTCATGCAGATGTCCGACGGTGCGGAATACGACTGGAAAATCATTAACGACGTATCGGATTACCCCAGTTCCGAGCTGTATGCTACCTTTGCAGGCGGCGACAATCCCTTCAGCTATGCCCACAATGAATCCATCACAGACGGCTCTTCCGTGGTGGTCATCAAGGATTCCTATGGCAATGCCTTTATTCCCTGGCTGGTGGATCACTATGAGCACATTTACTGGATCGACGTCCGGTATACCTCCAACACCATTTCTCAAATGGTGGAGGATTACGGCATTCAGGACGTGATTGTGGCCCTCAACATCTATAACGGCTCCACCGACGCCGTCACAGGAGAACTGGCAAATATCGGACAATAATTTTCGTTCCTTTCCTCATACCGTATGAGGAAAGGAACGTTTTTTTCTAATAAAAAAAACCTTTTCCCGAAACAGACTCAATCGCAGCAGCTTGTCTGCCCAGATGGCCAGAAAGGACACAAAGATCCAGAGAAAATAATAACTCAGACAGACCTGTCCCATAAAATTCATGGGAAGACTGCTGTAATCCCATACATGCATATCCAGCAGCACGTTGAGAAACAGGCCAGAAAGCAGTTCCATGGTAGTTACAAGGAAGCCCCCAAAAATTGACTGAATCACCAAGGGCATATTGGGAAAGACTGTTTCTATGGAACCAATCAGCAAAAAACAGATTCCGCCTACCACAAACATGCTGCCGTGGCTCCATCCCCGCCATAAAAGCTCCATCCCAACGTAGACCATTCCACCGATATAACCCAACACGGATTGTTTCCAAACTCTCATAATATCACCAGGTATATTATATGCCCCATTTCATAAAAATATGAGAAGCGTCAGAAAAAACAGCTTTTTTGAAAATTTCTTATTGACAAATGCTTCATTCCGCACTATAATGGGTCTTGCCCTTTTGGGGGAAAAATGGCGGCATAGCTCAGTTGGTAGAGCATTCGGTTCATACCCGGAGTGTCACTGGTTCGAGTCCAGTTGCCGCTACCAAAGGCGGAACATCCCGCCTTTTTCTTTCACCTGATGCTTTTTGCATCAGCGATGGCCCGGTGGTCAAGAGGTTAAGACACGGCCCTTTCACGGCTGTAACACGAGTTCGATTCTCGTCCGGGTCACCAAGGAAAAAGCACGCTTCGGCGTGCTTTTTTTGGTGATGAATCATCTTTTACAAGGAGTGTCTCCCATGTAGTTTCCTGTATCATGATCGCATTTTTACTAAAACAGGAGGACTTCCTATGACATTACAAGAAGAAATTAAACGGCGTAGAACCTTCGCCATTATCTCTCATCCTGATGCGGGTAAAACAACACTGACGGAGAAATTTCTACTTTACGGTGGCGCCATTGCCCAGGCTGGCGTTGTAAAAGGAAAGAAAAACAGTCGGGCCGCTGTCTCCGACTGGATGGAAATCGAAAAGCAAAGAGGCATCTCCGTGACCTCCTCTGTGCTCCAGTTTTCTTATGGCGGCTACTGCATCAATATTCTTGACACCCCGGGACATCAGGATTTTTCCGAGGACACCTACCGGACTCTGATGGCGGCAGATTCCGCCGTCATGGTCATTGATGGAAGCAAGGGCGTGGAAGCCCAAACCAGAAAGCTGTTCAAGGTCTGTACCCTTCGCCATATTCCCATCTTTACCTTCATCAATAAGATGGATCGGGACGCCCGGGATCCCTTTGAGCTCTGCGAACAGATCGAGCAGGAGCTGGGCATCGAGACCTGCCCCATCAACTGGCCCATTGGTTCCGGTAAGGAATTTCAGGGGGTTTACGACCGTCCCAATAACCAGATTCTGTTTTTCTCCGACACCTCCTTTAAATCCAAAAGCGGCGCGGAGCAGGTAGATTTGGAGGACCCCTATGTGGGAGAGCTGATTGGAGAGAAAAAGTGGCGGCAGCTCCAGGAAGAGATTGATCTGCTGGGAGCCGGTGCGGAATTTGATCTGGAAAAGGTCCGGGCCGGTCAGCAAAGCCCTGTATTCTTTGGCTCCGCGCTCACTACCTTTGGCGTGGAACCCTTCCTCAATGAATTTCTCAACATGACCACTTCTCCGCTGCCCAGAAAGGCCGGAGATGAGATCATTGATCCCTTTTCTCCGGATTTCTCCGCCTTTGTCTTTAAAATCCAGGCAAATATGAACAAGGCTCATCGGGACCGCATTGCCTTTATGCGTATCACCTCCGGCAAGTTCACCCGGGATATGGAGGTATACCATGTGCAGAGTGGAAAGAAACAACGGCTTTCCCAGCCCCAGCAGCTTATGGCTCAGGATCGGGAGATCATTGAGGAGGCCTATGCCGGCGACATCATCGGCGTATTCGATCCCGGCATTTACTCCATTGGCGATACCCTGACGGTGCCGGGCAAAAAGTTTCAATTTGAGGGGATTCCCACCTTTGCTCCGGAGCATTTTACCCGGGTCAGCCCCAAGGATACCATGAAACGCAAGCAGTTCATCAAAGGTACGGAACAGATCGCCCAGGAGGGTGCCATTCAAATTTTCAAGGTACCCAACACCGGTATGGAAGAGGTCATTGTGGGTGTCGTAGGTACGCTGCAATTTGACGTATTCCAGTATCGCATGAAAAATGAATACAGTGTGGATCTGAGAATGGAAAACCTGCCCTACGAGTATCTGCGTTTTATCACAAAGTGCCCCTGTGATCCCAAGGATCTTTTCCTGTCCTCTGACGCAGAGTTACTGGAGGACTATAAGGGCCACAGCCTGCTGGTATTTTCCAGCTACTGGTCCATTGACTTCAATCTCAAAAAAAATCCGGGGCTGGAACTCAGTGAGACCCTGAACGCAGAGGCATAATATGGACATTACACTGCTACCAAAACGTCATTCCGAGAAAACCCTGGGAATATTGGGCACCTTTTTTGGTGGGATCTGCTGGGGCTTTTCGGGCGCCTGTGGACAATATCTATTTACCAATTATCATATTCCCCCCAATCTCCTGACCTGTGTCCGTATGCTCATTGCCGGTGCCATTTTACTGGTCTATTGCTTGATCCGTAAACCGGACAAAATGCGGGCTATTTGGAAAAGCAGACGGAACGCCCTGCATCTGATCGCTTTTTCTCTGTTTGGTCTCCTTTTCTGTCAGTATACCTATCTCACCACCATCTCCTATTCCAACGCAGGAACCGCCACGGTACTGCAATACATTGGGCCAGTGATGATTTTGGGTGCAGATTGTGTCTTAAAACGCCGGAAACCAAAGCTACTGGAGTTTTCCGCCATGGTTTTGGCGATTCTGGGCACCTTCCTGCTGGCTACCCATGGCAATCCAGGCACCATGATCCTTTCTCCCAAGGCTCTGGCCTGGGGTCTGATCAGCGCTGTTTCCCTTTGCCTATATACCACACTGTCCTGTGGGATTTCCAACCGGTATGGCAGCGACGTCATCATGAGCTACGGACTTTTGATTGGCGGCATCGTCATGGCCCTGATTCCAGGAACCTTTTCTCAGACGGTACATCTGGATGCAAGCGGGATTTTTGCCATGGCGGGGATCATTTTAGTGGGAACCATTTTCGCCTATGTGATCTACATCTATGGGGTCAGCGTCATTGGTCCGGTTAAGGGCAGCCTGATCTCCAGTATTGAACCGGTTTCTGCCACCATGTTTTCCGTCCTCTGGCTGGGCAGCAGTTTTCTTCCCATGGATTTTCTGGGCTTTCTCTGCATACTGTCCACCATCTTTTTATTGGCAAAAAGCAAACAGACATAACAAAAACGCACGTTGTCTCTTTCGACAGCGTGCGTTTGAGACTGTCGAAAAAGCCGGGAGACTTTTCCGACAAAGGGTTTGCGGCCTGATGCGCGCAGGCATTGGAGCACCAATGCCCACACTTTCAGGCCGAGATGTATTTTCCGCCATGTACACGCCCCGGCGGACAATTATTTTATCTTATTTCGCCGCTGCGGCGGCGAAACTCTACGAGTTTTTTTTACAAGCTGAAAAACGCACGTTGTCTCTTTCGACAGCGTGCGTTTTGTCAATCTTAGCGCAGAAAACCTTCCAAAATCTTTTGCTCCGCCTCTTCGGCCGTAAGGCCCAGGGTCATCAGCTTCAGAATCTGTTCTCCTGCAATCTTTCCAATGGCAGCCTCATGGATCAAGCTGGCGTCCACATGGTTGGCGCTGATCTCCGGAATGGAACGGACCTTTGCATTGCCCATGATAATAGAATCGCACTGTACATGACCAAAGCACTTGTTATTTCCCTGCACTCTGGGATAGAACACCTGGGTGGATACATCCTTGGCCACGGAACGGGAGGTGATCTGACAGCGGGAATCCACGCCGTTCAAAAATACATCCACCTCAGAATCCGCCGTCTGCTCCCCATGGGTCATGAGCTTTTCCTGAATCTGCAGTTCGGCACCGTCCTCCAGCTCACATTTTGTGTACCGCTTGGTGCTGTCAACGCCGCCGATTTGGCTCATATCCAGGAACACCTCAGAGCCTTCCCCAATGTACAAAACCGTCTGAGGATCCAAAATACGGCCTCCTGTGCCGTCTCCTGCGCCGAAGTGCTTCTCCGAATACCGGACACGGCAATTTTTTCCCACATAGAAGGTATGGATGCCGTTGTGCCGGGTGTCCTCACAGCCACAGTTGTGAATACCGCAGCCAGCCACAATATTCACATCCACCCCGTCGGCAATATGAAAATCATTGTAAACCAGATCGTCCACGCCGGACTCCGAAATCACCACAGGGATGGACACTGTCTCTCCCTGTGTCCCTTCCTTGATGTAGATATCAATACCAGGTTTATCGGTCTTAGGTACAATATCGATATGCTCCGAGGAATGTCGCACAAAGGCTTCGCCGTTAAGCCGCAGATTATAGGCCCCCTCGGTGGGCATTTTTTTCATATCCGCAACCTTTTCCAAAATCATCTTCTGAACATCTGTAAGCTGTTTCATATCAGTTTTCCTCCATATAGCTGCAAGAGCCAGTGGTATTTGCAAGAATCTTCGGGAAGATTTCACTGACAGGACCCTGCTCTGCAACTCTGCCATTGGAAACCAAAACGATTTCATCTGCCAATCGAATGATACGCTCCTGATGGGAAATGATGACCATGGTGGCATCGGTATTTTGATGGATAGCCTCAAAGGTTCCCGTAAGCCGACTGAAGCTCCAGAGGTCGATTCCCGCCTCCGGCTCGTCAAAAATCATAACCTTCCCTTTTTTCGCCAGGATCGTTGCGATCTCAATCCGTTTCAGCTCGCCGCCAGACAAGGAGGCGTCTACGTCCCGGTCGATATATTCCCGGCTGCACAGTCCCACCTGGGTCAAAAACTGACATCCATCTGCTTTACTGAGGGTATGGCCGGCGGCACAGGACAGAAGATCACTGACCTTCATTCCCTTGAATCTGGGGGGCTGCTGAAAGCCATAGCTGATTCCAAGCTTTGCACGCTGGGTTACATCCAGATCCGTAATATCCTGGCCATCAAGAAGAATCTTACCTTCCGTAGGCCGCTCAATTCCCATGATAATCTTTGCCATGGTGGACTTACCGCCGCCGTTGGGGCCAGTGATTACGATGAACTTTCCCGTAGGGATCGTCAAATCTACATTTTTTAAAATTTCAGCGCTTCCATTTTCCGTCTTAGCGGAAAAGCTGATGTTTTTGAGTTCCAGCATATATTGATTCCTTCACTTTCTGTCAGAAATTTTTGCCTCGGTTTATATCATACCGTTTAACTCGAAATTGTCAAGTACAGGTTTCAAATTTCAATAAATTTTGCGCGCCCAGAGATATTATAATTAAATAAGTATATCGGCCAAATCTGTTGCTTTTAGGGGGATCTTCTGCTATAATAAAGTGTAAAAAACTGTGCGTCTTTGGCGCTTTTATTTTGCATCGGAGAGGAGAAATCTTATGGCCTCTGCCACCTATCTTTGGGCAAAGATCCTGTCCTATATCGAGCAGCAGCACACCGAAGCACTGGTGAACACCTGGTTCGACGATGTGGATGTCATCGAACTCCACAACGATACGCTTGTTCTTTTTACGCCAAATCCTTTTCGGAAGCCCATTCTCGAAACCCAGTGTATCCCCTATATCACGGAAGCCATGCTGGCCGTAGGGCAACAGCAGATCAAAGTGGAGATTCTGGATGAAGAGGGACTGAAGGAATACCGCAGCAGAAGCAAAAAAACAGAGGACCTGGACGCCATCAAGCGGGAATTTACCTTTGAAAATTTTGTGGTGGGGTCCTCCAACCGGTTTGCCCATGCAGCAGCCAAAGCAGTGGCAAACAAACCTGCGGAATCCTACAATCCACTGCTGATCTATGGGGAAAGCGGACTGGGAAAGACCCATCTGCTCTATGCCATTGCCAATGTGGTCAAGGAAAACAATCCTGATTTTCATATTGTCTATGTGAAGGGCGATCAGTTCACCAACGAATTGATTGCAGCCATCGCCGAAGGCAAAAATGTGGAATTCCGCAGCAAGTATCGCACAGCGGATCTGTTTCTCATGGACGACATTCAGTTTATCGCCGGCAAAGAGAGTACCCAGGAGGAATTTTTCCATACCTTCAATACCCTCTATGAACAGAAAAAGCAGATTGTTCTAACCTCAGACCGTCCGCCGGATGTTATGAGCAAGCTGGAGGACCGACTGAAAACTCGATTCCAATGGGGACTTCTTGCAGACATTCAACCCCCGGATTATGAGACAAGAGTAGCCATCATTGAAAACAAAGCTGCCACCATTGGATTGCAGCTTCCAAATGACGTAGTCTCCTATGTGGCAGAGAACGTAACCTCCAATGTACGGCAGCTGGAGGGAACGGTCAACAAAATCAAAGCCTATCGGGACATCACCGGTCTGGAGATCAACCTCACCAACGTCTCCAGAGCTATCAAGGATATGTTCCGAGGTAAGGACAAGGTCCTTCCCACGGCACAACTCATTATCTCCGAGGTCAGCTCTTACTACAATATCTCGGAATCGGTGATTCGTGGTACCGCCAGAAATAAAGCCACCGCGGAAGCCCGCCAGGTGTCCATGTATCTGATCCGAAATCTCACCACCCTCAGTCTGGAGGACATAGCAGCAGAATTCGGAAAAGATCATACCACCGTCATGCACTCCGTAGACAAGGTAGAAAAAAATCTACCCTCCAGCGACCATCTTCAAACCGTGGTCAAAGAGGTTACCGCTAACGTCAATGGAAAACTATAGATCCTGAAATGGGATCCTTTTTTCAGAGATTTATTTTTTCCACTTTTCCACCTGGAAATCCCTGTGGAAGAAATGTTGAAAACTGTTTTTTGCAAAAAAAGCAGTTTTTTCTGTGGAAAATGTCTGGATTTTTCCACAATTGGACAAGAATAAAAATGTCAGTATATTTCATGAAAAAACGGGGTTTTCCACTGTTTCCACAGCCCCTACTACGATTTCTAAAAAATAACCCTTTTTTCTGATATTATAAACGGAAATCTTCCGTTTCTTTTCGCTTCGATTTATTTTTCTGTGGAAAACGATCCACGCATACGCAATGAAAGGAGCATTTCCATGATCCATTTTACCTGTGACAAGGAAACACTGATTTCCTCCATCTCTGTGGCTTCCAGAACTGTTTCTCTGAGAAGTACAATTCCAGCTTTGGAGGGAATTTTAGTCTCCGCAGACGATCAACTTACCCTGACTGGCTATAATCTGGAAACAGGCATTTCTGTTTCTATGGATGCCAACATCAAAGAAAAAGGGGCAGCAGTATTTCCTTCCAAACTCTTCGGAGAAATTGTACGGCGACTTCCGGACGATACGGTCTCCATTCGGGTGGACGACAGCTATAAAGTAAAAATCGTCAGCGGCATCAGTTCGTTTTCTATTATGGCTTCTCCGGCGGATGATTATCCCTCGCTGCCTAAGGTGGATTCGGAAAATGCAATCTATGTTCCACAAAATGTGTTGAAGGACATGATCGGCGGGACTATATTCTCCGTCAGCGAAAACCAGACTCGCCCTGTTCAAACCGGTTGTAAATTTGAGATTGACGAGGACACCATCACTGTCATTGCCGTAGACGGCTATCGGCTGGCCCTGCGTCGGGAAAAGATTGAATATCAGGAAGGCAGAAATATTTCCTTTGTGGCGCCTTCTCCTGCGCTGCGGGAGATCGAAAAGATTTTGGAGGATTCCGATGACGACGCCTCTTTCGTACTGGGCACCAAGCATCTTTCTTTTCAAGTTGGAAACGCCATGCTGATTTGTCGACTTCTGGAGGGAGACTTCCTGGATTGGCGTCGTGTCGTACCTACTGATAACCCCATTCGTCTTGCCGTCAATGTGCGGGAGATGACCCAATCCCTTGAGCGTGTAAGCCTGATTGTCTCGGAAAAGCTGAAAAGTCCGGTGCGCTGCACCTTTGGTGAAAATGTAGCAGCTCTTCGCACCTCCAATTCCATTGGCAATGCCTATGATGAATGCAGCATTGCAGGCAACGGCAACGACATGGAAATTGGGTTTAACTGCAAGTATCTCCTGGAAGCCCTCAAGGCTGTACCCAGTGAAAATATTTCTTTGGAACTCAAGACCAATCTTTCTCCTGCGGTCATCAACCCCTGCGAGGGAGATAAATTTACCTATATGGTGCTGCCGGTACGGCTGAAAGCGGAATAAGAGGGATGTTATGAAAGTAAAAAAGACCAATCCTGTGGTCCAGGCCGAAATTCCTATCTCCACGGAATTTATCAAGCTGGAGTCCTTTTTGAAGTTTTCCGGTGCGGTGGAAACAGGAGGCGAAGCAAAGAACCGGATCCAAAACGGGGATGTGCTGGTTGACAATGAAGTATGCACCATGCGTGGAAAGAAATTGACGCCGGGGATGACGGTATCCATGGATGGGAGCGTGTGGAAGGTCACAAAATGAGAGTTCAGCGTCTGGCACTTCAAAACTTTCGGAATTATGAGCGGCTGGAGGCATCCTTTGATCCAGGGGTCAATTTGATTGTGGGGGACAATGCCCAGGGAAAGACCAATTTGTTGGAAGCGCTGGTTTATCTGTCCCAGGGTGGTTCCTACCGCACCAGGCGGGAAGAGGAGCTGATCCGGTGGGATCAGGATTTTGCAAGGCTGGAAACGGAAATTCTCACATCCCAGCGGGAGGTGGAGTTGGTCTATGCCATGTTCCGTGGTCCCAAACGACGGCAGATCATGCTCAACGGCGTCAAGCAGAAAAACGCCTCTGAAGCGGAGGATTGTCTCAATACAGTGCTGTTTTGTCCCGAGGATCTGCAAATTCTTCGAGCCGGGGCTTCTGTACGAAGAAAGTTTTTGGACAATGCCATCTCTCAGCTGCGGCCCAAATACAAAAAGGCTGTGGCGGATTATCAAAAGCTCTATGAAAGTAAAAGCCGTATTTTACGGGATCATTTTACAAAACCGAGTCTCCTGGATGCACTGCCGGACTTCAACCGGCAGATGGCGCTCGTCGGAGCCACCATTGTGGCCTATCGGGCTCAGTACTGCAAAAAGCTTGGGGCCCTAACGGCGAAGTATCATGGCATCTGCTCTGGTGGCAGCGAAACCCTGACCATCCGATATCAGACGGTGTCCACCATTACAGATCCTTTTGCTTCCATGCGTATTTTGTTTGATCAAATTATGGATCATCAGGAACGCCATTATCGAGCGGAGCTGGAAAGCGGTAGATGCCTTACTGGGCCCCATAAGGACGATTTTGAAGTATATCTGGATGGAAGAAGCCTGAAAAGCTTTGGTTCCCAGGGGCAGACCAGAACGGCTGCAATTGCCCTGAAACTGTCAGAACGAGAGATCGCCAGAGACGACACCGGGGAAGAGCCAGTGCTGCTGCTAGATGACGTGCTTTCAGAGCTGGATCAGGGACGGCAGAATTTTATTCTCAATGAGATTCGCTCAGGACAGGTGTTCATTACCTGCTGTGAAACAGAAAAGGTCACCACCGCTGGGCAAGTTTTTTGGGTGGAACAGGGCAGACTGCGGCCTGGGGAGTGAAGAAAAAATGCCTGAACAGGTCAAGCTGATGAACATGTGTATGATCGTGGACGCAGACGGACGGGTTCTGGTGCAGGATCGAAAAAAGAAAGATTGGGATGGCTTAGCATTTCCAGGTGGAAAAGTAGAGCCGGGAGAGTCCTTGACCCGATCTGTGATTCGAGAAATCTATGAAGAAACAGGACTTACTATTGTGCATCCAAAGATCTGCGGCGTCAAAGAGTGGCATCATCCCACCAGCGGCAGAAATATCGTCTTGTTTTATCGGGCGGATCAATTTTCTGGGGAGCTTCGAGATTCCAGGGAAGGCCATATGGCATGGATGTCGCTGGAAGAGCTGAAACAGGGAAACATGGCGAAGGATATGGAGGATATGCTTCGGGTATTTTTGGAAGACGATGTGGCGGAAATGTGGTATGAATATTACCAAGATGGGTCCTGGAAGACCATGCTTTTATAATGGAGATTAGTTTATGAATGAATTTAAGTATGATACACAGCTGCTCATTGAAGGAGAGAATCTCTCAGAAGATAAAATCCATGATTACTTTCTCCAAAACTTTCAGGGAGATTGTCTCCTGGCAGTAGGAGATGAAAACCTGATCAAAATCCATTTTCACACCAACGAGCCCTGGAAGGTACTGGAGTATTGTGCCGGCCTGGGAGAGATATTCGACATTGTGGTGGAGGATATGGACCGCCAGGAACGGGGGCTTCAGGGCTGATGTATATCAACATTGGCGGAGATATGGCCCTGCGGGACCGGTCCATCATTGGAATTTTTGATCTGGACGGGACATCTCTTTCCAAGAAAACCATGGAGTTTTTAAAGTCCGCCGAACAGGAGGGCGGGCTGATCTCTGTTACAGACGATATTCCAAAGACCTTTCTCGTAACAGAGGAATATGGAATGGAGCGGGTCTATTTTACCCAGCTCTCCGGTGCGACCCTGGAAAAACGGATTACAAAAACAGAGTAAACGACGAGTCCATCGTTTGATATAGATTTATTTCACGGCGGCCACGGCCGCATGAACAACAAAGGAGGTCAATGTATGTCAGAGGAAACGAATAAGACATACGGTGCCGAACAAATTCAGGTGCTGGAAGGACTGGAAGCAGTTCGGAAGCGCCCAGGTATGTATATTGGTTCCCAGTCTGCGGCTGGTCTGCATCACTTGGTTTATGAGATTGTAGACAACGCCATTGACGAGGCTTTGGCAGGATACTGCAATCACATTCAAGTGAAGATCCTGGAAGGAAACGTTATTTCTGTGCGAGATAATGGACGCGGTATTCCCACAGGAATCCAGGCCCAGACGGGAAAACCTGCCCTGGAAGTCGTATTTACAGTACTCCATGCCGGTGGTAAATTTGGCGGCGGCGGATATAAGGTCTCCGGCGGTCTGCACGGTGTAGGTGCGTCCGTGGTCAACGCACTGTCGGAATGGCTGGAGGTTCGGGTGGCCCGGGAAGGCAAGATCTATGAGATGAAGTTTGCTCGAGGCCATGTGACCCAGCCTATGACGGTGATTGGCACTACGGAAGATCACGGTTCAGAGATCGTCTTTAAGCCCGATGGACAGATCTTTGAGGTGCTGGAATACAACTATGATACCTTGGAAAAGCGGCTGCGGGAACAGGCGTTTTTGAATGCCGGTGTTCGCATCGAGCTGTCCGATGAACGGATTTTGCCGGAGGGTGAGGAGAATCGCCGGGACAACATGTGCTATGAAGGCGGTATCCGTTCTTTTGTGGAGCACATCAACAAAAGTAAAACTGCGATTCATCCCCAGGTGATCTATCTTGCAGGCAAAAAAGAGGACGCCCAGGCGGAGATCGCCATGCAGTACAACGACAGTTATAACGAGATCCTGCTCTCCTTTGCCAACGACATCCATACCACCGAAGGTGGTATGCATGAGACTGGCTTTAAGGCGGCTCTCACCAGTGTGCTCAACAGCTATGGTCATAGTAAGAAGCTGCTGAAGGAGGACGAAAATGTCTCCGGTGAGGACAGCCGGGAAGGCTTGACGGCCATTATTTCCGTGAAGTTGGCCGACGCCCAGTTCGAGGGACAGACCAAGACCAAGCTGGGAAATTCCGATATGCGCTCTCTGGTGGACAGCGTGGTTCGGGAGGGACTTTCCACTTTCCTGGAAGAAAACCCGGCAGTGGGAAAGGTTATCATCGAAAAGGCACTGATGGCTTCCCGGGCCCGGGAAGCGGCCCGGAAAGCAAGAGAAGCCACCCGACGGAAAAATGTGCTGGAAAGCTCTACGCTGCCCGGTAAGCTGGCAGACTGCAATGAAAGGGATCCGGCCCTGACTGAAATCTACATCGTGGAGGGCGATTCCGCAGGCGGTTCTGCCAAGCAGGGCAGAGACTCCCGATTCCAGGCCATTTTGCCTCTTTGGGGAAAGATGCTTAACGTGGAGAAATCCAGAGCGGACAAGGTCTATGGCAATGAAAAGCTGCAGCCGGTGATTACTGCCTTGGGAGCAGGGCTGGGCGATGAATTTGACATGAGCAAACTCCGATACCATAAGGTCATTATTATGGCCGATGCCGACGTGGACGGCGCCCATATCCGGACCTTGCTTCTGACCTTCTTCTTCCGGTTTATGCGGCCTCTGATTGAACAGGGCTATGTATATACCGCAGTGCCACCGCTGTTTAAGCTGACCCGAGGAAAGGTCACCAAACTGGCCTTCTCTGAGGAGGAACGGGATCGGGTCTCGGCGGAGCTGCGGGGCGACAACCCCAATGCCAAGGTGGAGATCTCCCGGTTTAAGGGCCTTGGTGAAATGGATCCCCCGGAGCTTTGGGCCACCACCATGAATCCGGAGACCAGAATTCTTAAGCGTTTTACTCTGAATGATGCCATTGCTGCCGATGAGACCTTTACCATTCTCATGGGAGAAAAGGTGGAGCCCCGGAAGCAGTTCATCGAGCAGAACGCCAAGAAAGTTGTAAATTTGGATATTTAATTCTCCAATAAACGGAGGTCATAATTTTGGCAAGAAAAGAATCAATCAGTACTGATATTTCATTTCCAAATCAGGTCATTCAAAATGTAGACCTGGAACATGAGATGAAAGACTCCTTCCTGGACTATGCCATGAGCGTGATCGTGGCCCGGGCGCTGCCCGACGTCCGGGACGGACTCAAACCTGTACATCGGCGTATTCTGTACGCCATGTACGAGGACAATCTTACCTCGGACAAACCCTTTAAAAAATCCGCTACCTGCGTGGGTGACGTTCTGGGCCGGTATCATCCCCATGGTGACGCCTCCGTATATGACGCGCTGGTGCGTCTGGCACAGGATTTTTCCATGCGGTATCCCCTGGTGGATGGTCACGGCAACTTTGGCTCCATTGACGGAGATCCCCCTGCTGCCTACCGTTATACTGAGGCCAGGATGAGCAAAATTTCCAATGAGATGCTGCGGGACATCGACAAGGACACCATCGATTGGGATCCCAACTTCGACGAGAGCCGGAAGGAACCTCGTGTACTTCCCTCCCGATTCCCTAATCTGCTGGTCAACGGTTCCTCCGGTATCGCCGTAGGTATGACCACGAATATCCCGCCCCACAACCTGCGGGAAGTCATCGACGCCTGTATCTGTGTCATCGATAATCCCGAAGCGGATCTCAATGATCTCATGGAGCACATCAAGGGGCCGGATTTTCCCACCAAAGGCATTATTATGGGGACAGCGGGCATCCGTGCGGCCTATGCCACCGGACGGGGCCGGATCAAGGTCCGGGCCAGAACGGAGTTTGAGGAATACGGCCAGAATCGGGTCCGCATTATTGTGACAGAACTGCCCTATCAGGTCAACAAGGCCCGGCTGATTGAGAATATCGCCGAGCATGTGAAAAACAAGAACATTGAGGGAATCTCCGGCCTTCGGGATGAATCGGACCGGGAAGGCATGCGGATCGTCATTGAGATCAAGCGGGACGCCAATCCTCAGGTGGTCCTCAATCAGCTGTTTTCCGCCACCTCCATGGAAACCACCTTCGCCGTGGTGCTGCTGGCCCTGGTACACAACCAGAAGCAGCCGAAAATTCTGTCTCTTCGGGAGATTTTGGATGAATACATCCGGTATCAGGAGCAAATCATCACCAGACGGACCCAGTTTGACCTGAAAAAGGCCAGAGAACGGGCCCATCTGTTGGAAGGCTTGCTCATTGCCCAGGACAATATCGACGAAATCATTCGGATCATCCGTTCCAGCTATGACGATGCTAGACAGCGGCTCATGGACCGTTTTGGCCTCTCCGAGGTCCAGGCCCAGGCTATTTTGGATATGCAGCTCAAACGGCTGCAAGGTCTGGAAAAGGAGAAGCTGGAAGCAGAATATGCGGAGCTGGAGAGCAAGATTGCCTATTATCTGGAATTGCTTAGTGATGAGACAAAGCTGCTGGGCGTGCTGAAGGATGAGCTCCAGGCCATTGCCGACAAATACGGAGACGACCGTCTTTCCGAGATCCAGCCGGTGGATGATGAGATCGACATCGAGGATCTCATTGAGGAAGAGGACTGCTGCTATACCATGAGCGAAGCAGGCTATATCAAGCGGATGCCTGTGGATACCTACAAGGCGCAGCATAGAGGCGGACGGGGCATCAATGCTCAGAGCCTCAAGGATGAGGACTATGTGAAGAATCTGTTCATTGCCTCCACCCATGATTATGTGCTGTTCTTTACCAACCGGGGCAAAGTCCATCGGAAGAAGGGATATATGATTCCGGAAGCCAGCCGGACGGCTCGGGGCACCAATATTGTAAATATCCTGCCTTTGGAAGAAGGAGAGCAGGTCACTGCCATGCTGCTGCTGCGAGAGTTCCAGGAGGACCGGTATCTGTTTATGGTGACCCGAAAGGGTACAGTCAAGCGGATGCGGCTCCCGGAGATCAACACCGCCAGAAAAACTGGTATCCGTGCACTTTCTCTGGAGGAAGGGGACGAACTGATCTCTGTTTCCATCACCAAAGGTGATGACAATATCATTATTGGTTCTCACAACGGCATGGCTATCTGCTTCAGCGAGACAGACGTCCGTCCCATGGGACGAGATGCTGCCGGTGTTCGGGGCATCAAGCTGGATCCCGATGATTTTGTGGTGGGTGCAGAGGTAGCACAAGAGGATGCTTGCCTGTTGACTGTAACGGAAAATGGTTACGGCAAGCGTACCGCAGTGGCGGACTATATGCGGTCCGGGGAAGATGGCGCAGAGCGTCAGACCCAGAAACGCGGCGGAAAGGGTTTGAAAAACTACAGCATCACAAAGAAAACCGGCCTGGTGGCCGGTGTGCGGATGGTGACGGAAACCGACGATGTGATGATTATTTCCAGCGACGGTACCATTATTCGGATGCCTGCAAAGGACATCAATATCTATAAGCGGGATACCCAGGGCGTCATCGTTATGCGGGTGGAAGAAGGCAGCAAGGTCATCTCCATTGAAAAGGTTGACAGCGAACCATCCGACGAGACGGATACGTCTGAGGATTGATCTATGGATGTGACAATCTACACGGACGGCGCCTGTTCCGGAAATCCCGGACCGGGAGGTTATGGGGCCATATTGATGTATGGTTCCCATCAAAAAGAGCTTTCCGGCGGCGCTGCTAATACCACCAACAATCGAATGGAATTGATGGGGGTTATTACCGCGTTAAAAGCCCTGAATCGACCCTGCACCGTACAGCTATATACCGACAGCCAGTATGTAGTCAACGCCATTGAAAAGGGCTGGGCAGTGAAATGGCGAGCCAATGGATGGATGCGGAACAAAAAAGACAAAGCGCTGAATCCGGATCTCTGGCAGGAGCTGCTGGAACTGCTGGAGAAACATGACGTGACCTTTCACTGGGTGAAAGGTCACGCGGAAAATCCCTATAATAACCGCTGTGATGAGTTGGCAGTAGCGGAAAGCCGAAAATATAAAAACGCGTAGCTATTAAATATGGGACAGTAATTGTTTTGCAACAATTACTGTCCCGTCTTTTATTTTTGTTATCCCTGATTCTGACTGCCGGAAGATTTTTTTCCTCCGCGATAATACCGACGCCGGTAGTTTCGGGATTTTCCCTCTTTTTGTTCCTTCTGTTCTTGCTTTCCCTCTTTGGATGGGGCGGAAGCATCTGCTTTCTGTTTTGGTCTCTTATTTTCCTTGTTTTCTTTTGTTTCTCCAGTGCGATGATGGGTCTTTGCCTTGTCCGATCTGGAACGGTTTCCACCACGCCTTTGAGCACGAGTTTCCTGGGGACGTTCCTGGGTTTTTGTCTGTTCGGTTTTTCCAGAATGTTCTGTCTTTTCCGAAGAAGGGCTGTGTTCCAATCCATAATTGGATAGAATAGACTCGTCAAACATGGTGATGATCTCCGGCTCCGGCTGTACCTTTTCCGGCTTTGGAAGGGGCGGAATATCCGTAGGAATAGGGGGATCATTCTTTTTGGCCTTACCGTTCCGAAGAATGCAGATATCACAGTTGTTGTAGCTTTTTACAGAGCTGGGATCACTGTTGAGGCGAACCTTTACAGACTGTTTGAGTAGATTGGAATCTGTCACTGTACCCACGCCGTCATAGGTATTGACCACAGAGTCCACCTTGGGACTGGTTTTGAGCAGGGATTCATAAGCGTCCTGCTCGTATTTCAGACAGCACATAAGACGGCCGCAGGTACCGGAGATCTTAGTGGGATTTAGGGAGAGATTTTGCGTTTTTGCCATCTTAATGGAAACAGGCTGAAAATCCTCCAAAAACTGCTTACAGCAGAAGGGCCGTCCACAGATACCCAGACCACCCAGCATTTTTGCTTCGTCTCGGACGCCGATCTGCCGGAGTTCAATTCTGGTTCGGAAAACACCGGCTAGATCTTTGACCAGATCTCGGAAATCTACCCTTCCATCAGCGGTAAAGTAGAATAGAATTTTGCTGCCGTCAAAGCTGTATTCCGCGGAAACCAACTTCATGTCCAGCTTATGTTCCAAAATTTTCTGTTGGCACGTCTCAAAGGCGGCAGGTTCCTTATCTTTAAACTCTTTTCGAGTCTTTTTATCGTTTTCTGTGGCAATTCGAATAACCGGACGAAGGGGAGATACCACGCTTTCCTTTGGAACAGTATGGTTTCCACCAGCGCAGAAGCCGTATTCCGCACCTCTGGAAGTATCAATGATGACTTCCTCTCCGGCAGAAATGGAGAGGGTGCCGGGATCAAAATAATAGATTTTTCCTCCCCGCTTAAATTGAATGTCCACCACGGAAATGGTTTGAGGCTCCAGAGCCTCGTCAGGGATGGCGTCATATCCCACAGGAGTATCGGGTTCTTCATCCAGAGGAATATTGCTAAAAGTCACCACAGGCGCTTTCGTCTGCTCCTGGGTGGAATCATGGTTTTTCATTTGTTAACTCCGTTCTTATGATCTATGAGGATTGCTGCATTTGCGCCAAAAGACTGCCTACGGCATGGCCAGCACTTCCATTGGCCTGCAGCAGCGAAATGGCATGGGAAAGCGCTGTTACAGCCTGATACAGCTGTGGACCGGTACAGGAACTCAATTTGGTTTTTCTGCGGGAATTATCCTGGGGCTCCAGAGCCTTTGTAAAAGTATGATAAAGCGCAGTGAGCAGGTCTATAAGCTCTTGTCGTTTCATTTTTTCTAGGGGAAGCAGGGCATTTAGCAATTCCAGCTCATCCCCTGTTGCAAATGCGGCTGCAATTGCATCTGCCTGACGATCTTGCTGGGATTCCGGTTTGTGAAGAAGATCCAATGCGGGGCCGAGATAACCGTCGCATTTTTCGATGGCACGATCCAAGTCCTCCTGGGAGGCTTCCGGCTCCCGTTCCCTCAGAGCCGTCCGCAGCTGCGCGTTGGTCAGCGGCGATAAGGTCAGAGATACGGCTCGGGAACGCACTGTTTCCAGCAGCTTTTCCAGACTGTCTGTCAGCAGCAGAAAAACACAGTATTCCGGCGGCTCCTCCAGCAGTTTCAGCAGCGCGTTTTGCGCCGGTGGCTGCATATCTTGGGCCCGGGGCAGCAAATAGATCTTTTTCCTGCCCTCGTTGGGTTTGATATAGGCATCCGCCTGCATTTCCCGGATCAGGCGAATGGGTACGGTGGCGGTATCGCTGTCTACGGTGATTACATCGGGATGCTCAGACCGAAGAACTTTACGACAAGCCGAACAAACGCCGCAGGGAACATCTTCCCCGGACGTACATTCCATAGCTGAGGCAAGAATGGCGGCAAGGGTTTTCTTCCCGGAACCTCTGGGGCCTTCTAAAATATAGAAATGGGAAAAATTCGGGCCTGCCGCAGTCAGTCTGCGCTTTAATGCGTCGTTTCCATATAAGCCTGGAAAACGCATCAGACTTTTTCAAACCGGTCCACATCCACCACAAAGATGGTGGCACCGCCCACAGAGACTTCCAGGGGCATATTGGTGTCAAAGTCGAAGGATAGATCATTGGTAGGAATGACCTGCTTCCGGCTGTGGGAATACTCCTTAATAATATCAATAACAGTCTGGACCATTTTATCCTCCACGCCTACCAAAAGCGTAATATTGTTGGAGAGGAGAAATCCACCGGTGGTGGCCAGTTTGGTGGAGGAAAAGCCGCGGTGGCTGAGATTGCGAACAACAGTATTGGCGTCTTCACGGTCAACAATGGCAAAAAGCAGTTTCATGGATATTGCCTCCTTTTTTATTGATATGGTGCGTCATCGGTCACCTCAATATCTTTGTCTATATTATAACTCTTTTTTTGTAAATAGGCTATATGTTTTTCAGTAATTTCCTCTCCAGGTGCAAGAATTGGGACGCCAGGAGGATAGGGTGCGATGATTTGAGCGCAGATTCTGCCGACAGCCGCTTTGAGCGGAAGTCTTTTCTTTGGGCCAAAGAGCCCACTGCGGATGGATTGCCGAATAATTGGTGCCGGAGGAAGGGCCAGATCCCAACACAAGGGAGCAATTTTTCGGGGAAGAGTCCCCAGTGCGGAAAAAAATTGCGCCAGATCTTCCGGGGTGTCGCAGCAGGTGAGGATTGCCACCAGATACCGTTCGTCCGCCATCTCCACATAGATCTGTTGCTGCTGAAGAATTTTGTCGGCGTCGTAGCCGGATATTCCGCCAACGGCGGTGTCAATGGTCAAGCGGCAGGGATCCAGGGAAAGTCCATTTTTGGGGGAAAGGGCCAGAAATGGGGTTTCTCTGTTGATTTTCTCCCGATAGGTCTGGACCAGCTCCGCCATACTGTGATAAGCGGTACCGTAGGCTCCCAGCATCAGTTCTCGGGCATAATCGATGGAAGCAAGTATGGGATAACTGGGAGACGTGGTGGCAAAAAGTGCAGAAAGAGATTTTAGTTCTTCCACGGTCCACGGTGCAGTCTCGCCCAAGGTGAGCACGGCGGAAGAGCCCATAGCCGGTAAGGTTTTATGGGTTGATACCACACTGAGATCTGCTCCTTCCTGAATGGCGGAAGGAACACCCACAAAGGGAAAATGGGCGCCATGAGCCTGGTCCACCAAGAGATATTTGCCATGCCGGTGGCAAAGCGCTGCCAAATCTGACAGGGGTGTGACAATACCATAGTAGCTGGGGGTGGTCAACAAGACGGCACTTGCTTCCGGATGAAGCAAAATCGTCTGTTCCAGCATGGTTTCAGAGATGGGTGCGGATAGGCCAGTATTCCACAACGGCGGACCTTGTAGATATACCGGAGCAATATCCAACAGGGCCATGCTGTGATAGGCGCTTTTGTGGCAGCCGCGGTCCAGAATCAGTGTTCCGCCCATGCCCACCGCTGCAGCAAGCATGGTCTGAATCCCCTGGGTGGAACCACAGGTAAAAAAAAGAGCGTCTCTTGCACCCACAGCTTCTGCATAACAGCGTTCCGCTTTCCGAATGGGCCCAGTGGCTTCATAGAGATTACCTGTAGGGTCAATTTCTGTAAAGTCAATGGCGGATATCTCCTGAAAGGTACCGGGCATTTTGCCCTTGTGTCCTGGCATATGAAGTCGAAGCGGTGCGGCTGCATTTAGGGCATGGAGCGCGTCAAAAAGCGGTGTAGCCATAACCTTCTCCTATCCTTTATTACTAAGGCCATCATACCATGAATCCAGAGCTGCTGCAAGAAAAACTATGAGAAAGACAAAATGTGTCTAAACAAACAAAATATCAATATAATTGTTAAAAAAATATTACAATTGTCACATTTTTCTGGGAATAGGGTGAAAAATGTAGGAAATTTTATGAAAGATATTTACTTTTCGAAGTAGTTTGATATAATAACAAATGTCCCTATTTGGGAATATCAACTTTAGGAGGTAAACCATGAAAAAAGTATTTTCCTTGATGCTGGCGTTGGCCATGCTGATGGGGCTCATGGCAGGCTGCGGAAATGAGTCCACCGCATCTGCCACCACTTCCTCCGAAGCGTCTTCCAAGGAAGAAGCACAGACGGAGGTACAGGAACAGGAGGAGTCGGAAGCGACTGGCTCCAGTCAGGAAGTTTCTGGTTCTGCTGCGGAGGAATCTGCGGCTGCAGGGGATTACACCTATGAGGGAACCTGGGCGGAGTATCCGCTCTGTGACCCCGGTGCAGAGACGCTGACCATGTGGTGTGAGTTCCCTGGTTTTCTTAGCATGATCGGCCTGAACTCTTATTCCGAGTTTTCTACCTTTGCTGCAGCTGAAGAAGCTACTGGTGTACACATTGAGTTTACAGAGGTCTCCATGACCACGTCTGCAGAACTGTTCTCCCTGATGTGTGCTTCCGGAGAATATCAGGATTTGATCTCCGCTGCTGTACAGCTCTATGGCTCCTCTTCCGCTGCCATTGAAGATGAGGTCATTATTGATCTTGCTGAGTATGCCGAGGAGTATATGGGCAACTACATGACCATTCTCAATGATCCCAACAATCGGGCTGCTAAGCTCAGTGCCTATAACACCGAGGGACAGCTGCCTCAGATTGCCACCATCGCAGATGACTACTGCCCCACCACCGGCGCCCAGATCCGTCAGGACTGGCTGGATGCACTGAATCTGGACACGCCTGAAACATATGACGACTGGGAGGAGACTCTGCTGGCCTTCAAGAACGAATATGATTGCTCCTCCGCCCTGCTGCTCTCCGGCGTGACCCAGGGTTCTGACGGTATGCTGGTAGGCGGCTACGGAACCATCGGTGCAGCGGAATCCTCCACTGGTGCAGAAGTAGATAATATGTATGTCGTGGATGGAGAGATCCGCAATGGCTATGTGGATGATTCCTATAAGGAGTATCTCAAGATGCTGGCAAAGTGGTATGAGGAAGGTCTGATTTCCCCGGATTTCATCACGGCCTCTTCGGATAACTCTCAGAACAATACCGATTCTCAGATTCTCTCTGGAGAAGCCGGAATCTGGTATGCCCAGGGCAACTTTATTGGTATTTATGAAGCCCAGGGAGAGGAAGGATTTGCTATTTCCGGAATTCCGGAGCCCTATGATCCTGAATATACGGATGGCATTAACCACTTTGGTGCAGATTCCGGAACGGATGCTTCCGCAAGCAATATCTCTGTGTCTACAAGCTGCGATAATCCTGAGTTAGCCTGCCAGTGGCTGGATTACTTCTTCTCTGACGACGGCATTCTGCTGGCGAACTACGGCATTGAGGGTGAAGCCTTTGAGTATGATGAGAACGGCGATCCCCAGTTTACGGACTTTATCGTCAATGCGGATAACTTCCAGTTTGCCCTGGTGGGTTATACTCTTTCTGCAGTTCCCACCTATCAGGACTTCGACCGTCAGTGGTTCACCTATGGGGATAATGTCATCGAGGCCTTTGAGACCTGGGGTGACTGCACGGATTCCAGCATGAGCCTGCCCACGGCTATGAGCCTGGATACCGATCAGGCTGATGAGTATAGCACCACATTCTCGGACATTAAGACTCTGGCTGAAGAATATATCGATAAGTTTATTGTGGGTGAATATGATATTGATGCGGAATGGGATACCTATGTGGAGGAACTCTATGGAATGGGTCTCCAGGATTGCATTGATATCTATCAGGATGCCTATGATGCCTTCATGGCCTCCGTTTCTTAATTAAATAGAATAGAAACAGATTCAAAAGACTGCGGAGTGACTTTTCACCCCGCAGTCTTTTACACAAAATATTTCCATAAAAGAAAAAAGTATTGACAGTTATCTGCTTTGGATGTATAATTCTCGAGCACTAAAAAGATGTGGCTGAAAAGCAACAGAAACCTAAAAAACTTATAGAGAGAACGAAAAATAGTTCTTGACAAAGGGAGCAGGACGTGCTACAATAATCAGGCTGTCGGGCCGGAAGGCCACGAAAAGGAAAGAACGGAAACGAATGGCTTCGAAAAAAGTTCTTGACAAACGAACGACAGT
>CASEPH010000237.1 GCA_949289625.1 uncultured Clostridia bacterium | reverse complement strand
GAAGGCCCTGCTCTTTGACGGTACTGTGGCCTCCAACCTTCAGTATGGAAAGCAGGACGCCACGGAAGAAGAGATGTGGCATGCGCTGGAGGTGGCCCAGGGCAAGGATTTTGTGTCCCAGATGCCCAGCGGACTGTCGTCCTCCATATCTCAGGGCGGTTCCAATGTCTCCGGCGGCCAGCGCCAGAGATTGGCCATTGCCAGAGCCATTATCCGTCGGCCGGATGTATATATCTTTGACGACAGTTTTTCGGCGCTGGACTTCAAAACCGACGCGAAGCTTCGTCAGGCTCTGGCAAAGGAGACAAAAGAGGCTGCCGTCTTGATCGTGGCACAGCGGGTGACCACGGTACTGAACGCGGACCGTATTGTGGTCCTGGAGGAAGGCAAGGTGGCTGGCATCGGCACCCATAAGGAGCTGATGGAATCCTGCCAGGTCTATAAGGAAATTGTACTGAGCCAGCTGAGTGCAGAGGAGGTGGCATAAATGGCCAACGAAGAAGTCGAGAAGGAAAAACGAGAACTTGAACTACAGCGTCAAAAGCGACATGCAGGAGGCCCCGGCAGCCGGTTTATTTCCACCGGAGAAAAGGCGAAAGACTTTAAGGGGACCATGGGCCGCTTGCTGCAGCTTTTGAAGCCCCAGCTGCCTCTGATTATTCTCACCTTTTTCATGACCATAGCCTACACCGTTGCATCGACGTATGCCCCCAACAAACTGGCGGATATGGTAGACGTGATTACCGAGGGCTATCGTGCCAAGCAAGCCGGCACCGGAAGCATAGATTTTGGTGCCCTGCGGCATTCGGCCATTATTGTTGGTATCCTCTATGCGGTGACGGTACTATGTAACCTGATCCAGCAGTTTGTGATGATCGACGTATCCCAGAACATGGTGTACGATATGCGGCAGCGGATCGACCGGAAGCTCAAGCGGCTGCCTATCAAATACTTCGATTCCCACTCCCGAGGTGATATTCTTTCCCGGGTGGCCAACGATGTGGAAAACATCTCCATGACGCTGCAGATGAGCCTGACCCAGATTATCTCCGCTGTGATTACCCTGGTGAGCGTGCTGGCCTTCATGCTGCTGCGAAACGCTATGCTGACCATGATCAGCCTTTTGACGGTGGTGTTGTGCTTCCTGATGACAAAGGTCATTGCGTCCAGGGCAAAGGGGTACTTCACGGCCCAGTGGGCATCCACCGGCAATCTCAACGGGCAGATCGAGGAGATGTATACCGGCCATACGGTAGTGAAGCTCTTTGGCCGGCAAAAGGCGGCTATGGAGGCCTTTGAACAGGAAAACGAGATACTGTACCAGTCCTCCTTCAAGGCGGCCTTTATCTCCGGTGTGATCCAGCCTGCCATGACGGTCATCAACAACCTCAACTATGTGGCCGTGTGCGTATTGGGCGGCATGTGGATCATCAACGGAGGTCCTTTCGGGATCACAGTTACCCTGGGTGACGTGACGGCCATCATCGCCTATTCCAAGCAGCTGATGATGCCCATTACCCAGACCGCCTCCATCGCCTCTACGATTCAGTCCACGGTGGCCTCCGCCGAGCGGGTGTTCGAGCTGCTGGACGAGGAAGAGGCAGTACCGGATCAGGAGCCTCTGACCCATTTGCAGGACCCCAAGGTGGTATCCTTCGAGCATGTGTGCTTTAGCTATAAGCCGGATACCAAGCTCATTGAGGATTTGAATATCACGGTACGGCCTGGGGAAAAGGTTGCCATAGTCGGCCCCACCGGCGCTGGCAAGACCACTTTGGTAAATCTGCTCATGCGGTTCTACGAGGTGGACAGCGGACGAATTGCCATCGACGGCGTGGATATCCGCAATATCCCCAGAGAGGAACTACGGAGCCATATCGGCATGGTGCTCCAGGATGTTTGGCTGTTCAGCGGTTCCATTCGGGACAACATTGCATATGGATATAACGCCATGCATGGCAAAGAGGCCAGCGAAGAGGAAATGATTGCTGCAGCCAAAATGGCCTATGTGGATCATTTTGTGCAGACGTTGCCTAACGGATATGATACGATTATCAATGATGACGCCACGAATATCTCTCAGGGCCAGAAGCAGCTGATGACCATTGCCCGGGCTTTCCTCTCCAACCCCAGCATTCTGATTCTGGATGAGGCCACCTCCTCTGTGGATACCCGGACAGAGGTGCTGATCCAGAAGGCCATGCAAAAGCTGATGGAGGGCAGAACCAGCTTCGTCATTGCCCACCGACTCTCCACCATTCGGGATGCGGACCTGATCCTGGTGATGAACCACGGCACGATTATTGAGCAGGGAAATCACCAGCAGCTTCTGGAGAAGCGAGGGTTCTATTACGATCTGTATAACAGCCAGTTCATTGGCGCTACAGTAGAGGAGGAGCCTGCCCAACAGACCGGAACTACCTTCCCCGGATTCGGCAGTTTCCCAGGCGGGAAATTCCCCGGTGGCAAATTCCCCAGCGGAAAGTTCCCCAGTGGAAAGCTGCCCAGTGGCAAATTCCCCAGCGGAAAATTCCCCGGCGGAAAGTTCCCTGGTGGCGAATCGCTTGAAAAGGAATCTGAAGCAATGCAGAGGAAAGAGGACGGCAAACTGCAGGAGGCTGGCCAATGAGAACGGTGGTGGTTACCGGCGGTTCTCGGGGCATTGGCGCAGCCATTGTGCGCCGGTTTGCCGGAGCGGGAGACCAGGTGTATTTCTTTTATGAGAAGTCTGCGGAAGCGGCTGCCCAGGTAGCTTCGGAAACCGGCGCTACAGCCCTCCGTTGTGATGTGACGGAGGAGGCACAGGTGTTGGAAGCCTTTGCGCAAATTCCCCCGGTGGATGTGCTCATCAACAACGCTGGAATTGCAGATTACAACCCCATCAACTGGATGGAGGCGAAGACATTTCGGCGGATTATGGATGTCAATGTGACGGGGCCTTTCCTGTGTACCAAGGCGGTGCTGCCGGCCATGCTGCAGCGTCAGGGTGGCGTGATTTTAAATACCGCTTCCATGTGGGGGCTGGTGGGAGCCTCCTGTGAAGTGGCCTATTCTGCCTCCAAGGCGGGGCTGATCGGCATGACCAAGGCGCTGGCCAAGGAATTAGGGCCCTCCGGAATCCGGGTCAATGCGGTGGCGCCGGGAGTCATTGTGACAGAAATGACCGGGAATCTTTCCGAAGAGACCATGGAGGAGCTTCGTCAAAGCACACCCTTGGAACGGCTGGGACAGCCGGAGGATGTGGCGGAAACTATGTGGTTTTTGGCGTCGGAACAGGCGTCCTTTATCACCGGAGAGATCGTCAATGTCAGCGGCGGCTTTGTGATCTGAGGTCCATTGAAAGCAAAAGAGGCGGATGCCGAATCTGTGGAATTTTCCCTTGGATTCGGCATCCGTTATTTTGATCTATATTAGGGATTGATTTTTTGTAGAATTATGCTATAATAAATTGGTTTGCCTGGTTGTACAGGCTACGGACGCATCAAAGGAGGCACCCTATATGCATTATGACATCGCAATTATCGGCGCCGGAGAGGCCGGCGTATTCGCAGGCTACGAGCTGATGAAGCTGCGGCCGGATCTCAGCATTCTGATTTTGGAGCAGGGCGCGGACATCTATTCCCGTCGTTGTCCCATTGTCGCCGGCAAGGTAAAGACCTGCATCGGCTGTAAGCCCTGCGCCATCATGGCGGGCTTTGGCGGAGCTGGCGCCTTCTCTGACGGAAAATACAATTTTACCACAGAATTTGGCGGCTGGCTTACGGACTACATGGACAGCGGGGAGATTATGGATCTCATCGACTATGTGGACTCCATCAATGTTTCCCATGGCGCGACCACGGAGGTCTTTTCTACCAATACCCCGGAGGCTCGGGCTATTGAGGTGAAGGCGCTGCAGAATGATCTGCATCTGCTGGGGGCACGGTGTAAGCACCTTGGAACGGAAAACAACCTGAAGATTCTTCAGAGCATCTACGAATCCATGAAGGACCATGTGGAGTTTCGATTCCATACCCCGGTTCGGACCATCGCCCGGGACGACAACGGAGAATATATCCTGGGACTGGACCAGGATACGGTCACCTGCCGGTATTTGATTGCTGCCCCTGGACGCAGCGGTGCCGAATGGTTCTCTGATCGCTGCCAGGAACTGGGCCTTCATATGATCAACAACCAGGTGGATCTGGGTGTTCGGGTGGAGCTGCCTGCCACTGTGTTTGAGCACATCACCAATGTGGTATATGAATCCAAGCTGGTCTATCGTACCAAGCTCTACGGTGATCAGGTGCGGACCTTCTGCATGAATCCCTATGGCCATGTGGTTTCGGAGAATGTAGATGGCCTTATTACGGTCAATGGCCATTCCTATACGGATCCGGCGCTGCGCAGCGAAAACACCAACTTTGCGCTGCTGGTGTCCAACCGGTTTACCTCTCCCTTCAACCAGCCCTATGCCTACGGCAAGCACATTGCATCTCTGAGCAATATGCTGGGCGGCGGCGTGCTGGTGCAGCGGTTCGGCGATCTTATCAAAGGCGTCCGCACCAACGACCACCGGCTGGGCAAGAGCTTCACCAAGCCCACCCTCAGTGCCACGCCCGGTGATCTTTCCCTGGTGCTGCCCAAGCGGCATATGGACAATATCATTGAGATGATCTATGCCCTGGACAAAATCGCGCCTGGTACAGCCAACCACGACACCCTGCTCTATGGCGTGGAGGTTAAGTTCTACTCCTCCAGACTGGAACTGACGGGAGAGCTGGAGACAAAGCTGCCCAATATGTTTGCTATTGGCGATGGCGCTGGAATTACCCGGGGCCTTGCCCAGGCAGGAGCCTCCGGCGTCCGGGTTGCCCGGGCCATTGCCCAGCGAGAAAGCAAAAAAGACGCATAACAAAAAGATCCCTCCGACGCGAATTTACGTCGGAGGGATTATTTTTACTGTGGATCAATAGCTGCTGGGAAGCATTACATCACTGCCAAGGGCCGAGACTGTACCGGTATCTTCCAGCGTCACTGTAAATACACCGGTTTCCATGGTGAGTTCGGAGGTGCATTGAATGGTCTGTTCGACCATCAATCCAAACGAGTCGAACCAGACCGTCATGGTTCCATCGCTGGAAATGCTGGAGGCATCCTCAAAATAGATTCCGGCGCCATAGGTTTCCGAATATTCAGAAAGAAGCATCTCCACATACGCAGGATCCAGGTCATAGGTCAGCTTGGTGCGGTCGCCGTCGGTTTCCGACACAAAGTTCGTTCCATAGGAAAAGCTGTCCGTATAGAGGGTCACAAAATAAAATATATCTTCTGCAAAAGAGGTGTCATCATAGGTATATGGGGCGTCGCCGGTGTCGTCCGAGTAGACGCCTTCACCGTTGCTGTAGGAATCAGAGAACCAGCTGAGGCGTTCTCCGTCCTGAGAGAGACTGGAGTCCCAGACGGCAGACAGGATATAGCTGCTGTCATACATATAGGAGATATCATCCTGCTGCAGAAATACGTGACTGGTATCGCCGTCGGATACCGTCAGTGCCATGGTGTCCTGATAGGTCAGTGCGTCCTGGGCCAGCGTAGTGTTGTAGCCATCAGAGAAGATGGTGGGAATAGAGATGTCGCTCATTTCCACATAGCTTTCGTCGTCGGTGGGGACGGAGATGCTGACGTTTTCATTGCGGTTGTTGATGACTTGGTTTACCTGAATTTCCTCAGTAATTGAAGTGCCCATAATATCCAGCGTGGCAGACAACTGGTAGTCGTGGCGCAGCAGATTTCCGGACGGATCCAAGGTCATGGTGCCTGTGATGTTCAGGTCCTGGCAGCTTCCCTCCAGGCCAATGGCGGAAAATGTGCTGCTGAAGAGGCTGGAGCATATTGCCCATGCATCCAAGGATACATCGCCGTAGTTGAGCAGATATCCCGTTTCTGTTTTTTCTCCGGTTAATGTACCATAAAATTCACTGCCAATGGAGTTCATGTCGCTGAATGTATCACTCAGATAGACGTCAAGAAAAGAGAATTCATCATAAGGAGCTTTGTAATTTCCATATTCATCCGAAAGATATATGATGCCGTCTTCATACCATGTTGTGGTGACAGTGTTCTCAATACGGGTCTCACATTGGTAGGTCCGGGATCCATCCTCGTGGGAAATCTCTTTAAGCCGGTAGGTGATAGGAATGGAAAACTCCTCTGCGTCGACCCAAACATGGGCCGCCATTTCGATATCTCCGTCTATGGCAAAAGTCTGCTCAAAAGCCGTCTCCTGCAGATCCCACAGCCACTGGCCCAACGCCTCCGGATCATCCGGTGCATCCGGCGACGGTGTCTCTATGACGCTTTCTTCTGGCACGGCTTCCGGCGAAAGCGTCTCTTGGATGCTTTCGGCTTCTTCTGTGGAAGTAATTGCAGCAGCTTCAGAGGGCTGCGTGGTTGTTTGCTGTGCGATTTGTTTTCCAGTGGTGCCGCTGCAGCCGCTGCAAATGGATAGCAGGAAGCAAAGCACCAATATAAAAGATATGTATGGTTTTCGCATTGAAGGACCTCCTTTGAAAATACTACGGCTATCGTACCACAAAAATGGAGCAAAGTACATGGATTTTACACAATTTCCACACATAGTAGGGAAAACAAAAAGCAGCCATCTATAGGAATGGCTGCTTTTGGGTGTTACCCTTCCCAGGGACGGATTCGATAGGTGGCGCCAATGCCTTGACAGATTTCCCGGCAGCGTTCCTCTTCTTCGTGAGAAATGGTGGTGTCCACGGTGGTCATCACCACATGTAGGCCCCGGGCCACGCAGCTTTTGGCAAATTCCAGCATACCCGGGAAAGCTTTGTCCCCAAATTTGCTGCGGACCAACTGCTGGTATTGCTCCGGGTCCGGGTTGTTCAGCGAGATGGAAACGGTGTCCACACAGGCGGCCAATTCTCCCGAAATATCCCGGCCGGCAATGAGGCTGCCCTGGCCGTTGGTGTTGACCCGAATGGGAAGTGATGTTCTGGCTTTGAGCCAAGTCGCCACTTCCAGCAGGACCGGCAGGGCACAGGTGGGCTCTCCAAAGCCGCAGAATACGATCTCGGAAAACTGGGACAAATCCCATTTTTCAAACTCATCCTTGACCTCCTGGACAGTGGGTTCCCGTTCCAGCCAGAGGCTGTTGCTCTCCCCCACATGGTCCATGGTCTGCCGGAGGCAGAAGGTGCAGGCGGAGGAACAGCGGTTTGTGAGATTGACATAAAGCCCGTTGTGTACACGATAAAGGATTTCCATATTCAATCAACTCCTGTTAAAAATGAAGCTTCCCCAGCACTTCCTCAAAGCACACGCCATCCGTGGTGGGAATATCCAATTCTGCGGAGCGTTTGAGGCAGGTTTTAATAAAGCGGGCCGCGGTGCGGACGGTCTTGTCAAAGGGGATCTGCTGCACTGCACCTGCCGCAATAATGGAGGAGAATACATCGCCAGTACCGGAGCGCTGGGGTGCCACCCGACGGGTCCGCTGTACCGCAGGCCCGGCCTTGTGGTCATAGCAGTAATTTTCCAGAAATTCTCCCCGGGACACACCTGTAATTACCACCTGTTTAGGTCCCTGCTTGCAAAGCTCCTGCGCCATATCCAGCAGCTCCCGTTCCGAAAACTTTTCCCGATACGGCGTATCAGTGAGAATGCAGGCCTCCGTCACATTGGGCGTCAAGATATGGGCATGACGGACCAGCCGACGCATTTGGGAACACATCTCCGGGGTATAGGTGGCATAGGGCTTTCCGTTGTCCCCCATCACCGGATCAATGATTACGGTGGTGCGTTCGGTGGTAAAGTCCCGGAGAAAGGTCTCCACCAGATCGATCTGCCGGGCAGAACCCAGGAAGCCGGTGAGGATTCCCTCAAATTCCAGTCCCAGCTTCCGCCATTCCCCCATATATGGGGCCATATGGTCCGTGCAGTCGGTATAATAGAAGCTGGAAAAGCCGGTGTGATTGGAAAAAACGGCGGTGGGCAGCGGACAGCACTGCACTCCCAGATGGGAAATCAGAGGCAGAGCCACCGCCAGAGAACACCGTCCAAAGCCGGATAAATCGTTGATGACGGCAATTTTTTTCTGGTTGTTGTGGGACATGGGGAACCCTCCAATGAGAAGATCAACGGACTGCGCGGCTGGCAAGCCGTTTCAGAAGGCCTGAGCGCTCCAATGGTGCGGCAATGGCATAAAACAAAAGGATGCCGATGAGACCTTCTATGCTCAGACCTGGCAGCTGGGCTGCGCCGGTGACAATGGAACCATAGAGCAAGCTTCCGGCGGCAAAGTAGCCGGCGATCATCATGAGAATGGCGGACAGCACAGCCAGCAGCGTTCGGAGGCTTCGCAGTGTGGCAGACCGGCCTGGACCCTTGGCCAATGTGGCAGCCACCAGCCCCATCAGGCTCTTGATCAGCAGCGTGGGAAGGGCCCATTCCGGATAGCTCATCAGGTCTGCCAACGCAGAGCCAATTCCACCGGCAAAGGCGCCCACCCAGGGGTCAAAATAGACGGCAAACAGCAGCAGCACACAGTTGCCCAGATGGGCATAGCCCAGAGGAATGGGGAACTGAAACATACGGGTGCTGATGCAAACCAGAGCAGCCCCCAGGGCAGCTATGGTAAGACGGCGAATGTTGAGGTAGCTGGATTTCATAAAAGATGCTCCTGTCAGAAAGGATCAGGAGATTTGCGCAAATCTATTGTTGCTAGTATACACAAAATCTGATCGTTTCAAAAGGTTCAGTTTTCTTGTTTTTTATGGGATCAGTTGAAAGTTGCCGTTGACAAACCGCTTCAAATGGAGTACACTCATGAACGTAAAAATTCAGTTATTGAACCATTTTGGAGGAATGAGGTTCAGGAAAGGAACAGCTATGCGCCGATTTCAGCAGAGGGTCTGCGGCATTGTGTTGCAGGTGTTATATCGTGCCATTCGTGTGCTGTCTCACTGTGACAGCAGCGTCCGGCAGGAACTTCTGGCCCTTCCGGAAGGGCAGATCATACGTTTTTCCGTGTCCCCCCATGAGAGGTCCAAATGCCTGACCTTTCAGATTCTTCAAGGGACCATCCGCAAAGCAAAGCCTGAGGTAGTGCCGGATATCCATATTACCTTTAAAAATGAGGCCATGGCCTTTCGGGTTTTTACCGGACGGATGGGCATTGCAGGGGCCTATGCGGCCCACGCCTTTATCCTCAAGGGGAATATCAATGAGGCCATGGGCATCGTCCGCGTGGTGGACCGGGTAGAGGGGTATTTATTCCCTCGGTTCATGAGCCGCAGAATATTAAAGGAGATTCCACGAAAGCAGGTGCCCACGCTGGTGGTGTACCTGCGCTTGATTCCCGGAATGTAAAGGAGAAGTCCTATGTTGCCGTTATACTATGAATATCATAATCCTGTAAAAATCCTCTCCGGGGAAGCTTCCCTGGAGAACATCCCCTATGAGCTGGCCGTACTGGAGGCCAAAGCGCCTCTGCTGCTCAGTGACGCAGGACTGGTGAAGGCTGGCGCAGTGGATACCGTGACCCGGGCCATGCGGCCTGCGGAAGCCAAAGCGATCTATACGGAGATTCCGCCGGATTCCTCTGTGGAGACAGTGAATACCATCGCCCAGTTTTTTAAGAAAAACGGATGCGACAGCATCCTGGCGGTGGGGGGTGGCAGCGTCATCGACACGGCCAAGGGCGTGCGGATGCTGATTTCCCAAAACGCATCGGATTTGGAGCAGCTCATGGGCTGCGAGGTGCTTACCGCCGGACGGCATATCCCCTTCATCGCGGTACCAACCACAGCAGGCACCGGCAGTGAATGTACGCCGGTGGCTGTGATCTCAAATCCTCAAAAGCGGGTAAAGCAGGAATACATATCCGCCCATCTGCTGCCCGATGTGGCGGTATTGGATGTGCGGATGACCATGACGTTGCCCCCAAAGGTCACGGCCAGTACAGGAATCGACGCGCTGTGCCATGCGGTAGAGGCCTATACCTGTCTTCAGAAAAACCCCATGTCCGACGCCTATGCCGTCGCCGCCATGGCGCTGATTCGGGAGAATCTGCCCAAGGCAGTGGCTAAACCCAATGACAAGCAGGCACGGCTGGCCATGGCCAATGCCAGCCTGATGGCGGGGACGGCCTTTGGCAATTCCATGGTGGGATTGGTCCACGCCATTGGACACAGTCTGGGTGGTATCTGCCATGTAGCCCATGGAGATGCCATGAGCATTCTATTGCCCCATGTGATGGCGTATAACCTGGATGCCTGTGGGGAAAGCTATGGAAAGCTTTTGCTATTTCTGGCTGGACCGGAAACATATGTGCAAACGCCGGAGCAGAAACGGGGACAGGCTGCAGTGGAGTGGGTCAAAGCCTTTGTCTCCTCTTTCCATGGAGCCTGCGGCCTGCCGCTGACCCTGCGGGACACGGGAAGGGTAAAAGAGCCGGATTTGGAGGAAGTGGCTCGCAGCGCCATCAGTGATGGGGCCATGATCGTGAATCCCAAGGCTGCGGGTGTGGATGAGATCCTGGATATTTTGAGAAAGGCCTGGTGACAAAGATGGATGCGGCCAAACTGCTGGAAAAACAGCAAAACTATTTTCGGTCCGGGGCAACCCGCAGTCCGGCTATGCGTTGCTTGATGCTGGACAGTCTCTACCGGGCAATCCAGAAGATGGAACCGGAGATCCATGAGGCCCTGAAAAAGGATTTGGGCAAAAGCGCCTTTGAAAGCTATATGTGCGAGACAGGGCTGACCTTGGGTGAGATCAGCTATATGAAAAAGCATCTGCACCGGTTTGCCGCCAAGGAGCGGGTTCGGACGCCCATGTCCCAATTTCCCTCCCGCAGCTATATTTTGAAGGAGCCCTACGGCACCGTGCTGATTATGAGTCCCTGGAACTACCCCTTTATGCTGACCATAGAGCCCATGGTGGACGCTATCGCGGCAGGAAATACGGTAGTGCTGAAGCCCAGCGCCTATTCGCCCCATACCTCCAGTGTCATCAAGAGGCTGATTGAGTCGGTATTCCCGGAGGAATATGTGGCAGTGGTGGAGGGCGGCCGTGCAGAGAATGCGGATCTGCTGGAGCAGCCCTTTGACTATATCTTTTTCACCGGCGGTACCACGGTGGGCCGACTGGTGCTGGAAAAAGCGGCGAAGCATTTTACCCCGGTGACCCTGGAAATGGGCGGCAAAAGTCCCTGCATTGTGGACGAGACAGCGGACCTCAAGGTGGCGGCCAGCCGTGTGGCCTTTGGCAAGTACCTTAACTGTGGTCAAACCTGTGTGGCACCGGACTACCTGCTGATTCAGGAATCTTTGGTAGACCGCTTCCTGCCGCTACTGGAGCAGGCGATCCGGGATATGTACGGAGAGAATCCGTTGGAGAACTCCAACTATGGAAAGATCATCAATGAAAAGCACTATCGCAGACTGACTGGGATCCTGTCGGGAGAAACGCTGCTGTTTGGCGGAGCCACAAAAGAGGAAACATTGCAGATTGCGCCGGCCATAGTGGGGCCTGTATCTCCGGAGGGACCGGCCATGAGTGAGGAACTGTTTGGGCCCATCCTGCCGGTGCTGCCCTACAAGATCCTGGACGATGCCATTGCCTTTGTTCGCAGCCGTCCAAAGCCCCTGGCCCTGTATTTCTTCTCTCGGGACCGGGCTGCGGTCCGCAGGGTCCAGACAGAGCTCAGTTACGGAGGCGGCTGTATCAACGATACCATCATTCATTTGGCGGACCCCTCCATGGGCTTCGGCGGTGTGGGGATGAGCGGCATGGGAAGCTATCACGGCAAGCGGGGCTTTGACACCTTTACCCATGAAAAGAGCTCTGTGGATAAGGCCAACTGGCTGGATCTACCCTTCCGGTATCAGCCCTATTCCTCATGGAAGGAAAAAATGATCCGGATGTTTTTAAAATAAGAAAGCACACGGTCCCTGCCGCAGGTTAAATGCGTCAGGGACCGTGCAATTTCAATTTAAAGTGTTTTACAGAACCTTGGACAGAAAGGACTGGGTCCTGGGGTTTTGGGGATTGCCGAAAATCTCCTCCGGCGTACCGGATTCCTGGACAATTCCGCCATCCATAAACAAAACCCGGTTAGCCACCTCCCGGGCGAAGCCCATTTCGTGGGTGACCACCACCATGGTCATACCTTCCTCCGCCAGCTGTTTCATAACCTCCAGCACCTCACCCACCATTTCAGGATCCAGAGCAGAGGTGGGTTCGTCAAACAGCATGACCTCCGGATGCATGGCCAGGGCCCGAACAATGGCGATACGTTGCTTCTGACCGCCGGAGAGTTGAGAGGGATAGGACGAAGCCTTATCCTCCAGACCGACACGACGCAGCAGGGCCATGGCTTCCTCCTGGGCCTGGGCCTTAGTTTTCAGTTTTAGGCGAACCGGCGCTAAGGTCATATTGTCCAGAATGTTGAGGTTGCTGAAAAGGTTGAAGTGCTGGAACACCATGCCCATCTTCTGCCGCATCTTATTGATATCGGTTTTTGGATCGGTCATGGAGACGCCGTCAAACAAGATCTCCCCGGAGGTGGGGATCTCCAGCATATTCAGGCACCGGAGAAATGTGGACTTACCGGAGCCGGAAGGGCCGATGATGACCACCTTTTCCCCCTTGTCAATGTGCTCGGTGATGCCGCAGAGCACTTCGTTGTCATTAAACTGTTTATGTAGATCCTTAACGTCAATCACTGGCCCGCATCCTCCTTTCGATCAAGCCCATCAGCGCAGACAAAATCATCACCAGCGCCAGATAGATAATCGCAATGCCGACAAAGGGCATAAAGGCCTGATAGGTCTTTCCCTGAATCAGCTGGGCCGCCTTGGTCAGATCCCGGAGGCCGATGACGGTGACGATGGAGGTATCCTTCAGCAGAGTAATGAGTTCGTTGCCCAGGGCCGGCAAAATGTTTTTCACAGCTTGGGGAATGATGATGGAACGCATGGTCTGGACATAGGGCAGGCCCAGGGATCGACCGGCCTCCATCTGTCCCTTGTCCACGGACATAATGCCGCCGCGAATGATCTCCGACACATAGGCGCCGGAATTGATGCCAAAGGTCAGCATGGCTACCCCAATCTGATTCCGGGTGCTGGCGAAGATGACGAAGTACATAATGAGCAGCTGCACCATGATAGGAGTGCCCCGAATCACGGTGGTGTAGACCTGGCAGATAGCGTTGAGCACACCCAGTACAGGGTTCTTTCTGCCGGGACGCTGCTGATCGTGGGTGGTTCGCACCACGGCCACCAGCACGCCCAATATGATGCCCAGAACCAGGGCCATGGCAGCCACCTGCAGCGTGACGCCTACGCCCTTGAGGTACAGGAGCCACCGGTCCCCCTCAATAAAGCTTTGTATAAAATCGTCCTTCAGGTTAGAGAAAAATTCCTCCATTTTCTCGCTCCTTTCTTAGGTTTTGGATTGCCTATGGCAAACGTCTGATGCGGAAAAACTGCCGCAAAATCACACAATGGGGCGGTTTCCCGCCCCGTTGCATATGAACTTCAGATTAGTCCGCAGTGATGTATTTGTCGATGATGGACTGAACCGTGCCGTCGTCAATAAGTTCTTTCAGTGCATTGTTGACTGCATCCCGCAGCTCGGGGTTCTCCTTGCTGACGCCGATGGCATATTCCTCAGTGACAAACTCGGTGTCCAGAATCTTCAGGCCCTCGTTCTGCTTTACATACTCCTGGGCAGGCTGGCTGTCAATGACCACGCAGTCCACCTTGCCGCTAAGCAGCGCCTGCACAGCGTTGGCGCCGTTGGGGAAAGCGGTGACGTTCTCTTCACCGTAGCCGCCGTTTTCGGGGGTGTCAGAGCAGTAGATATAGCCAGTGGTGGATTCCTGGCAGCCGATCATCTTGCCCTCCAGATCATCTACGGACTGGATGTCGGAATCCTCGGGAACAATGATGACCTGAACGCCGGTGGCGTAGCTGTCGGTGAAGTCCACGTTCTCTTTTCTTTCCTCATTGACGGTGAGGCCGGCCATGGCAATGTCGGATTTGCCGGTCTGCACAGAGGTGATGACAGAACCAAAGTCCATATCGTCTACCACCAGGGTCAGGCCCAGCTTTTCCGCAATGGCAGTGGCGATTTCAACGTCGATGCCCTCAAAAGAGCCATCGTCAGCAACCATTTCGTAGGGAGGGAAGGAGGCGTTGGTCGCCATATGAAGCTCGCCCTCGGTGACGGTGGTGAAAGAAGCGGTTTCGCCCTCGGCAGTGGAAGTCTCTGCAGCAGAAGCCTGAGCTTCTTCAGCAGGAGCGGTGGATTCGGCAGGAGCCTGCGTTTCTTCCGTGGTGGAAGCAGCGGTGGAACTTTCAGCAGAAGATGTGCTGTCGCCGCAGGCGGCCAGAAGGCCGAAGCACATGGCTGCAGCCAGCATCAGTGCCAGTAACTTTTTCATGATAAATCATCCCTTCAAGTACATTTACAGTATCGTATTATATCAGGCCAGATTTGGAAATTCAATAAATATACAGATATTCATTTATATATTCACTGGTTCATTAGAAGCGTCAGTACAGCTTTTTGGGCGTGAAGCCGGTTTTCTGCGCCTTCAAAGATCTCGGATGCATGGGCTTCAAAGACTTCTGCGGTGATTTCCTCCCCGCGGCGGGCAGGCAAACAATGCAGGACCATGGCATCAGGAGTCGCTAATTTCAAGAGGTCCGAGTTCACCTGGTAGGTGCCGGAGAATACCTGTTCCCGGACGCTTCGCTCTGCCTCCATGCCCATGGAGGTCCAGACGTCGGTATACACCACATTAGCGTCTCGGACGGCCTCTTTGGGATCTTGGACCAGGGAAAAGTGGGAACCATAGTCGGCGGCAAAATCCAGAATTACCTGGGGCGGTTCATATCCCGCCGGGCAGGCTACCGCCACGTCCATACCGACTTTCAGACAGCCAACAATGAGACTGGAGCACATGTTGTTGCCGTCTCCCACAAAACAGAGCTTCAGGCCGTCCAACAGGGGATTCTTTTCCCGAATGGTCATCAGATCCCCCAGAACCTGGCAGGGGTGGGCAAAGTCCGTCATGCCGTTGATGACGGGGACCGTGGCGTATTTGGCCAGCTCCTCCAGTTCCTCCTGCCGGAAGGTCCGGTACATGATGCCGTCGCAATAGCGGCTCAGGGTGCGGGCGGTATCCTCCACCGGTTCTCCCCGGCCAATCTGGGTATCTGCGGCGGTGAGGTACATGGCGTGGCCGCCCAGTTGAAACATACCTGTCTCAAAGGAGGCACGGGTCCGGGTGGAGTTTTTGGCAAATACCAGTGCCAACACCTTACCGGCCAGCCTGGGGTGGGGAATTCCGTGCTTGACATCGTATTTCAGCTGATCCCCCAGGTCCAGAATATTGAAAATATCCTCCCGGCTCAGATCTAGCAGCTTCAGAAGATCCTTTTTCACGGCTGCGTCACTCCCTCCAGAACCTGGGCCATGATCTTTAGCCCCTGATCCAGCTCTTCCTGGGAGATGGTCAGCGGTGGCAGCAGCCGGATGGTGTTATGGCCGGCAGTCAAACATAGAAGTCCTTGCTCCAGCATCTGCTTGACCAGATCACCGGCAGTATATCCATCCTCCAGCCCCACACCCAGCATGAGGCCCATACCCCGAACTTCTTTCACGCCGGGCATCTTTTCGATGTTGGACCGGAGATAAGCGCCCTTTTCCTTGACTGCGTTGAGCAGAGCATCATCCATCTGCTCCAACACGCTCAGAGCACCGGCGCAGCAGACAGGGTTTCCGCCAAAAGTGGTGGCGTGGGTGCCGGGCGTCAAAACCTGAGCGGTCTTTTCGCTGGCCAGGATGCCGGCCAGGGGCAGTCCACCGCCAATTCCCTTGGCAAAGCTCATCACATCAGGCAGAATATCATACTGCTGGAAGCAGAACAGGCTGCCGGTACGGCCAACACCGGTCTGTACTTCGTCTACAGCCAAAAGCCAGTCCTTTTCTTGGCACAGAGCCTTTACTTGTTGCACAAAATCCTGGTTAAGGGGCAGAACGCCGCCTTCTCCCTGCACCAGCTCCAGCATGACGGCGCATACAGTGCCATCGTCCAGGGCCTTTACAGAGTCGATGTTGTTGGCATCGGCATAGACAAAGCCCTCTGTAAAGGGGAAGAAATACTGGTGAAACACGTCCTGACCGGTGGCCGCCATGGTGGTGACAGTGCGGCCATGGAAGGAGTCTTTCAGGGTGATGATGGTGCTGCGGCCATCCCCGTACTTGTCATAGGAGTATTTCCGGCAGAGCTTGATCATGCCCTCGTTGGCCTCACCGCCGCCGTTGGCAAAGAAGGCGCGCTTCATACCGGTACGGGTGGTCAGCGCCTGCGCCAGGCGGATGTAGGGTTCTGTGTAATAGAGATTGGAGACATGCTGGAGCTTTGCCGCCTGGGCGGAAATGGCTTCCAGCCATTTTTTGTTGCCGTAGCCCAGGCAGTTTACGCCGATACCGGAGGTGAAATCAATATAGGCTTTTCCCTCTGGGGAGTACAGCGTGGCTCCTTCTCCATGGTCCAGAGCCAGAGGAAACCGACCATAGGTCTGCATGACCGATTCCGAATCCAGAGCTATGAGTTGTTCGCTATTCAAATGGAATCATCCTTTCCAACGGGAATCACAGAGTATCAGTAGATCATGGTACCGACGCCAGCGTCGGTAAGCAGCTCGATCAGCACCGAGTGTTCGATGCGTCCATCCAGAATATGGGCGCGTCGGACCCCACGACGGACTGCCTCCACGCAGCACTGGATTTTGGGAATCATGCCGCCTTTGATGACGCCCTCTTTTACCAGAACCGGCACCTCGGAGACCCGGCACTTGGAGATCAGGGTTTCGGGATCGTTCACATCCCGCAGAAGGCCCAGCACATCGGTGAGAATGATAAGCTTTTCGGCACCCAGTGCGGCAGCAATCTGAGCCGCCGCCGTGTCCGCATTGATGTTATAGCACTTTTCCCCATCGGCGCCGGCAGCTACCGTGGAGATCACTGGAATGTAACCGGCTTCCAGCACGTCCGTGATGGGGGTAGTATGAATACCGGTGATGCTGCCCACCAGACCGTAATCATAGCCGTCGTCATTTTTTTTCACGGCCTCGATCATGCGGCCGTCCATGCCACAAAGGCCCATGGCTTTGCCGCCGTATTCATCGATGAGGCTTACCAGATCTTTATTCACCTTGCCGCAGAGTACCTGCTGAACAATTTCCATGGTCTCGGGATCAGTATAGCGCAGGCCGTTAACAAACACGCCTTCCTTTCCGATTCGCTTGAGCATATCGGAGATCTCCGGTCCGCCGCCGTGGACTACCACCACACGGATCCCCATCTGGTGGAGCAGTACAATATCGGAGAGCACTGCCCGGCGAAGGTTTTCGCTGATCATGGCGTTGCCGCCGTATTTGACCACGATGATCTTGTCATGAAACTGCTGAATATAGGGCAGCGCTTCGTTGAGTACCCGGGCGCGGTCCATAATACTAAGGCTCATAATGATTACTTCCTCTTAATCAGGTTCTATAGTCGCCATTGATTTTCACATAATCATAGGTGAGATCGCAGCCCCAGGCGGTGGCGCTGTGCTCGCCCTCGTTGACGTTGATGCGGATCTCCACCTCCGGCTGGGTCAGAACCTTTTTGGCCAGATCCTCGTCAAAGGCCAGGCCTTCCCCGGCAGTACACACCTGGATTTCTCCTGCGGCAGACGCAAAGGCGATGTCCACATATTCCGGACGGAAGGGTGCCTTGGAGTAGCCCATGGCGCAGAGTACCCGCCCCCAGTTGGCGTCGGCACCAAACATGGCGGCTTTCACCAGAGAAGAACGAATGACCTCCATGGCCAGCTTCTCCGCCGTTTCGTCGCTGCGGGAACCGGACACGGTACAGGTGACCAATCGGGTAGCGCCCTCGCCGTCACCGGCGATCTTCTTAGCCAGCTCGGTGCAGACGAATTTCAGAGCCCCCTGAAACACGTCGTATTCTTCACTTTTCCAGTCAATGACCGGGTTCCCGGCGGCGCCGGAGGCAAGAATGCAGCAGGTGTCATTGGTAGAGGTGTCGCCATCTACGCTGATCCGGTTGAAGGTGACCTTGGTGGTTTCATACAGGGCGCTCTGGAGCACATCGGAGGAAATGGCACAGTCTGTGGTCAGGAACGCCAGCATGGTGCCCATGTTGGGATGGATCATGCCGGAGCCCTTGGCGATGCCGCCCAGACGGACCTCTTTCCCACCGATTTCAAAGGAGACAGCGATCTCCTTGGGGCGAGTATCCGTGGTCATGATGGCCTTTGCGGCTTCCATGGAACCGTCCCGGCTGAGCAGGGAAGCCAGGGTGGGGCAGGCCTGCTCAATGACGGAGATATTCAAGGGTTGGCCAATGACGCCGGTGGAAGCCACAATGAAGTCTTCGGGCTTTAAACCCGTAGCAGCAGCAGCGGCCTCACTCATTTTTACTGCGTTTTCATGGCCCATGGGGGCGCAGGCGTTGGCATTGCCGGAATTGGCGATAATGCCCCGGGCCACGCCGTTTTCCAGATGCTCCATGGTTACATAGATGGGAGCAGCCTTGACTCGGTTCATGGTGTAGACACCGGCCGCAGTGGCCTCGGTGTCACAGAGAATCATGGCCAAATCATTTTTCTCAGGATTGCTGCCCGCTTTGACGCCGGCATGCAGGCCGGCAGCCTTAAAGCCTTTTGCGGCGGTGACACCGCCGGAAATCAGTTTCATAACAAATTCCTCCTGTCATCGCTGCCGCAGGGTTACGAGGCCTTCCGCAGCGCAAGATATTTTCCTTTCAAAAACCGCCCCAGATAGATCAGGCCCATGGAGCCTGCCGCTGCCAACAGCAGTCTGGGAATCGAGAATATAAACCATTCCGGGGTAGATAGCTGAGGCTGAGGACCCACGAAATAGCTCCAAAGCCGATTGTAATATGTAATAATGGTCCGATGCAGGGCCAGAATGGGAATGGTGTTCTGGCCAAGCACCAAAAAGATCTTGGAGATGCGCCAATGCTCAATGAGCCGGCACAGCCGCAGCAGGACACAGGGGCCCAGTATACCGCCTACAAAATAGATCAGAGCCCCCCAGTCGCCGTGGGGACCGTAGGCACTCATGAGCATGGAGGTGGTCATGGCGTCGTTCCAGATGCCAATGGCAAGGACAGCAGCTGCTGTCGCCAGATAACACAGGGGTTCCAGCCACCGATGCTTCCACTGCCGTTCCAGGAGATCCTTCTGCCGGATGCCCCAGCCGGCAGCCATGAGGGCTGCGGCCAAAAAGCAGTTGTTGGTATTCCAGGGAAGCCGCAGTGGCAGATGGTTCAGCAATATGGTAACAAGAATGCAGGGAACCACCAGATACCGAAGCTTCCAGCCAAATCGTCGCCGCAGCCACAGCAAAAGCAAAAATGCGGCGGAGGCTGTGACCATGGCGGTCAGAAACCAGAGGGGATAGTTGTAGGAAGTGAAATAGTGCAGAGAAGGCGTCAGATCGTCCATCATAATGACGCCTTCGGAATAGATGACGCCAAAAATACGCTTTGCAATCTGCTTCAGGGCTTCCCTGCCTTGGCTCCCCAAATAGGGAACCCAATCGAGAATATACAGTACCATCAGTGCTGCATTGTAGCCGAAATAGGGCCGCAGCAGAGGCTTCATGCGCTTCTTCAGCTGGCCCCAGATGGGTTCGGCCTTGTCCTTCCAAAGAAAGCCTGCCGTCAAAAAGAACAGTGGAATCAGCAGCACATATCCCACGGTGCCGGTATAGGGTGCCCCATCGGCATGGACCGAGATGATCCACAGCATGGCAATTCCCTTGGCCACATCCAAATAATCCTTGCGTTTTCTAGCTTCCGCCATCTCTGCTCTCTCCCCTTCTCTATTCTAAGGGAATTGTATCACAGGCTTAGGTTCTCGTCTACACCCATCATAATGTTCAGGTTTTGAACAGCTGCACCGGAAGCGCCTTTGCCCAGGTTGTCAAACTGGGCGGCCACAATGGCCTGAGTCTCGTTGCCGCAGACAAAGATATTGAGGTCATTGGTGCCCACAACATTGTTGCTGCCCAGAAAGCCTTCGTGGATCATGTCACCGCCCATAACGGGGGCTACATGGATGTTTTTCTGGCCTGCATAGAAGTCCCCGTAGGCACTGCGCAGGGATTCCAAGGTCCCTCCACCAGGCAGCAGATCAAAATACAGCGGAATGGTCACCAGCATACCTTGAGGGAAATCACAGACAATGGGGCAGAAAATGGGTTTCCGTTTGAGTCCGCAGACTTGCATCATTTCAGGAATGTGCTTATGGGAGAGATTCAGCCCGTAGTGCCGGGGAGAATCATATTCCGGGTCCCGTTCCGGAGACTCATACTGCAAAATCATCTTTTTGCCGCCGCCGGTATAGCCGGTGAGGCTGTGGGCACACAGCGGATAGTCCGGCGGAAGGATTCCCAGCTGCACCAGCGGGTACACCAGGGAGATAAAGCCGGTGGCGTGACAGCCAGGATTGGCCACAAACTGGGCCGTTTCAATGGCCTTTCTGTGTTCCTGGGACAACTCCGGGAAACCGTAGGCCCAAGCCGGATCCGTGCGGTGGGCGGTGGAGGCATCAATCACACGGGTGTGATCGTTCTCCACCATGGCTGCCGCTTCCTTTGCCGCCGCATCGGGCAGACACAGAAATACGAAATCTGCACCGTTGATGGCGTCCTTTCTGGCGGAAGGATCCTTTTTCAGTTCTTCCGGCAGGGTGATGAGGGAAATGTCGTCCCGCATCCCCATACGGCCTTCAATCTGAAGGCCGGTAGTACCGGCCCGGCCGTCAATAAATATCTTTGTCATTCCCCATCGGCTCCTTTGTCGTAGGGAGCAGCGGAGGAGGCGTGTTCTTCTACGAAATTTTTGATATAGGCAATCTGGCGTTTGACCTCTTCTTCTGCAGGACCACCCATGACTTTACGGCCATTGACGCAGTTCCGAAGGGCCAGCGCGTCGTAAATATCCCCGTCGAACAAGCCGGAAACGGCCCGGAAGTCCCGCAGTGTCAGAGTATCCAGGGTATCGCCGGATTTCAGACAATTGTTCACCAGCCGACCTACGATCATGTAGGCCTCCCGGAAGGGCATCCCCTTTCTGGTGAGGTAGTCGGCGCAGTCTGTGGCGTTGATGAAGCCGCCGGAGGCCGCCTTCTGCATGTTCTTCGGCAGAACCGTCATGGTTTTGATCATGGCGGCAAACACCGGAATACAGAGTTCTACCGTGTCGATGGCGTCAAATACAGGCTCCTTGTCCTCCTGCATATCCTTGTTGTAGGCCAGCGGCAGGCCCTTCATCACCGTCAAAAGGGTGATCAGGGAGCCGTAGACCCGACCGGTCTTACCACGGACCAGCTCAGCCACGTCAGGGTTCTTCTTCTGGGGCATGATGGAGGAACCGGTGGAGTAGGCGTCGTCCATCTCCACGAACTTAAATTCCCAGGAGCACCAGAGGATAATCTCCTCGGAGAACCGGCTCAGATGCATCATTAAAATAGAGCAGGCGGAGAGAAATTCCAGAGCAAAATCCCGGTCGGATACGGAATCCATGGAGTTTTCTGTGGGCTTCCGGAAGCCCAGCAGTTCGGCGGTCCGCTGCCGGTTGAGGGGGTAGGAGGAAGTGGCCAAAGCACCTGCACCCAGAGGGCATTCGTCCATCCGCTCCAAGCAGTCCTCCAGCCGGGTCACGTCCCGGCGAAGCATATTGGCGTAGGCCATCATATAGTGGGCGAAGGTGGTGGGCTGGGCCCGCTGCAGATGGGTATAGCCGGGCATTACCGTCAGGGTATTGGCTTCGGCTTTGGCGATCAGCACCTTCTCCAAATCCAGCAGCATCCCGATGATTTTGGGAATCTCCTGCTTGACGTAGAGCCGGAAGTCTACGGCCACCTGGTCATTCCGGGACCGGCCGGTGTGAAGACGTTTGCCATCGGGGCCAATCCGTTCCGTCAGGATGGCTTCGATATTCATGTGGATGTCCTCGTTCTCCATGGAAAACTCCACCTTGCCATCCTCAATATCTTGTAGAATGGCCTGGAGACCCTGGATGATATCCTGAGCTTCCTCCTTGGTGATTACGCCCTGCTCTCCCAGCATGGTGGCGTGGGCGATGGAGCCTTGAATATCCTGCTGGTATAGCCGGACGTCGAAGGCAATGGAGGAGTTAAAGTCGTTTACGAGAGTATCGGTTTCCTTCTGAAACCGGCCTGCCCATAATTTCATAGATAATATCTCCTTTCATCCCCCGCCGCTGCGGGGATGCATTGGCAGCAGGGTAAAAACCCTGCTGCCGCAATACGCAGATTTACAGCTTGCCCTGTTCCCGCAGAGCCTGCACTGTGTCCGGCAGACCCCAGAGGTTGATAAAGCCCTTGGAATCCTTCTGGTCATAATCGCTCTCGTTAAAGGTCACCAGATCCTCGGAGTACAGCGTGCAGGGGGAGGTGACGCTGGAGGTGATGATGTTGCCCTTGTACAGCTTGAGTTTCACTGTACCGGTGACATATTTCTGCGTGTCCACCGCGAAGGCCTGCAGGGCTTCCCGCAGAGGCGTAAACCATTTGCCGTTGTATATAAGGTCTGCGAAGTCCACCGCCAGCTT
>CASEPH010000236.1 GCA_949289625.1 uncultured Clostridia bacterium | reverse complement strand
TGAAGGGCGCCTCGGCCCGATATGACTGCTGCCCCCCGGCGATCCCCATTCAAGAAGAAAAACACCTGCTGGCTGTGGATCAGGATCATATCCGGCGGGTAGTCTCTTATATTACAATCTCGGCAGAAAACGTGGTGGCTGTCGCCTTCCGATAGGCCGCCAGGAAAGGACTGGATATGGAACAGACACTGGAACGACGGGTGCGGGTCATCCCGGCAACGAAGAAACTCACCGCGGTCGGAGGTTCCCGGCACGGCAGACAGCGGGTAGCCGCCTACTGCCGGGTAAGCACCGACAGCGAGGAGCAGCTCAACAGCTACGAGGCCCAAAAAGCCTACTACACCCAGAAGATCGAGGAAAATCCGGATTGGGAGCTGGCCGGCATCTTTGCCGACAAGGGGCTCTCAGGCACCAGCATGAAAAAGCGGGACAACTTTAATAAGATGATTGCCGCCTGCAGGCGGGGCAGGATCGACACGATCCTGACAAAATCCCTCTCCCGCTTTGCCCGGAATACCGTGGACTGCCTGGAGACAGTGCGGATGCTGAAAGCTCACGGCATCGGCGTCATCTTCGAAAAAGAGAACATCAATACCCTCACTGAGTCCAGTGAGTTCCTCATTACCTTGTTCAGCGGTTTTGCCCAGGCGGAGAGCGAATCCCTCAGCAAAAACATCATCTGGGGCAAAGAGGAGAGCAAAAAGGCGGGCAAGGTGCCCTTTCAGTACAAGAAGCTGCTGGGCTACCGGAAAGGGGCGGATGGCAAGCCGGAGATCGACCCGGAGGAGGCGGAGACGGTGCGGAGGATCTACCGCCGCTATCTGGACGGGTGCAGCCTATCCCAGATCCAGCAGGAATTAGAGGCGGACCATGTCCCAACCGCCCAGGCCGTCCAGCGGTGGTCCTATCAAGTGATTCGCAACATCCTCACCAATGAGCGGTACATCGGGGACGCCGTGCTGGGCAAAACATACACCACAGACTGTATCAGCAAACGGGTGAAAAAGAACACCGGAGAGCGGATGCAGAGCTATGTGGAGAACAACCACCCTGCCATCATCCCGAGAGAAATGTTTTATCGGGTACGGGAGGAGATGACTCGCAGAGCCAGCAAGCGAAAGGTGATGCAGCGGCACGGAAAGACGGAGCTGGGCAAATACTCCGCCAAATACGCCCTCTCCGAGCTCCTGGTATGCGGGGAATGCGGAACTCCCTATAAGCGGTGTACCTGGGCCAGGAACGGGAAAAAGCGCATCGTATGGCGATGCGTCTCACGGCTGGAGTTTGGGACGAGGTACTGCCACAGCTCGCCCACCCTGGAGGAGGGGAAACTGTACCGGACGATTCTGGAGGCTCTCAATGAGTTTGCCCAAGCGGGAAGCAAGGTCAAGACGGATATGCTGGACTTTACCCGGCTGGTTTGGGCCGGCCAGGAGACGGATGGCGCCAGCCTGCTCTCTCTCAAGCAGCGGCTGAACGACATCACGGCGGAGCAGGCCCTGCTGCTGGATCAGGTGCTGGCAAACATGGATGACGAGATCCTCACCGCCCAGCTTAAGGCGCTGATGGACGAGAAACAGACAGTGCAGGAGAAGCTCCAGGCCATGGAGCAGGAGGCTGTACAGAGCGAGAGCCGGATGTCCCGCATGGCGGAACTGCGGGAATGGATGGCCCACCTGGAAGTCAACACCGAATACCACGACGAGCAGATACGCATGGCCGTGGATCAGATCACGGTAGTGGACGCGGAGACCATCCACATCAAATTCCGGTATCCGGGACTGGAGATGGACAGAAAACTGATCTAAGGAAGGAGCGTACAAAATCATGGCATTCTTTATCACAGGGGACGCCCACGGAGACTTCCGGCGATTCCTGCCGGAGCGTTTCTATGAGCAGGAGACTTTGACCAAGGAGGACTTCGTCACGGTCTGCGGAGACCTGGGCGGCGTATGGTACGGAGATCATCGGGATGATGAGGGGCTGGACTTCATGGAGCGCCGGCCCTTTACTACCCTCTTCGTCGCGGGAAACCACGAAAACTATGACGCCCTGCGGACATACCCACTGGAGGACTGGCACGGCGGGAAGATCCGCCGCATCCGCCCCTCGGTGCTCCTGCTGGAGCGCGGGCAAGTGTTTGACGTGGGCGGAAAACAGATCTTTGCCATGGGCGGAGCCAGCAGCCACGATATCCAGGACGGCATCCTGGAGCCGGACGATCCCCAGTTTCTCCAAAAGCTCCAACGGCTCAACGCAAGAGGGGCGGCCTTCCGGATCGACCACCGATCCTGGTGGAAAGAGGAGCTGCCCAGCCCGGAGGAATACCAGGAAGCGCGAAGGAATCTGGAACGTACAGGCTGGGAGGTGGACTACATCATCACGCACTGCGCGCCCACCAGCATCCAGAACGAGCTGCTCCAGGCGTTATCCAGGCCGGACGAACTCACAGACTTCCTGGAGGAGGTGCGGCAGCGGTGCCAGTTCCAATATCACTTCTTCGGACACTACCACGGCGATCTAGTGATCCGGCAAAAATATGTCCTGCTGTATGAGCAGATCCTGCGGCTGAAATAAGACAGGAAGCTCCTCATTTTAAGGGAAAGCGCGGGGACGGTGATCTGACGTCCCCGCGCTTTCCCTTAAAACCACGCCGGCAGACGATTCCTGCTATACAAAATCGGAAGAGAATGATATAATGCAGGAAGTGGCGCGAGGACAATAGGATTCCCTTTTGGCCGAGAGAAAAGCGAGGAGGCGGACACTGGATGGCATCGCAGCCGATCTATCAGTTTTATGCTGAACTGAATAACTACCAGCCGAAGATATGGCGCCGGTTTCAAGTCCCAGGCAATATTACCATGGCCCGGCTGGGATACATCCTGATGACCCTGTATGAGATGCAGGCCAGCCACCTGTTCTGCATCACAGTCCCGGTTCGTGAAAACGCAAAATTAGATCCATCGCTGCCCGGCGCTGGTACTGTATTGCGAGACGGGGTCTGGCGGTTTGAGCTCGACAATGAGGAGCTGTTTCCTGGAGAAGGGAAAAAGTCCTTTGATGCTTCTGCCTACAAAATGAGCTCTGTCCTCCAGGGATATCCAGGCGAAAAACTGACCTTGGAATATGATTATGGCGATGGCTGGGAAATAGAAGTAACTCTGGAGACGATCTTGGAGGATAAGGAACTGCCGGGCCGTGAACTGCCGCGTGTGCTCGCCGGCGAGGGCTATGGGATCATAGAGGACTGCGGTGGAACTGGCGGACTGGAACGTCTGGCAGAGGCATTTCGCCAGAAAAACGGAGACGATTATGTGCATTATAAAAAGTGGCTGGGCCGGGATGACCTGGATCTGAACTCTTTTGATCTGGATGATATGAATCAGCGGCTTAAGAAAGTTCCTCGCATCTACACAGAATTGTATGAATATGGCTGCGCCCCCTCTCAGCGGTCTCTTGATTTTTTGGAGCGAAAATATCAGGACAACGCCAGACGCTGATAATGCGGGGGTTCGGATTGCTTGGTGTATTTTTCGCAAAAAGGACGAAACAGAAAAGTGACAATCCCGCAAACCGTTGCGCTGCAAGGCTTTGGGGTGTGCATCTTTTTTATCAACACATGGCATCAAAAAAGACCGTTGACTCTTGTCGACGGTCTTTTACTATTCCTGTATTCATGCGGGTTTACAGCCAAAATATTTATCGCAAATCCCATAAATATACTCAAATGTAAAATCGAGTGACAAGTTTTTTTCAATATGATATAATAAATCAAAATTATGATTTTAGTGGAGGTAAGCATGGATAAGAAAGTTACATCAGATCAGTTGATTATCCCTGTCTATTTGAACGAAAAAACTGTATTAGATATGCTTGCTATTATAGAAGATGGTTTTTCGATGGTAAGTGAAGTTACCTCCTCAAATCAGGACACGTCATCAAGCTCCGGGAAACTATCTGGTGGTGTATCTACGAAAGCTATTTTAGATAAATTATTAAAGATCCAATTGGAAGGTAATTTTCAAAAAGATAAGTCAACAACTTCCGGGGTGGACACAAAACTCGAAAAAGTTCACACCAACGTTTCTTTGTTGTCTAAATTTAGGTCTGAACTTATTGATGGCAACTTATTAACTTGCAAAGCTGGTGACAGTTTAGACATATCAAATATAAATGCAGGTGATTTTATTGAAATTGAAGGAGAACTTCAGAAAAATCCAATGATTGACATCATGGAAAAATTTATAGATGTATTTAGAATGGCAGATATTTTCACAGATAAGCCTCAGCTTGGAAACAAAAAAGCTGCTTCTGGAAAGAAGGCAACTGACAATATAACTGTACGGCAAATGCAGTCTTTCCTAGACGAATTAAAGCATACAGGAACAGTGGACTTTATTTTAGAAAGTAGTAGTGGAACTGCTGTTTTATCTGCGCAGGAACAATATTTGGCTAATGATAATATTTCTGAACTCATCGGAGGCACCTTCAAGGTTTTAGGTAAAATCATTCGGGTGTGCAGAAAAGATGAGGATGGAATAAATCTGCTAAGAAAAACCACATTAAACATATTAGACAGCGCTACGCGCGAGCAATTTTTAGCAATGTTTAAGGCCGAAGAGCTTGCTGCATTTAACCTTCCTGATGTACGATTTATGATTGCGCCCCCCGCTGTAATTATTATTCCGGTTGCAATTTATGCGTAATGTATGGATAAAAACCTTTTGCTGACGGCTTGCAAACAATTGATGTGGCTGGACTTTTCCAAGTCCTATAATTACACTCGGACCAAAAGTCCCGCAAAATCGTTTGATTTTGCGGGATTTTTTATGCCTAAAGCCTACTCGAAATTTTGAATGTCGTCTTTCCAAACTTGGAATCTTGTCAAATTTCCCAGTGTCGAAAATATTTTTTATCACCAGCTACCTAAAAACCTCATTTATTATAGGATAGAAAAAGTTAGCCCGTGGATAGTGTGTGGTGGGCACTACTTCTTGCTTTGTTCGGGTCGGATGTAACTAACCCCAAAGTGTCGGAAGTTCACGACCAAATTCAGCCGGAAAAGAAAAGCCACTACCGATGCCCTCTGCGAACCTGTACACTGGAAAGTGCCGACAACCCAGTGGAAAGGACAAGCAATGAGAGAGTTAAACGGTAATGGCCTTGCCCCAAGTATAGCACAGGCCATTGAGGAAATGAAGGCAGAGCAGGGAGAGCAGTTTTCCCTGGACCATATCAACCTGGCAGAGTTAGAGCGGCGCAGCGGGGTATCCCGCAGGAAGCTGCGGCGGCTCAAGCGGAACGGCTTCCGTAACCTGCCTCGCAGCACCAAGGGCAGAAAACACACTGCCACAAAGCTCAGTGGTTATACTGGCCTCTTGGACAGCTTGCTGCGCCAAGGGGTTAAGAACTCCTCTGTTGTATTAGAGCGTTTGCAACAGGCCGGATTTGACGGAGGGGCCACCATTGTAAAAGAATACATCGCCGCTCACAAGTATCTCATCCCTGCCAAACGGCAGCAGGTTGCTCCCCAGGGAAACCGAGGACGCCGTTACACAACAGCGCCTGGTGAGGCCTACCAGATGGACTGGGGCTTCACGGATGTACTGGACTACAACGGAAACACATACCGTGCAGCATGTTTCGCCATGATCTGCCACCACTGCGGCCAGCGCTACATTGAGTTTTTCCCCAATGCCAAGCAGGAAAACCTGTTTATCGGGATGATCCATGCCTTTCAGTATATGGGGATGCCCAAAGTCGTCCTGACCGACAACATGAAAAGCGTCGTACTGCACCGGGATCTGGAGGGCCATCCGGTCTGGCAGAAAGACTACGAGGCCTTCATGAAAGCCCTCGGCTTTGAGACAAAGCTCTGCAAACCACGCCATCCTTTCACCAAAGGCAAGGTAGAGCGCCTGGTGCGATTTGTAAAGGACAACTTTCTCGCTGGCCGGGTATTCTACCATGTTACCGACCTGAATTGGCAGGCGCTGGAATGGTGTAACCGGCAAAATAGTACTTACCACCGGGCGGTGGACGGGGTGCCCCAGCAGACCCACGGAATGGTATGCGGAGAACATCTGCATGCTCTGCCAGAGACAGAGACGGTACGACTCTATCTCTGTCCGGAGCGCCGGATCTCCTTTGACGGGTTTGTCAATTACGAGGGCCGCCGCTTCGGTGTACCGTACAGTTATCCCGGTGCTACGGCCAGGGTAGAGCGCAGCGGCGATACATTGTACATCTATTCCGCTGATTTAAAGCTGCTGCTTTGCACCCATGATGTGACCTGGAGTCGCAGGGACAGCTTCTGCGAGAGCCAATACGAAGCACCGATACAACCAGAGGAATTTCCAACTGCTCCTGTACAGACACAGATCCAGCAGCTACCCAAGCCGTCTGGTGACCTCTCCTTTGCCAAATTCGACTTTGACGGGGAGGAACCGGTATGAATGAGACGATTTTTGAACAGGCTGAGTCTTTTGCCTCTGTTCTGAAGCTGGACCTCTCAGCAGAGGAATTTGCACAGTTTGCAGAAGACCAGGAACTCTCAGAGGCTGAGATGGAAGCGGTGCGGGCAGTTTTCTCTTATTTGAGCAAGAAGAAACAAGAAACCACCATTCATACGCTGCTGAAAATGAGCCGCCTTCCTACCAAAGCGCCGAAGACCTTTGAGAACTTTGACTTTTCGTTGCTTAAGGGTAAGGATGTGGAACGGCTGCGGGTCCTGCCCTCACTGAACGCCATCTATTCCCACCGTAACCTGGCCTTCATTGGCCCAGCCGGTACAGGGAAAACCCAC
>CASEPH010000235.1 GCA_949289625.1 uncultured Clostridia bacterium | reverse complement strand
CCCCTACAGAACGGAGCGATTTCATCCATGAAACAGTTGAAAAAAGTAGGTTTGCCTGTAGCGTCCATCCTGCTGATTTGCTTTTATCCGTGCGCTTTTATGTTCTTTCAAAATGCCGGAGAAGCGAGAGCTGTCGATATGCTCCCGTTTTTTGGCATTTTTCTGTTCACTGCCGCTGTGGGCGGATTGATTGCTCTGCTCTTACTACGCAATGTGGCCCAAGCTGCGATTCTGGTAGATCTGGGAATGCTGGTGGTCATGCACTTCACCCTGATCTGCAACGGCATTAAGAAGCTGCTCCCCGGCTTCCACAACATTATTTTTCTGGTGTTTGTGGGCCTGGTACTGCTTGCTCTGCTGGTTCTGTTTCGCCGAAAGAAGCCCAATATGGTGATTCCCTGCGGCGTTTTGGCGCTGGTATTCGGGTGCATGACTGCCGTTAATCTCTTTATGGCTTTGCCCACCCTGATCTCCATCGCCACCTACCAGCGGCCCCAGGCCCCGCTGGACGATCAACTGGACACCCTGGTCTTTGATAACGCCGATCGGAACGTCTATTATCTGCTATTTGACGAATACGGCGGCTCCGAAAACCTCCTACACTACTATAATTACGACAATGAGGAATTTCTGTCCGGTCTGGAGGACCGGGGCTTTTCCGTCTCCCGGACCAGCCGTAACACAGAATCCTGCTGGACCGTAACACTGATCCCCAATATGCTGAATCTGGACTATGTGACCGACGACTCCATGCCCATTCAAAACCGTCTGGAGTGGCTGGATGACCCTGTGTTGTTCCGGCTGTTCCGGGAAAACGGGTACCAGGTGAACCTGATCAACCAGAATGGATTTTTAAATGACGCAGGCTGCCATCTTCTGTCCAAGCCCCAGTATGACGAAACCATCTCTGACTATCTCTACGAAAACAGTATTTTCTGTCAGATCCCAAAACTCAAATGGGAGATCGAACGGGTTGTCCTACACCGGGGTGACAACGGCCCCATGGAGGCTCTGACCGACGTGCGCCAGAATTTGATGGACTGCTGGGAATCCGCCCAAAATGGTCCTACACTGACCATTGGATACTTTGTATCCCCCCATGCGCCGTTCCTTTTTGACGAAACAGGGAACGCCACGACGCTGGACGAATATTATGATTGGCGCATTCCGGAACTGTATCTGGCAAAGCTGGAATACACCAACAAGATGATTCTGGAGGCTGTGGACATCATCCAGGAAAAAGATCCGGACGCAATCATCCTTTTGCAGTCGGATCACGGAGCCAGGACCCCGGGACAGCTGGTCAATGAGTTTGGGGGTCCCTGGTTCGATACAGAGGCGGAGATCCCCTATATGCAGAGCGTGCTGTGCTGCGCCTATGTGCCCGGCAGCTCCCTCTCCGTGGAAGGAGACACCTGTGTCAACGCCACCCGAAAGGTCCTTTCCTCTGTCTTTGGATTGACGCTGCCTCCCCTGGAGGCCCCTGAAAGCTATACCATTCCGCCGGAATATATGCCGCCTCCTCCCGAGGAAGGCTCCGGCAGTACACCATCCCGTGAGCCGGAATCGAGTCGCACACCCCAGCCAGACTCGACTTCCGCATAAGGAGCCACTACATGACTGGAAATACCTCTCGCTGGAAATCCTGGACGCTGAGTCTCTTGGCAGTCCTACTGACCTGTCTATATCCCTGCTTCTTTCTCTTTGGGCAAAACGCAAGAGAGGCATCTGCCGGAGATATGCTGCCCTTTTTCCTGATCTTTTTTATCACGGCCCTGGGCATTCTCCTGTTTTTCGGCATTTTTGTCCGCAACATTAGCCGTGCCGCAACCCTCTCCTGCCTTGCCATGCTGGTGATCATCAACTTTTCCATGATCACCGACAGCATCAAAGACCGGCTTCCTTGGTTCCAGGATCGATTCTTTCTGCTGTTTGCAGCCCTGGTCCTGCTGGCCTTGCTGGTTCTTTGCATCAAGAAAAAACCGAATTTGACCGCTGCCTGCGGCGTCATTGCCCTGACCTTCGGGATCCTCACCGCCGTCAGCGCGCTACAGGCTATCCCCAAGCTGATTCAGGTGGCCTCCTATCAGCCGGAGGAACGCGATTCCCAGGGATCCAATGTGGAATTTCAAGGCCAAACGCCCAACGTCTATTATCTGATCTTTGACGAATACGGTGGAGACGAAAATCTGGAATCCTACTTTGGGTTTGACAACAGTTCCTTTTATGTCCAACTGGAGGAGCAGGGGTTCTCTATTTCCCATAGCTCCCGGAATACGGAATCCTGCTGGTCGGATACCCTGATCCCTAACATGCTGAATCTGGACTATGTGGCTGACGACAGTATGCCGGAAAGGATTCGGCGGAATTATTTAAAGGACCCCACGCTGGCCCAGCTGTTTCGCAGCAATGGCTACCAGATCAATCTGATTAATCACCGGTCCTATTTGGATATTTCCGGCGCTCGAGAACTGACCCAGGGCCAGACGGAGGATACGATCTCCGACTACCTGTTCCACAACAGCATCTACTGTAAGCTTCCTTGGGTCAAGGATAAGCTGTCCCTCTGGATGTTTGAAAACTACAGGGACAACTACCAGGGTCCCCTGGAAAATGCTCTGGACGCCCTAAAAAACTGTTACCGGGCAGCCCAGGGCCAGCCCACCCTGACCATCAGCTATATTCAGTGCCCTCATGCGCCGTTTCTCTATAATGCGGACGGCTCGGTCCGAGACCTGTTCAATGGCTGGCAGTGGAAGGACGCCTCCCTGTATCCGGGTCAGCTCCAGTATCTCAACACAGTGATTCTGGAGACCATTGACAATATTCAGAAAAATGATCCCGATGCGGTGATCCTGCTGCAGTCCGATCACGGCGCCCGGGTTCCCCTGCATATGGTGGAGCAGTACGGCGGCCCCCGCTTTGATGCGGAGGCAGAGACGCCCATCATGCAGAGTGTGCTCTGCTGCGCTTACATCCCGGGGGAGAGCATCAACATTGAGGGAGATACCTGCATCAACGCAGCACGCAAAACCATTGACGCAGTCTTTGGCACCCAGCTGGGGGCCATCACACCGGCGTCAGGCTATGTGTTAGACGAGATTTACAACGCCAAGCCCCATCCGGAGGAAACCACCGTCATGCCATCGGCCACCCCCACGCATACCCCGGACGCAAGCCTTTCGCCAACCCCAAGCCCATCCTACCTTCCGCTGCCGTCGAATGACGCTCCCGCACTGCCCCCTCATGGAAATCCGCCTGCGGATCCTCCCGCACCACCTCCACGGAAATCCGCCTCCAAAGCCGGCTGATCCCCCGGAACAGGCTTAAAGTTTCAAAGAAAAGAGAGGAAAGAGCCATGTCGTTTATCAACACCTACATCGGCACCCCCTTGGGGTGGCTTATGTGGTTGTGTTACCGGCTGGTGGCCAACTACGGCGTTGCCATTTTGCTGTTTACCCTTTTGAGCAAGGTCATCCTTCTGCCCCTGTCCATCGTGGTGCAGAAAAACTCCATCAAGATGATTCGGCTCCAGCCGGAAATCAACCGGATTACCGCCAGCCACTATGGGGACAAGGATGCCATTACCGATGGGACCATTGCCCTCTACCAGCGTGAAAAATACCATCCACTGCTGGGCATGGTGCCCATGCTCATTCAGATCATCCTGGTGCTGGGGCTGATCAACGTGATCTATAACCCTATGCAGCATCTCCTGCGGGTGGATCCGGAGGTCTGCCAGACCTTTGTATCCGCCACCGCCTCTCTGCTGGGGGTGGATGAACTGGGCAGCGGTGCCCAGCTCAAGGTTCTCGATGCCATGCGGGATCCGGCCAATTACAGCTACTTTATGGGACTTTCGTCCACTTTGCCCGGCACGGACATTGCCGGCATCATTGCCCAGGCGCAAACTATGGACACCTGGTTTCTGGGCATCAATTTGTCTGCAGTCCCATCGCTGATCAACGTATCCCTGCTGAGTCTGGTCCCGCTGTTGTCCTGCCTGTCCACGTTCCTGCTGTGCTGGGCCCAGAACCGGGACAACGTCCTCCAGAAGGAACAGGGATTTTGGGGCCGCTGGGGCGTCACCCTGTTTACTGTGGCCTTCTCCACCTATTTTACTTACCTGGTTCCCGCAGGCGTAGGCATGTACTGGATTGCCAGCAATCTTTTCGCCCTGGTGAATCTCTATTTGATGAACTTTCTCTATCCGCCCAAAAAGTTTATCGACTATGCTGCCCTGGAGGAGAGCAAACGGGATCTGGAAGCCATCAAGAGCCGGGAGGCCCAGGCAAAGAAAAAGCTGGAACCCTATAAAAAGAAGGAACGGGAGGATTACGCCCGTTTTCTCAAGAGCAAAACGCCAAAAACTCTGGTATTTTACAGCGAGAGCGGAGGCTTTTACAAGTACTTTCGGGGCATGATTGAATACACCCTGGCCCACTCCAGCGTCACCATCCACTATATCACCTCCGATCCCCAGGACCCGGTGTTTTCCATGGGGAATCCCCGACTGGTGGGATATTATATTGGCGAAATGAAGCTGATTCCGCTGATGATGAAGATGGACGCCGACATGGTGGTGATGACCATGCCGGATCTGGAGACCTATCACATTAAGCGCAGCCTGGTCCGGAAGGACGTGGAATACATCTATACGGATCATGGCGTCAGCAGCGACAACCTGACCCTGCGGCCCCATGCTCTGGATCATTTTGACACCCTGTTTTGCGTGGGTCCCCATCAGGTGGAAGAGGCCCGAGCCATTGAAGCCCTCTATCACTTAAAACCCCGCCGGCTGGTCCAGGTAGGCTACGGTCTGCTGGACGAAATGACGGAGGCCTGGAACGCCACAGACCATACACCCAATGCCACCAAAACCATCCTGATCGCCCCCTCCTGGCAGCAGGACAATATTCTCGACTCCTGTATCGACCAACTGGTGGAGCAATTTTCCGGACTAGGGTGCCGGATCATCATTCGGCCCCACCCCCAATATGTCCGGCTTTACGGGGACCGTATCGAGGGGCTGATCCGCCGCTATCAGGATCGGATTGGGGAGGACTTTGTGGTTCAGACGGATTTTTCCTCTACGGACACCGTGTATCGGTCGGACCTTCTGGTGACAGACTGGTCCAATGTGGGCTATGAATTCGCCCTGTCCACCTTGAAGCCGGTGCTCTATATCAACACCCCCATGAAGGTGATGAACCCCGAGTACGATAAAATCGACGTGGTTCCCTTTGACATCCGGATTCGGTCCCAGCTGGGCGCCGCTCTGGAGCTGGATCAGCTGGGTCATGCCGGAGAGACTGCCCGGGAGCTGCTGGATCACCCGGAGCAATACCGGGATCTAATTCAGGAGGTCAAGGAACGGGAAATTTACAATCTGGGCAAAGGCGCAGAGGCTGCCGGCCGTTATTTGGTCCGGCGTATTGCATCCATCGAAGCCCGCAGAAATGCGGAATAACAGGAGGAATAGATGATGAAACTTGTAAGCAAGCTCTTGGGCAGAATCTATTATGTGTGCGCCATGATGGTGCTGTTCGCCATGCCGGCCTTCGCGTATCTGGATCCAGGTACCGTCAGCTATGTGGTCAGCATGATCGCCGGACTGTTTATTGCCTGCGGTGCTGTTCTGGCTATCTTCCGCCGGAAGATCAAACTGTTTTTCCAGAACCTCGGAAAAAAGGATAAAAAGACGGATTCCACTTCCGCCCCGTCCATGTCCGCCGACGTGGTAAATCCCATGGACGATCTGGTGAATCCCATGGACGACGGCAACCGGGATGAGGACCGGCCCTGATATGCCGGATCAGACTTCCAAAGCCGTGCTGCTGACGCCCCAGGCTCTGGCGTTTATCCATCGCGTCCTGGGTGCTGAGGAATCGGATCTCCGGGATGTGGTGGCCACCCAGGCTGGAATGACCAATCGTTCCTTTCGCTTTTCCTGGGGATCCCACAGCTATATTCTCCGGGTCCCCGGAGAGGGGACCGATCAGCTGATCAATCGTCGCCAGGAGGCTGCCGTCTATGCCGCTCTGGCCGGAGATCCCATCACGGATGAGGTCCTGGCTCTGGACCCGGAAACAGGGTATAAGCTGACAAAATTCTGGCCCAGCACCCATAACTGCGATCCCAACAATCCCATGGAGGTTCGCCAATGTATGGTCCTGCTGCGGCAGTTCCACGAAAAAGCGCTGCAGGTTCCCCACAGCTTCCAGCTCTATCGGGAGATCGCCTTCTACGAATCTCTGCGGCAGGGGCCCTCTGTCTACCCGGACTACGATGAAGTGCGGCTGCGCTGTTTCGCCATGGGACCTTTTCTGCGCCAGCAGAATCCCCGGCAGGTCCTGAGCCACATTGACGCGGTATCCGACAATTTTTTGTTTGTCCACACCGATACCGGCCAGGAGCTGCATATGATCGACTGGGAATACGCCGGCATGCACGACCCCCATGTGGACATTGCCATGTTTGCCATTTACGCCGGGTACGACCGGGATCAGCTTGACCAACTCATAGACTGGTATTTCGGGGAAGTCTGCCCGGACATTCTGCGTCTGAAAATCTATTGCTATGTGGCCCTGGCCGGACTCCTATGGAGCAACTGGTGCGAATACAAAAAAGCCCTGGGGGTGGAATTTGGCGGATACGCTTTGATGCAGTACCGATACGCCTCGGAGTATTCCAGTCTGTTCTCAGCGCTTATTTCCAAGTACAGTGGAGGCAGTCAAACGTGAATCGAGCAACCAACGCCATCATTATGGCCGCCGGAATCGGAAGCCGTATGCAGCCCATTACAGACAAGATTCCCAAGCCCTTGGTACCTGTCCGGGGCCGGCGGATGATTGATACCATCATCTCCGCCCTGCACCACAACGGCATTCGGGAGATCTATGTGGTGGTGGGGTATCTCAAGGAGCAGTTTGCTGCCCTGCCAAAGGAATATCCCGGCCTCCACATTATTGAAAATCCGGATTTCAGCATTTCCAACAATATTTCATCCCTGTACTACGCCAGGGAGCATCTGGGAAACTCGATTATTTTGGACGGAGATCAGATCATTGTGGATCCGGAGATCCTTCGGCCCCAATTCTCTCGTTCCTGCTACTGCTGCAGGTGGACGGAAACCCCCACGACGGAATGGCTGCTGACCCTGCGGGACGATACCGTGGTCCACTGCAGCCGTACCGGCGGAACCCGGGGCTGGGAACTCCACAGCGTATCCTTCTGGTCCGAAGCGGATTGCCAAAAACTACGGACTCATCTGGAATATGAATACAACACAAAAAACAACCGGGAAATCTACTGGGACGACGTGGCGTTATTTTGCCACCCGGAGGATTACCAGCTGGGAGTTCGCCCCATGCCAGAGGGCAGCCTGGTAGAACTGGACAGCTATGAGGAACTGTGTGCATGGGACCGTACCTACGGCGCCCAAGAGAGAAAGGAGAAACCATGAAACAGACGACACGGCAGGACAAGCCGGATCTGATTTTGATTCTGGTACCGCTGCTGCTGGTGGCCGGTATGTGCCTGATCTTCTTTATCTGGCCCCAGAGCGCCACTAATACCATCGGCCTGATCCGCCGGTTCCTGGATCACTACTTTAGCGCTTGGTATTGCCTGGTGGGCGTAGGCTTTTTCCTGTGCTCCATGGCCCTGGCCTTTTCCAAAATCGGATCCATTCGCCTGGGAGACAGCACCAAGAAGCCTATGTCCAGCTTTCGGTGGGGCTGCATGGTGTTTACCTCCACCATGGCTGCAGATATTGTTTTCTATGCCCTCTGCGAGTGGGCCCTCTATATCGACGATCCCTTTGTCACCAGTCACGGAGATGTGCAGACCTGGGGGGCCACCTTCCCGCTGTTCCACTGGGGCCCCATCGCCTGGAGCTTCTATCTGGTGCTGGCTGCCGCCTTCGGATTTATGCTCTATGTCCGCGGCAGAAGCACCCGCCGTATGAGCGAAGCCTGCCGGCCTATTCTGGGCAGGCATGTGGATCGGGGCTGGGGAAAACTGATTGATCTGCGCTCTATTTTTGCCCTGCTGGCAGGCACTGCCACCACCTTTTCCCTGTCAGTTCCCCTGCTTTCCAGCGCTTTGGGGGAGATCTTCGGCGTCAGCACCGGTATGGCAACGGCTATCCTGGTCCTGGCCGGAATTTGCACGGTATACAGCCTGGCTGTCTGCCTGGGTATGGACGCCATCTCCAGGCTCAGCACCATCTGCGTTTGGCTGTTTTTTGCCCTGCTGGCCTATGTGGGGCTGGGTGGCGGAAAATTCATTTACATTTTGGAGACCGGTATCACCGCTATCGGGAACCTGGCCCAGAACTTTATCGGTATGTCCACCCAGATGGATCCTCTGCGGGAAACCGCTTTTCCCCAGAACTGGACCATGTACTACTGGGCCTACTGGATGGTGTGGTGTGTTGCCACCCCCTTCTTCATCGGTCAGATCAGCGCAGGAAAAACGGTACGACAGGTGATCCTGGGAGGCTATGCTTGGGGCCTGGCGGGCACTTGGTTGGCCTTCATTGTTCTGGGTAACTACGGCATGGGGCTTCAGCTGATGGACGGCATGGACATTTCCGGTTCCATCTCCGCCGGGGAAGCCATCTCCGTTGTAATTTTGGAGATTCTTCGCTCCCTTCCCTTCTCAAAAGTGGTGATGATCCTGCTGGTCCTCTCCATGGTAGCCTTTTATGCCACCACCTTTGATGCGCTGACCCTGGTGGCCGCCTCCTATTGCTGCAAATCCCTGGGTCCGGAGGATCTGCCCACCCGGAAGCTGCGGCTGTTTTGGGCTGTGATGCTGATTTTATTCCCCATTGCCCTGATGTTCTCCGAAGGGACCATGAATAATCTACAGTCCGTCTCCCTGATCGCTGCACTGCCCATCAGTCTGGTGCTGCTGCTGATTGCCGCTAGCTTTATCAAGGATAGCAGAGCCTATCTTCGCGGAAAATAGGACTCCCGTCCAGTTGTTTTACATTCCTTGCACCCTTTGGGCCCTAAGAAGGGAGGCACATCCATGGAACTTCAACAGCTGCAATACTTTGTCACCACCGTCCAGGCCGGCAGTGTCACAAAAGCCGCCGAAATTCTGTACATCTCTCAGCCAGCATTGAGTCGGACCCTGCGCCGGCTGGAAAAAGAATTGGGGTTTTCTCTCTTTGAACGCAGACACGCCGGCATTCATTTGACCCTTGGCGGAGAAGTGATCTATCAGGGAGCGGAGCAGATCCTGGGCACCATCGAGGAGATGGTCCGACACGGAAAGCAGTGTGCTGGCCTGGAGGATGACGCTATTTCCATTGTCTGCGCCTTTGAGGAATTTGACAATCAGCTGATCTATCAGTTTCAGCAGTGCTATCCCTCCATCCGAACCAGCTTTAATATCTTGCCGCCCAAGGAGGCCAAAAAGCAGCTGCTATCTGGAGAGGCGGATTTTGCCATTCTCCCCTGGAGTGAACTTCCGGATTCTCTGAATTGGACACCTTTGCTGCGGGAGGAAATGCTCTTGTCCACAGGCAACCAGCATCCTTTTCACGAAAGGCAAACCCTTCGACCTGAAGAGCTTAACGGCTGCAGCATTCTCTGCAACGATGTCTCCTTTGATGAAGAAACCCTGAACCGGATCTGCCGGGAACACGGAATTCAAATGAAATGCATCTTCCGGGGCAACGATCATCATCAGATCGGCGAGCTCAAATACAAGCTAGACAGCGCCCTATTCATCCCCATCAGTGCGCTGCTGCCCCAGCGAGAGCTGAACCAAGCCGGGATCCGTCAATATGGGCCGCCGGCTCCGCCAGCCAGAATTCAGCCGGATATTTTTTACCGCGAAATTGGGATTGCCTTTCACAAGGATCGATTCCTGCGTTCTGCGGATCTGTATCTGCTCACCAGCCTAAAAAATCACTATCGGACGCTGGAACAGCAAATTTCCGCATATCTCAGCGCAAACCCATAGTCACAGTCGGACACGCGCCAGAAACATTACTTTGATGTAATGTTTCTGGCGCATTTTGCATTATTCAAAGGATCGGGATTGCGATAAAATAAAATCGGAAGGAACATTCCTTCCAGAAAACAGAAGGAGGCGTGAATATGAAACACCGAGTATTGTCCATTGCAATCCTTGCCGCTTTTTTGACCATCTGTTTCTGCGGATGCGGCAACGGATCCGACGTCCAGCCCAGTGACCAGAGCACATTGGAAGTTCAAGAGGAGGTTCAGCCCGCCGCCCCTATCTCAGCAACACCGGAGAAACCCACGCCAACCCAGGCAAGTTCCATAGAAGAGGTCGTTTCCTCCCCGGAACCCCCGCCAGACGATTGGGTCTGGCCAGTAGAGGACTCAAATGCCAGTTTGTCGGTCTGGTATTCCTATCCACCTTTTTTCCCCAATTATTTTGAGAGCGCCGATGACTTTCCCGACTTCGTGTATGCGCAGGCCCAGACCGGCATTGACCTAGAATTTTCGGAGTGTACCTTCCTCAATGCCCAGGAAAATCTGACTCTGTTGCTGGCTTCCGGCTCTTACCCCGATTTAATCTTCAACATGAGCAATTATGTAACCACCAACCTGGAGTACGCCGTCAATGAATCCATTGCTCTGGATCTGGCCCCGCTGATCCCGGAGCATATGCCCAACTATTCCGCTGTGTTCTATTCCAACGACGAATATGTCAAGCGCGCCACAACGGATGCAGGTTACATCCCGGCCATCTACCAGCTCAACGATCTGGAGGCCAATGAAGGCATCAATAAATCCGGCCCGGTTATCCGTAAGGATTGGCTGGAGGCAACGGGGCTGGAGCCCCCTAAAACCTATGACGACTACCATACTGTTCTGACTGCGCTGAAGGAATACTGCACCTATCCGCTCTGGATGCCATTCTCCGGCGCCTACACCGCCGGCGTATTTGCCGCCGGCTACGGTGTCACCGCTGAGACCGGCAGTACACGGGCCTTTATCGACGTAGACGGGACCGTCGTATTCTGTCCCTTGGAACCGGGCTATCGGGAATATGTGGATATGATACGGCAGTGGTACCAGGAGGATCTGATTGACCCAGACTTTGTCAGCTATAACACCAATGTCAACGCCCCCACCAACGATCAAATTTCTACAGAACAGGTCGCCGTCTGGAGCGCCGCAGCCAACCTGATGGACTACAGCAATCTTGGCAACGACAACGTGGTGGTCCAAGCTATTACAAATCCGGTTCAGGAGGAAGGGGATACCACCATGTTCGGTGATAAGACGGCTGCGCTTGGCACTGAAGTTGTGATTACCACCTCCTGCGGAGACGTGGAGCTGGCCCTGCGTTGGTGCGACTGGTGGTATACCGAGGATGGCTATATCACAGCGAATTACGGTATTGAGGACGTCTCCTTTCAATACGACGAAACCGGCGCCCCCCAATACACTGATGTGATTTTGAATCCATCTGACGGTATGACCGTGAACATCGCCCAATCCATCTACACCTGCGGCAATGGAATGCTGCTCTGTGTGCAGGACCCGGAACGGGCATATCAGTGGTATCAGCCAGATCAGATCGAAGCAGAACGACTTTGGGCCACTGTAGACCAGGCCACCTGCCTGATGCCGCCCATCAGCATGACGGCAGAGGAATCTGAGGCCTTCTCGGGTCACTATGCGGATATCCAAACCTATTTGAACGAAATGCTTCCCAGCTTTATCATTGGGGCCGTCTCCATGGATCAGTGGGACAGCTTTTTGGATAACATTTATGCCATGGGTATTGAGGAATGCCTGCAGATCCAACAGGACGCCCTGACCCGATACTACGCTCGGTAAATCTATTTTGTAAGGAGGAATCAGCATGCAAACACAATTTACAACGGAGCAGCTGCTCTGGCGGTTTGAGGACCGGCGTGAGATTATCAATCTTATGGCCCGGTACTCAGCGGACTATCTGTTGAAACGGGAACGGGACATGTTTCACAGCTACTGGAGCAGCCGACAGGATGTCTCCCGGGCCATCAACGAGGGGTATTATGTGGGATCTCAGGCTGTGGCGGGCTACTATGCCGCGCTGGACCAGCGGAACGCTTTGATTGCCAAACTGATTCAGGAAAAGTTCCCAGAGCAGCTGGGACAGTACAGTCCTCAGGAGATCTACGGCGTGGGTACCATCGGCTATAAACCTCTGGACACCGGTGTGATCGAGATTGCCTCCGACGGTCAAACTGCCAAGGGACTGTGGATGATCCGTGGCTCCTACAGCGACCTCACAGAGCAGGGGGTCATCTCCTATTGGGTCTGGGGATATATGGCCTGTGATTTTGTCTGGGAAAACGACGCATGGAAGATCTGGCATATGCAGGAACTCCATGATATTCATACGCCCTGCGGCACCTCCTGGGCAGCAGGGCCGGGCAAAACTGCCTACCCTGTAGATCCGGCCTTTGCTCCCATCGAGGAATTTCATCTGCCGGAGCCCAACCTCAAGCGTCCTGTTCGGGCATATTACACCGTAAACCGGCCGGCCACCCCGTCGCCGCGGGTGCCGGAGGTCTATGAAACCTTTGCCGAAACCTTCAGTTATGGCATATAAAGGAGGCAGCACGATGGAAAAAGCGTTCTTTACAGATGATGAATTGGTAGCCCGTATGTGGGACAAGGAAAACGTCAAAGATTTGATGGCACGCCATGCCTACTATTACAGCAATGGTCAGCGGCGGCAGGAGTTGTCGGATCTTTGGGTCAAAACCCCCCATTACCGCCGCACCGCTTCCTTGGCCAACAACTTCGGCTATTATGTTGGGATGGACGACATATCCAACTACTATGTGGTGCAGCACACCCAGCGTCTTTACGATCAACTCAAGCCCTATTGTGATGCCGATCCTGCCGTAGGCTATGATAATCTTCACCTGGGGCTGGGCGTTATGAGTCACCACACCTCCAACACACCGCTTTGCTACATTGCCGAAGATGGAAAAACCGCCAAATATCTGGCCTATGACTGCGGAGAGCAGACTGTAGGGCGGCCTGGCGGCACCATGGACGCCTATTTTGTCTTTGGTCTGCTATATGCAGACCTGGTGAAGGAGGAGGGCCAGTGGAAAATCTGGCATTTGGCTCTGACCCACGATCACACGATTCCCGTAGGGGTCGATTATGGCGACGCCTTCCCCATCGAAACCAAACCCGGGGACGATCCGCTGGAGGAAACGTTTGGCACCCCCACCGTGCAGCACCAGGTCTACAACCCCTTCTTCGGTTGGGAATACCTGTATCAGGATATGCCAAAGCCCTATTACAGCTACCGGGATCAAAACAGCTACGGCCCCGAAGGTGAATTGGGCCGCCCCTATTATGAAAGAGAACGGAGGGAGATCTGATGAATCGAAACCTGAGTTTTCAGCAGCGGCTCCACAACGCGTTGGGCGTCCAGGAGATTGAAGACAACAAGGCCATTCACGCCTATACCCACGCCATTATGTATTCCCGGGAGGAATGGGATCGAATCTGGTATCCCCACGACAACTGTACCTGGGCCCATGGCTTTGGCCGCATGGTAGGCTGGGAACAGGTCTATGTGAACTCGGTGACCCATACCGATAACGGCATGTCCCAGTTGAACCTGAACAACGCCAAGAAATACCCCATTCTCCGGGGCCATGATCTGCGTTCCTCTGGCAGAACCGGCATCCACGCGCTGTCCATAGGAATCATTGAGATTGCTGATGACGGTCAATCGGGACGCAGCTTTTACCTGACCCCCGGCACCATGTTTGATATTATCGGTCGTGGGGACCGACGTTCCGGCGGCTGGCTCTGGGAGCGTTACGGATCGGATTTCGTCTACAAAAACGGCCGATGGCTCTATGTGCATGAACATGTCTGCCCGGATTTCGGCTCCAGCTACGACGGCACAAACTGGGGCCACGATACCTACGAGAAGGCATGCAAGCAGGAGCCGGAGCGGCCTCAGGGTGGTCCGGCAGGCGGTGTCACCGATCCGGGTCCTCTCCACAAGGACTATACCATTTGCCAGCTTCCTCAAAATACCTGTCCACCTCCCGTTCCCTACAAAACACTCGACGACGAAAACTCCTATTCCCCGGGTCGAAACGATTTTGGTTAATCCCAGGCCCGAGGCGCAGCAAAGTACAAGTCTTACCGCACCGGTTCCATTGGAGCCGGAAGGCAGAAAGGAGTCCATTATGAAACGCATCCTATCTTTTGTCCTCATCTGGACCATGGTGGTCCTGCTGTTTGCCGCTTGCGGCACGGAAAAGGCCGCCGATTCTTCCGTCCAAGAATCCGTTTCTGCGGAGACAGCACCGGAAGAAACCCAGGAAGTCACCGCAGCCCCCGTTTCGGAGGAGCCGGTTTCCGTAGCAGAGGAGCCTGTCTCTGTCCAGGAGCCCGAAATGCCTGCCTACTTCCCTCTGGCAGAAACCAAGTCTTTCTCCTACTGGTTCACCTATCCCCCCATGTTTGACGGTTATGCGGAAGCACCCATGGACTATCTCATGTATCAGGAGGCGCAAAAGCGCCTAAACGTCAGCATCGACTGGACTGCCGTTCCCATCCCAGCAGCCAATGAGCAGTTTATGCTGATGATCTCCGGCGGCGACTATACCGACGCCATGTTCAATTTCACCACACTTTATTCCGGTTCCCTGGACGAGGCCATCAGCCAGGAGGTAATCATTGATCTGACAGAGCCCCTGGAAAGCTATGCGCCAGACTACATGGAAACCCGGGCCAAATCTGAGACCCGCATCCTCAGTTCTCTGACGGAAAGCGGCAATCAGGCCGTGATGTACGGCTTCCAGACCATGGAGGGGCGTGTTCCCAAATTTGGCGCCGTAATTCGGCAGGACTGGCTGGATCAACTTGGTCTGGATTCCCCAGTCACAGTGGAGGATTACCACGACGTTCTGACCGCTTTCCAGCAGGAACTGGGCGTGGCCGCCCCCTATGGACTGGCCTCTGACGGCGTCACCACCCCGGGCAACCTGCAGGGCGCCTATGACATCATTGTTCCCAGCAACAACGATACCAACGGCTTTTATCAAATCGACGGCACCGTCCATTTCGGGCCCACAGAGGATGCCTTCTGTGATATGCTCACCACCCTGAACACCTGGTATCAGGAAGGTCTGATCGACAGCGACTTTGTATCGGACTCCAACTCCGGCGTTTCCGGCGAGGTGTCCAGCGACCGGATCGCCAACGGTGAAGTGGGTATCTGGCGAGGCTATGCCACCAACCTTTCCAATTATGAATCCAACATCGGCGGCAGCGCCAAGGTCACCGGCATTGCACCCATGCGGATGACGGACGCCTCCACCCTGCACTTTGGTATGGATGCGGACAACGCCGCCTTTAATATGGGCATTTCCGTCTCCACACAGTGCGACGATGTGGAACTGGTGGTCCGATTCTTCAACTATTTCTTCACCGAAGAGGGCAGTCTGCTGGCCAACTATGGCACCGAGGGCTTCACCTTTGAGTACAATGAGGCAGGCGATCCTGTCTACACCGAAGTCATCACCAACAATCCCGACGGCATGACTATGGATATGGCCCTTTGTCTGTACACCGGCGGCTCCACCGGGGGCCCCTATGAGATCGACAACAGCAAGAATTTCTACACCTACACCGAGGCCCAGATGGATGCCGCCCAGATTTGGATGGAAGGCACCGACGGCGCCTATCAGCTGCCGGACACCTACACCAACCTGATGTCCTCCACAGAGCTGGAGGAACTCAACGGCTACTACAACGACATTATCACCACCTATAAGGAAGCCGTTCTCCAGTTCATCACCGGTGCAAAGCCCATCTCTGACTTCGACAGCTTCCGCAGCCAGATCGAGTCCATGGGGATCCCCCGCTGTATTGAAATTGTACAGGATGCGCTGGACCGCTACTACGCCAGAAGCGTATGATCCATCTGTTCCAGGGCCTGCCGGCAAAACGGCAGGCCCTGGTTTTCCCTTGTCGCACCTTCTTAGATAACTAACTGTTATCCCATATAGCTTTTTGATATTTGCCAATCAAACTTTTCATCCCGTATAATGGAAGAAAAAAGGAGGTAATTCCTATGGCTTATGAGATCCATGGTTCCTGTATCAACTGCGGACGCTGCAGCGCAGTATGTCCCCAAGGGGCGCCCTACTCCACTGGACTGGGCTATCGTATCCAGCCGGAAAAATGTATTTCCTGCGGCGCCTGTGCCGAAGCCTGTCGTCTGGGCATTATCCATCCCGCGGAATACGTCAAAGAGGTAAAGCTCCATGATCCCATCCAGCGTACCTGTGATATTCTGGTAATCGGCGGCGGAGCTGCAGGCCTCATTGCCGCGGCAAAATCTGCAGAAGCCGGCAAACAGGTGATCCTGCTGGAAAAGCTGCCCAAGCTGGGCGGAGGCAGTCAGTTTGCCCAGGGTCTGAGAATGTTCAGCACCAAGATGGAACGGGACGCCGGTGTTCCGGATCAGATGGACGACTACATCCGTTCCGCCCTGAACACCTGCCGCTGGGAGGTCAATCCCCGGCTCATCGGGAATGCCTTCCGGGCTTTGCCCGAGTGCTTTGACTGGATGTGCCAGTGGGCTCCCGTAGCGGATAGCTGGGAGGTCCAGATCAACCCCTTCGGTCAAAAATCCGTCAACACCAAGACCGGCCGGGACGCCGGCTGGTTTGTAACCCAGAACATGGAACGGCACTGCCGGGAGACCGGAGTGGAGATTCTAACCGAGCACACCGCCAAACGTCTGATCCTGGAAGGGAATCAGGTGGTAGGTGTCGTCGCAGAGGACGCTGGCGGTGAAGTTCACATTCGCTGCAAGGCCTGCCTGATGGCCACCGGTAACATCTCCTACGGGGACGTGCTCAAACGCACCCTGCCCAACTACTATTATGCCGATTCTTACGCCAACAGTCACCGGATGCCTGGCAACACCGGCGACCATATCACCATGGCTGAAGATGCAGGCATCTCCGTGGACTATGACAGCGTGGCCGCCGCTTACCTGGGCGGTATGATTGCCAAGGGAGTGGACGGGCCCATGATGATGCAGGTGGACCGTGGTGAAGCCCTGAAGGTCAATAAAAATGGTGTTCGCTGGATCAACGAGTCCATCAATAGCGAGTCCTCCATCTGGGCACAGATCAAGCAGCCCGGCTGTGCCTCCTTCACCATTTTGGATGACGCCATTCTTCACGCTCCGGCCGAAGCGCCCTACCGACCTGTGGTAAACCGGACGGGCCGAAATATTGGAGAGGGCATCCCAAATCCGGACGGTACCTTCTCCAAGGCCGTCAGCTTCGGACCTCCCGGTGGTCACGGGCCCGGAGGCCCTGGTGGCCCTGGCGGTCTGCAAGGCGATCCCGCTGACGGACTGCGGGCTGCCGCCAAGTACGACGGCAAGCATGTTTTTGTGGCAGATACCCTGGAGGATCTGGCCCGGCAGGCCGACTTCCCGGTGGAGACCTTCCTGAATACGGTGGCAAGGTACAACGCCCTGTGCGAAAAGGGTCACGACGACGATTTCTACAAGCTGCCCAACTATCTCAAGCCCATCGTACAGGGGCCGTTCTATGCTATCCGCAGCCATATGGCTACCGACGGTGTCTTCGGCGGACTGGACGCCGACGAAAATGTCAACGTCCTCAGCCATGGTTCCCCGGTGGAAGGGTTGTACTGTGCCGGCGATACCATCGGCAACCGCTACATCAACCAGGGCGGCGAAAAGCTAGAGTGCATTAACGACTTTTCCTGGGCCTTCGCCAGCGGTTACCTGGCAGCCAAGAAAATGCTGGAGTATTTGCGCTGAATCAAGGATTACAGTAAGCAACAAAACCATATGGCAAAAACGGGAGGAAGTTCGCAGCTGCGAATTTCCTCCCATTTCCCATATCAATCGCACCTTGTGTCTATGGGATCACCCCATGGCGGCAAGCTCCAGCGAGGTGGCTGAGGCTATGACGACCCGCTCCGCAGCGCTTTCCGCATACAAGATCCAGTCCATGCCTTCCAGCGCTACGGTCCAATTGGTCATGGCGCAGTAATCCGCCACATGTCCGGATTCCATAATCTCGGAAAACAGCGCGCAGAACACATCTGCTTCTGTTGCAAATTCCACATCCCAGGCTCTGTTTTCCAGCACTGCTGCATCCAGCGGAAAAAAGAGGTCCTGGTATTTTTCCTGTAACTCCTCCTGGTTTGCAACGGCTGCGCTGTAGTCCGCGTGAAGCAGCCGGTAGAGCAGCAGGTCCTCCCAAGTCAGCATTTCCTCCGTCTCACCGGTATAGTAGCCAGACAGATTGGGAATGGATGCTGCGGCAACCGTCAGCAACGGTTCCTCACTTTCTATGCTCCCCACACCGAATTCCGTGGTGAAGAAATCTCCCGTCTCCAGCGACAGGTCCCGAAGTCCTTGGAGATACTGCTTCTCCCAATCAGGGGCCGGTTCAATTTCGTTTCGGGAGAGAAAATTGCAAAGCATTGCATAGCCATACAGTCTGTGGCGGTAATAGGAATTAACACTGTCCTGGTTGTCTGGATCATACTCCATCGCCAGCGGCATCGACAGCAGATATACATATTCGTCATCCTTGCCCAACAGGAGTTGGTTGTCTTGAAAGTCAACCTGTGTCCATTCCTCCAGACTTATTCCACATTCTGCTATAAAATCCTCCACGGCCCAGGTCTGGATGCGCCAAACCTCTCCATCACCCTCGGCGGCATCACTCTCCTGAGATATGCTATCATACAAGGCAAACAGTGTTGGCATTTCCTCATTGCTGGTGGCATCCTCAAAAAATTCCTCCGGCACTTCCAACACCAGGTCCATTGCCGTCAATTCTCCCCAGTACGATTGTCGGTAGTCTGCCGCCGCAGCAACATCTACGGGTACTGGCAGATCCGCAAACAAGCCGGAATAAGATTCGCTGGTGGATTCAATCTCCGCGGTGGATACAGCGGAATCCGTTTCGTTTGGCGTCTGTACAGATGTCTGTGTAGGCGTCTCTTCTGGAAGAAGCTCATTTGCAGATGCCTGCTGCTCCGGTGTTTCCTCGTAGGTATCTATACTGCCCAAACGCACAAGCCCATCCGCATAGATCAGCCAGCAAAGCTCCCCTGTCCCGTTTTCATCCGCAGGACCATAGCAGGCCATGGACACCTGTTCCGTCCCCTGCTGATCCTGTTGTGCAGACATAGACCAGTTTTTTTCATCGGTGACATAGGTGGAGAAGAAATCTGGATTTTCCTGTAGCCAGGCCACAAAAGCGTCTTTGATTGCTTCATCAATCTCGTCCGCACCGTCCGCTCCATAGACCTTTTCCCGCATGGCAGTGACCTGCTGCTGTGGGACGGTAGGGGAGGGGCTGGAAATCGAAGCGCTGGGCGAAAGCGTGGTCGGGCTTGCCGCAGCGCCAAGCCTGCTGATCCGGAACAGACCCATGGTGCCAAAAAGCAGAATGCAGCAAAGGCAGGCCGCCACAGAGCCCCATTTTAGCCACACAGGCACAGTTTTCCCAGCCTGCTCCGCATCCAACACCCATGCTTCCGGAATATTTCCTATAGCATCCAACAGATCTTCAGCTTTCATCCAACATCACCCCCTTTTCTGCCAGAAAGTCCCGCAGCCGTTTTCGTGTCCGGTAAAGAATACTTCGGGTCTTTGCGACGCTGTACCCGTATTGCTTGGCGATCTCCGGGATCGAGCAAAAATGCCAGTACCGGCGGATAAACACCCGACGGTGTGCCAGTGGAAGCTCCTGCAGGAATTGGTTGATCCAATGGGATAATTCCTCATGGAGCAGCTGCTGCTCCAGATCCGCACTGCCGCTGATGCAGTATTGCAGTTCCTCCAGAGCCAGCTCATAGTTTCCCGCACCCCGTTTTTGCGCAGTCGTTCTTCTCCACCGATCAATGGCCAGATTCCGCGTGATCTTCCCCAAAAATACGGATAGTCTGCTGGGTCGGGTGGGTGGAATGGTATTCCAGGCCCGAAGGTAGGTATCATTGACACTTTCGTCCGCATCCTCCTGGTTTCCCAGGATTCGATAGGCAATAGCCCCACAGTATTGACCGTACTTTTGATCTGTATATGTAATGGCACGCTCATCCCTGTGCCAGTAGAGCTCCACAATCGTTTTGTCGTCCATCGGACAGGTCCCCTTCCATGCTGCGTCTCTTTATAATGGACGCAAAAAAGGGGAAAACATTTCACATTTTCTGTTTTCTCTATTATTTCATTTTTTATGGGGAATGTTTTCTGCCTATGGTTTGTTCCAGTTTCAATCTTAAACGGCATTCTAGACATCTCGGCCAACAGCAAAACAATTCTTTGGTCCGAAAATATAGAAAACCAGCGCAGAATAATTCGATTATTCTATATCAATTACGCAAAGCTTTTGATATGTACAACGGGCGCGTTCCATTGTGGAACGCGCCCGTTGTGGCGACAATCGCCTGCAGAGGATAGAAGCAAGCAGGGTAAGGGTTTATTGGTACTGGGTCCAATCTGGGTCTTCCCGCATTTCAAGCCAAGTCTCGTGGACATTATCCTCCTTACGCTGATAGTTATGACTGTTGGAGGCCTCCTGGATGGCCAGATAGTACCAAGTGCCGGTAGGATTGTCCGACCAGGTGTTCATGTTATCCAGCAGATCCGTTTCGTCCTGGGGTAACCGTTTGAGCATCCGGTTGATCATGGTGACGGCTTCCGCACGGGTAATACTTTGGTCCGGTCGGAAGGTGTCATCTCCATACCCCTCAATCCAGCCCAGGGCGGCAGCGCGATTGATCTCTTCTTCCGCCCAGTGACCAGAGATATCAGAAAAGCTGTCCGTCGCAGTCACATCAGAGTGGTCGAACCGAGCGCAGATGGCAGCGAATTCTGCCCGGGTGATGGTGGCGTCAGGGTCAAACACATTCCCCGGACGCCCCTCCAAAATCCTCAAAGACGCCAGTGTAGAAACTGCTGTATTGTACCATTTGTCGGCAGTGACATCGTCAAAGCTGTTGACCGTGGTGAGATTGTCGTCACGAATCTCCTGTTCCAGCAGCCGGAAGAAGATAGTGGCAGCTTCCGCACGGGTGATATTCCCCTCCGGTTTCACCGTACCGTCGGGATAGCCGATAATGTAAGCATAGTGATCCTCGCCGTTAAGGTGTTCTGGAACGTCTTCATCCTTCCAGCCCGCGTACACGGTTTTATCAGCGGTCATTTCTATGCTGGTGATTTTCTGGGTCAGTGCCTGATCGGCATACCAACCAGTGAAGCTATAGCCTTCCCGGGT
>CASEPH010000234.1 GCA_949289625.1 uncultured Clostridia bacterium | reverse complement strand
GTGGCAGGTGTTGCATTTGTTATAATCCTTGTTGTATTGTTTGCAAAAAGGAAATCACTGTCCAAAAACACCAAGTTAATCTTCACTGCTCTGCTGATAATCCTTGCAGTCTATTTTGCTTTTATTATTTGGATTACGATTGCTGCCGGAGGAAATCAGCCAGCAAATCCCCCTACGCCGATTATTCCTTAATGGATAATAGAGAAAAACATCAACGAGTTAATCATTTATACCTTATACCCAAAGGGCAGCCGAGAAAATCGACTGCCCTTTTTTCCATGCCTACGGGCAGAAAGGAGCGACCAGCCATGACGAAACCGAGAGAGAAAACCCACGAGGAACTGACCGCTCCATACAGTGAAGAATACCGCCGAGCTGCCAGCAGCGCGGCGAAATATGCTTCTACCATAAGCTGATCTGTGCCTCTGCAGATGCACGCACCAGCTCCGGCGGCCGCGCTGTAAGGATCTCCCCTGCAGCAGTGTCATCCGAAAGCCAGCGGTGCTTCTGGTCGCCCGTCAGGATCAGTGGCATCCGGTCATGAACCGGCCGCATGGACTCGTTGGGCGCCGTGGTCAAGATGCAATAGCAGTCCTTATTTCCACGCCGGTCGTAAAGCCCCGCCATATAAAGTGCGCCCTCACCCGTCAAGGTGAACAGATACTTCCGCTTTTGGCTATCCCACTCATAAAACCCAGTGGATGGAATCAGGCATCGGCGGCTGCGGACACTCTCCCGGAAGAGCGGTTTCTCCAGAGCCGTCTCAGACCGGGCGTTGATGACCAACGTGCCGGGCAGCTGATACCCCCACTTCATCAGCATCGGTGCCTCTCTATCGCCGTCCTTCATAAGGACTGGCGCATGGCTGCATGGCCGGATCTCCCCTGGACTCCATGCCCCATCCCCATATTTACGCTGGATTGCATTGGCAATCCGACGAATTTCTTCACACTGTTCAACCGTAAATTGATACCGTCCACACATGACTTGGGGCCTCCCGTGCAACAAGTTGTACGCTTTGACACAAAATATAGTATATCAAAAAAAGAAGCTGAGAAACGCAGGTGCCTTCTATTTCCAAAATTCGTCTATTGCGCAATTCAAACAAATGTTCTATTATGGAATACGGGGGTGAAACGAGATGGGACGCCGACATATCCTGCACTGCGATATGAACTGTTTCTACGCAAGCGTCGAAATGCAACGCCACCCAGAGCTACGGAATAAACCACTGGCTGTATGTGGGAGTCAAGAAGAACGGCATGGGATTGTCCTTACCGCCAATTATATTGCCAAACCCTATGGTGTCAAGACGGGCATGGCTATTTGGCAGGCGAAACAGCGGTGTCCCGAGCTGGTGACACTGCCCCCTGATATGGATGAGTATATCCGCATCAGCCGTTTTGCCCGCGAGATCTACGAGGACTATACCGATCAGGTGGAACCCTTTGGTCTGGACGAGTGCTGGCTGGATGTGACGGGCAGCGTGGGGCTGTATGGTTCCCCTATGTCCATCGCCAGAGAGATCAGCAATCGGATCAAGTTCGAGTTGGGGATTACGGCCAGCATCGGAGTTGCCGACAACAAGATCACCTCCAAACTGGGCAGCGACTACAAAAAGCCAGACGCCATTACCCAGATCTCGGAAAGCAACTACAAAGAAATCGTCTATCCCCTGCCGGTGGAGGATCTGCTCTATGTGGGGCCTGCCACCTCCAAAAAACTGCGGTCCATCGGGATCAGCACCATCGGCCGGCTGGCCGAATGTCCGGAGGATGTGCTACAGCGCCGCCTTGGCAAGATGGGTCTGGTACTCAGCACGTTCGCAAGAGGTCTGGACATATCCCCGGTCCAACGAACGGATCATATCCCTAATATCAAGTCGGTGGGCAACTCCGCAACCACACCCAGAGATCTGGAAAATGAGGAAGATGTCAAACTCATGCTGCTCCTGCTGGCCGAAAGCGTCTGTTCCCGTATGCGGGATCTGGCATCCCGATGCACGGTGGTGGAGATCTATGTCCGGGACACGGAATTGCGCTCTATGGTTCGGCAGCGAAAACTTCCGGCCCCCTCCTGCTCCAGTCAGGAACTGGCAGAGGTAGGAATGGAATTGTTCCGCCGCCACTATCACTGGGAGCGCCCGATCCGGAGCATTGGACTGCGGGGCGCCGGCTTGGTGGAGGCCGTTGGAACCGTACAGATGTCC
>CASEPH010000233.1 GCA_949289625.1 uncultured Clostridia bacterium | reverse complement strand
GCCCAGCAGCGCACAGACGCAGATCATAATAATCGGCAAAAGCAATTTATCGACCTCGCTTTCTTTGCCATAAAAATAGGCCCTGCTTTTCAGCAGAGCCGTGTCTTATAGTTCCAAATCTTCTTCATCTTCGCTTTCTTCACCGTACCCAAAATCCAACTCGTCCGATTCAAAAGAAAAGCTGTGGTCTGAGATGCAGTCCAGGGCATCGCTGGCGTTCAGCTCGTCAAAATGCTCTCGGAAGAAAGCCAAATCCTCCTCGTCAGCCCGCACGGTTTCGCCATCTCCATAGAGATAGGTCTGAATTTTCGCTTCGATGGTATCCCCCAGGGGCCATTCGGCAAGAACCTCGGAGATTTCATCACAGTCCAGCAGTTCATCCAGCCCATCCGGGCTGCCGGGGACAAAATGCTCCGTCATCAGAGAGTTAGGGGCGTCCAGAGTCACCACCGAAAACATTTTGCTCATCGGTCTGCCTCCATGTCCTCTCCGGCTCCGGTGTCCATGTCCCATCCCTTGCCGAACATGAGGTTCATAAACTCCTTCATGTCGGCAGCGGACCGAACTTCAAAGGATACTGCTGTGGGAGTCGGCAGCGGAAAATACTCCTGATACATGGCGATCTGTTCATCGGTCAGAGAAATGCCTCGCCCCTCCGGGGTATCGCCGTAGAGGAAAAAAGTTCCCCGAATGGTATCCGGCCCGTACTGCCGGTTCTCCGGCAACGCTGCCAGTTTCCCGGACGCATTGCAGCAGAGAACCGTTTCGCAGGGCAGAGGAATACACTCAATATCCCCGCCCACAAGTTCCTGCCGGTGTTCCAGAGAATCCTCCAGCATGGCCGTATAAGGCGTGCGCCCAGGTTCAAACACCATAATCCGAATCGTTCTGTTGTCGTTCATATCCATTCTCCTTTTTTACGGATTGCCCGGTGCGATATGCCAATCATCATAGAGGGAGCCGCTGATGGTTACATCATCGGTGAGATTCATGGCGAGCATCCCCGCAGGCGTCCAAATATCCATCACATGAGTATTGACCGTGTAGCTCCCGTCCGGGAACCAAACCGGCGAAAAATGCACCCGCTGGTTGTAGGTACTGTAAATGTTTTTGGCAAACTGGAACCGCGCCGTTGTTCCGCTGGTGAGCCGTTCAAGCAGCCGCCAATAGGTTCCATAGCCAAACTCCGGGAAGTAGGATACGGCTGTCTGCCCATAGGTATAATGCGACAGCGGAGCAGAGGTGCTGACGGTTGCCGTAACAGTATTTGTTACACCATAGCCCGACTTCATCAAATCACCCGATGCGGTAGGAACTTTTTCGTCTGGCTCGATTCGGGTAGTGGCTGTCATGCTGGCGGAGTAATTGTCCCGGAAGAAATCATACCAACCTTCATCTACCCAATATCCTGTATTTTTACCTGTACTGTGCCACACCCAATAGGGGTGCCATTGCGCCCACCAGACACTCCAGGCAGCATAGATTTTGGTTTCGCGGCTTGGGACGCTGCTGGCCGTCCAACTTCCCATCGTATCGGTGGCTTTCGGGTCGGGTGGGTCGTTGCCGGAGAGGTCTACCACCTTTGCCCGAATGGTGCTTTGGCTCAATGAGCCTTTGTTGGTGCTGACATAGATAGTAATATCCTGCGGCTCTGATGGTGTATGCCACTTTACCCATGCAATCTGACTATCTCCCGACGGAATCACAATATTGTTCATCCGGTAGGTGCTGCCATTGATGCTGAAGGATACCGTGGCCGGGCTGTCGGGATTGATTTCCGAACCGGCATAGAGCGTTACCGGCGTGATAACATCCGTATCCACACGGTACTCATAGTCATAGTCCGTTGGCTCCGGCTGTGCAGGTGGGTCGGTAAACCACACGATGCCCATACCCAGATAGGTGATAATAGTATCGTTGGAACAGGTCTTGTTGGTAGCCCCCGTATAGGCTGGGAAGCCCATATCCGCATATTCCAGAAACATTGCCAACGGCAGGTTTTTGTGCGTTAAACTTGTCATGGTTTTGCGCAAGGACCCGCCCGCCTGATTATCATAGAGTGCAGCTTCATGGGCAGTCATTGCCATCATGATTCCGTTGTGTTTGAAATAGGCGATTGGCTCCAAAAACAGCTTGTACTGTCCGCCGATCAGTTCCTCATAAACGATTCCGGTCTGCTGCGCCACCAGTTTCACCGCATACTCGGAGCAGAAGTATTTCTTGATTGCTTCAATGTTGGCGCTATAACTGCCGGTGCTTATGATACGAGGCAACGCAATATCCGGCTTCTTACAGGTATAGCCGCTTGTGCTTGGTGAAATGCTGGCGCCGTTGGCATACTGAATTTTACTGACCTTACCAAAGTGAATCTTGATGGATGGTGTATTGCTGGACAGGTCAAATGGTGTAGACACCGGTTGGCCGGATTCCGCATCTACGACGGTAATCCGCACACCCTCCATACCAGGAGTCCAGGAGTTCTGCGAGGTTCCTTGCCCCATACCGCCGCCACCGCCATCCACGTTTCCGCTGCCTCCGGTATCTGCCAGGGCGCTCATAGGGCAGATACCCAGCAGCAGCACAACTGTGAGCAACATTACAAATATCCGCTTCAAAAACGCACCTCCAATCAAATTAGTTGAGGACAAAAAAAGAGTACGGTATCGCTACCGTACTCTCCGGGGTTGTTATCAGCCCATGTTGCCGACCTGTTTGTTTATATCTCCATCGGAATGAACATTCTCCTGCACAGTGCCGCCGCCCTCATCGGTGATCCAGCCAAAGCCTTCCAGATAGATGGAACCGCCCTGTGTGTCGCCGGTCTGGGGCTGGTTGCTGTCCGGTTCATGCACAATCGGCTCATCCTTTTCGCTGGCCGCCTGCTGTTCCTCTTGAGAAGGTGCCGGGGGCGGAGTGGTTTCGGGTTTCTTTTCGCTGTCGGTCAGGTTGACATCCACCTGATCTTCTTCCTCCACATTCAAAACGGCGTCCGTCTGGTTCTGGCTGTCAGTGGCTTCGGGCTTCGAGGCGTCCGGCACCACCACCAGCGGTTCACTGGAGCTGCCGTCCGGGGTATTGCTGCTATCCACATCCTCGGCAGATACATCCGAGGGGGTGGATGCCGGATCAACGGTCGTGGTCTGCCCACCCTTGCCCAGCAGCACTGCGGCGATCACAATTACCACAACGGCGGCTACGCCAAGAACGGCCAGCAGCTTCTTGTTTTTTGCACTCATTTGAAAACCTCCTTGTACGGTGATTTTATATTAAAATGATGGCAATATTTCTCGCCATCATTATACCATTTGCACAAATACGGCGTCCAGGTGTGATTCCTGCCAAATATTTTTTTGCGCTATGGAAAATCGACAGGGCGAAATACACAAAATTAAAACCTGGGGACATATTTGGCGTTGAGTTTCATGGTAATCTGCATGGGGGGCAGATGCCCGAATCCAAAGGAAAGCGGCACATCAACAGTGATCGTTCCTGTGACATTGAGCTGTGTAATCCCATCCGGCACAGACGGGGCCAGCGGAGCATTTTCCACTTCCAGGTGCAGATCGTACAGTCGATACTCCAAATTCTCGCCGCTGTACTTTACATACTGCCCGTCCTCATACTCAATGCCCAAAACATCTTGCAGGCGGGCGTACACATTGCCGCTGGTAACATTCTGTGACCAGGACGAACCTGCAAGCTGATAGCCGCCGGAGTAACCCTCCCGCAAACCGGCATAGGCTTCATCCCAATTCTCGGTGGCCACATCCACAATGGCGGACTGGACGGAATCGCGCACCCCCTGTGCAACAATCATCAGTCGCATATACTCAAAGGTCACACAGGCCAG
>CASEPH010000232.1 GCA_949289625.1 uncultured Clostridia bacterium | reverse complement strand
GCAGGGGGATTACGTATGTCTGAGTTGGCAATTCGAAACGAAGCGATAGGGCAGGAAGTCATGCCCTCCTTTGACTTTCTGCTGGAAGGAGAGTCGGAAAAGAATGCTCTTTTGGCAGAACACCGCGCCTGGTTAAAGGATATCAAGCGCGAGCGTCCGCTTCCGAAAAACCACCACCGGGTTGCGGTGTATATCCGGTATTTTAATCAAACCCGGTATGAGGATTATCTCTCTGCCCATAAAAAGCAGTTTTTAGATACGCTGGCTCTCTGCCCGAACTGGGAGTTTATAGGATTCTATGTGGATGAGGGCAGTTCCGTGCCCAACATGGAGAGTTCGCCAGAATGGGCAAGACTCCTGCAAGATAGTTACGAAGGAAAGGTCGATCTGATCATTACTCAGAAGACGAGCAATATTTCCAAGAAGCTCTCGGAGCTTTCCTTCTGTGCTCGGCTCCTGGCCGCGCTTCCCAATCCGGTTGGCATCTACTTTGTTTCAGAGGATATCTATACTCTGGCGTCCTACTACAGGGAGGATTTGCACGACCCGTATTTCTTGCCAGATCCCGATTGGAAGATACTCCCCAATGATGAACCCCGGAGGGAAATGCTGCATGATTGATAAGGCCACACGAAAACAGCTTGCGGAACGGAAAGAACAGGTTCGCCGACGCATCAACACAAAAGTCGACCCGGAGAACTATGAGTTTATTCCGGCAAAAAAGCCCATTGACTATTACGACAACGATATCGAGCAGCGCGTTGCCGTGTATGCCCGTGTTTCCACGGACAATGTCCAGCAGACATCCTCCTATGAGCTGCAAAAGAAATACTATGAGGATTTCGTTGTCCATCACCCGAACTGGACACTGGTCAAAATCTACGCCGACGAAGGTATCAGCGGGACTTCTTTGGCTCATCGGGACGAGTTCAACAGTATGATCGCCGACTGCCGCAGCGGGAAGATCGATATGATCATCACCAAAAGCGTGTCGCGCTTTGCCCGAAATGTGGTGGACTGCATCAGCATGGTTCGAATGCTTGCGGAGTTGCCCAGTCCTGTGGGAGTGTTCTTCGAGAGTGAATGCATATTCTCGCTCAAGGATGATTCTCAGATGGCGCTTTCTTTTCAGGCCACCATGGCTCAGGAGGAATCCCATATCCGCAGCCGGAGCATGGAGACCTCCCTGCGGATGCGGCTGGACGGCGGCTTGCCCCTGACGCCCAAGCTGCTGGGGTATTCTCACGATGCGGAAGGGAATTTGGTGGTGAACCCAGATGAAGCACCAACGGTGAAGCTCATTTTCTATATGTACCTGTACGGATATTCCACCAGCGATATTGCAGCGGCGCTTACCGAGCTGGGCCGAAAGACCTATCTGGGGAATATCAAGTGGACGTCCAATTCCATTGTCCAGGTCCTTCGCAATGAGCGTCATTGCGGGGATGTGCTGACCAGGAAAACCTTCACGCCAAACTATCTGAACCACAAGTCCAGAAAAAATCGAGGCGACCGGCCCCAGAGCCTTTACCGAAACCACCACGAGGGCATTGTTTCCAGAGATGATTTCATTGCGGTTCAGCATCTTCTGAACAATTCCAAGTATGGCAACCGCTCCATCCTCCCGGAGCTGCGGGTAATTGACAGCGGCCTGCTCAAAGGTTTTGTGACCATCAATCCTCGGTGGGCTGGATTTAAGCCGGCGGATTACTACCAGGCTTCTATCAGTATCTGCCCATCCGACGAACAGCAGGATGAACTGTCCGCACCCACAAGCATTACTCTGGGACCGGGCGACTTTGACATGAGAGGCTTTGAGATTGCCCGCAGCGAATTCTTTGATAGCTGTCACCGTCCTTATGTATTGTTCCAAGATAAAAAGATCAAATTCAGCACCGATTGCGTGAGGAGCTTCGGCAAGAACAATTATGTGGAGATGCTGGTTCATCCGGTGGAGATGCGATTTGCAGTTCGTACAGCAGAAAAAAACAGCCGTAACGCTGTTGCCTTCTCAAAACTGGTAAACGGGAAGTATTGCCCCAGAGAGATTGCAAGTGCGGCTTATATGGAAACGCTTTATCAGCTATTTGGCTGGAGCGCGGATTTGAAATACCGTATTGCCGGGGCTTTATACCAGAGCGAGCACGAGTCGGCGTGTGTTTTCGACATCAATGATGCGGAGGCATTTATTAAATCGTACCTGCTTTCGGGCCAGAAGGGGGAGGCGGGGACTGCGGAGGCTGTACAACCGCTTTCCATTTCAGGTAAACGCGTGAGGGCTGTCCCGGAAGAATGGATTGACTCCTTTGGAAAGCAGTATTATCTCCATCAGCATTCCCTTCAACTGGTCCGTGACCAAAGTGAAGAAGACTGGAAGATTCGTATGGAAGGACAACTCTATGAAACCGGGCAGAAACTCCATGTGACTGGATTTGAGGAGTTGCGAAACTACATCCGCCAGGAGTTCAGTCAGTGCGGGAAGGAGGAACTTTAATTGAACGATGATTACTGTGGAAAGTCCGAAGGTGTAATTGCAGGGATGCTCCGTTCTCTGGAGGGAGAACAGACGGGCAGCAATTCGCCTGCCGTACTGGTGATGGAAACGGAGGCCGTCCAATCTGATAATACCGGCGGGGATGAAGTTCTGGAGCTGCATCGAGAATTCAATTACGACGGCTACCAGGTAGTGCGCCGGGAGTTCTTTGCCCATATCAATGAGCCGTCCGTGACCTTTAACAACTATAAATTTTATGTGAACGCTGCCTGCCTGAACCGTTTTCCCCAAGTAAATCAGGTACAGGTGCTGGTCAACCAGGAGAGTAAGATTCTGGCGATCCGCCCTTGCCGGGCAGAGGACCGAGATGCCTGCGCCTGGTGCACTACCGGTTCCGGCAGGCGCAAGCCCAAACAGATCACCTGCAAGATCTTCTTCGCAAAGGTGTTTTCCCTTATGGGGTGGAACCTGGACTATCGGTATAAGCTCCTTGGACGGGTGATCCATGCCAAGGACGAGTGGCTCATCGCATTCGATCTGACCGCCACTGAGGTCTATCAGCGTGTGCTGAAGGATGGTGAAAAACCCAAATCGTCTCGGACGCCTGTATTCCCGGAGGGTTGGAAAACCCAATTTGGCCTTCCATTTCGTGAACATCAGAAATCCATGCAGGTAGATATTTTTGAGGGATACGCCATATACGGACTCCGCGACAACATTACTGCTAATACAGTAAAATGTGCGGATGAACCTGCCTCTGGTAATGAAGATAAGTAAGTCAGTTCAGGGAGGATAAGGATATGAATGGTGAGAAGCAAACGCAAGCGTTATTAACACTTGATCCTGTACGCAACAGGATTCGCATTCACAGGCAGACGATTCGTCTCCTGGGAAATCCGGCATATGTTCAATTTCTGGTAAATCCAGAGGAACTATACATCGCTGTTCTCGGTTCTGACAAACCAATTTTGGGCGGAACCGCAAACAAGGTTCGGTTATCAGATACAACCCAGCAATCTGTAGAATTCTATAGCGCAATTCTGCTAAACAACTTATCTGAAATGGTGGGCGGCTTTGATCTGCGGTTCAACTACCGTTTGGCTGGGGAGATCGACCAAATCAACCGGGTCGCATATTTCTCCCTCAAAACAGTAAGACATCAGGAACGCAGGAGGCAACATGGAAGAGAAAGGGTTTAGGCAGCTTAGGGTTGATCCAGAGTTCAAAAATTTGATCCCTCCTCTCCGCCGTGAGGAATATCGACAGCTGGAGCTCAATCTGGTGATGGAGGGCTGCCGTGAAGACATTATTGTTTGGAACGACACCATCGTTGATGGCCACAATCGCTATGAGATCTGCAACAAATTGCAGATCCCGTATGGAGTAAAGGAACAGGCTTTTTCCAGCCGAGCTGCTGTTATCGTCTGGATCTGTTCCAATCAGCTTGGCCGCCGCAATATTTCAGAGGAGACAAAGAAGTACCTGATCGGCAGGCAATATGAGGCGGAAAAGAAAGTTCAGCGAAACGAACACGGCTACAATCAGTACCGTCTGAATCCCCGCACGGCAACAGGAAGGGGCCGCCCTGTAGATGAGGAGAGCGGCCGGCGGACAGCCGCACGTTTGGGAAAGGAGTATCATGTGTCGGGCGCAACCGTTCAAAAATATGCTAAATATAGCACAGCATTGGATGCTATCGCAAAAAGCGCACCGGAATTAGTTCCGCATATCCTATCAGGGACATATAAGATTTCATTTGAGAACATTGTAGTCTTGGCTGAGCTGGAACCTGAGGAGCTAAAGGCGCTCAGCAAAAAAATCGGAAATAACCCCTATGCGTTTGCCCGATACAGTGAGTCGAGGCGCAGCCTTTCCCCAAATCTGCAATCCAAAACTTCTGTACAAGTGGTGGAACAGCCCGGCATCAAGACTATGCCCGTCTATGACCCGGATGCGGAGGTTGCGGGGCTTACCCTCACCATACCATCTTGGATGAGCTCTATTGACCGTACAAAGTCCATGGCGCATCTGGGGTCAATTTCTCCTGCAGCCAAGGAAAATCTGTGTGTAGCGCTGACGGCACTGGAGAAGAAAGTGCAGGAGATGCTTACCGCAATCAAGGAGGATTCCTGATGGCCGATTTCAGTATGTTCGTGCCCAATGTCCATTTTGAGCAGATCCCTATAAAAAATCTTGTGTCCAACCAGGAGTACCAGAGAAGCATTTCCGCACAGCATGTGCTGAATGCTGCGACTCATTTCGACCTGTATCAAATCAATCCTGTCAAAGTGAGCCGGAGAAACGGGGTTAACTATGTTTTCAACGGACAGCACACGGTGGAAATTGTTGCTCTGGCTTCCGGTTCCCGTGATACTCCGGTCTGGTGTATGATTTACGACGATCTGAACTACGAACATGAGGCAGATATCTTTGCGAATCAAATGAAGTTTGTAAAACCGCTAAAACCCTACGAGGTGTTCATGGCAAATATCGAAGCCGGAAATCAAAAGCAGCTTATCATCCGTGATCTTGTAGAGTCCTATTCGCTGTCTATTGGACAGGTTCGGAATTATGGCGTGGTTTGTGCGGTATCCACTCTGGAAAATATTTTTGATAAATTTGGATACCATGTTCTTGACCGAACCCTGCGCCTTTGCGTGGGTACTTGGGAGGGCGATATGAATTCGCTTTCTGCTAATATGCTCAATGGAATCGCCAGATTGGTCTACACCTTTGGCGACACAATGAAAGATGAAACCTTTAAGGAAAAGGTAGGAGAAATGTCGGTCAAACTGCTCTCCAGGACAGCCAAAGAGCGGCGGCCCGGCTCTATGGGCTATGCCGAGGCGATGCTTCTGGCTTATAACCGCAAGTGCAAATATCCACTCAAGTGGACCAAGCTCTACGAGAAAAATGTGGGCAACAATGAAGGGCTGGATATTGATACAGATCTGGGTGAGGAAGAGAGCGAGGACACCTTTGGAGATACCCCTGAGGGATAAAGGAACGGATGACTCCTCAGGGAATCATCCGTTTCCTCACCTATATTTGGAGAGAGAACGCAGGCCGCATATACTCCATGGCACCGTGGCTGAGGCCGCACTGCTGTGCCAGCCGCTCCCAGTGGCTGGATACGGTTTTGCAAATCTCCGCCGCCGTCTGCTCCGCCTCCTGGGGGGACAGGCTGAAGTAATCCGCCACCCCCAACGCCAGCTCCAAGTCAATGGTGTTGTCGTACTCGCTTACATTGAGGGAGAGCCGGTTTCCAGCCGGGTCAGGATTCACATCGTAGAGAGGGGCCAGCCGCCAGCCAGTGGGGGTCAGGAGGAAGCCGTGGTTGCGCAGGTGATCGTCAGTATTGGACACCGCCATGCTGAACACGACCCGCTTCCACAGCTCGGCCAGATCCTGCCGGGGCGAAGCCCCATGGGCCCGGATGAACGCCGCCAGATCCAGATAGCTGCTTCCGTCCGCCGCCGAGGCCCCATCGGTCTTGCCCAGCAGGGTCATGGCGGAGGCGAAGTGGATGCGGCGGCTGCCCTCCCGGTCGAAGCGCTTGACTAAAAAGGTGCTGCCGGTCTTGGAGAAGGTCTCCAGCTTGGACTCCGGCACATCCAGCCCGCAAAGCCGGGCCAGATCATGGACCACCTTCTCCCAAGCTCCCGTGTTGGTCTCATCGTGCTTGGAAGGGAATTTGGCGATCCACAGGGCTCCGTCCGCCGCCTGCACCGTGGCCTTTGGCCTTGCCCCGCCCAGAGAGGAGCCGGGAGCCAGCAGCTCCCGCAGCCAGGTTTCGTTCAGGCCGCTCTCATCATGCTCAAAGGCGAGAGAGGCATTCTCCAGCGTCCGGAGATGCACCCACGGCGGGGTGGCAAAAGCTTTGTCATGGGAGAGGAATTCCCCGCCTTCCTCCAGAGCGAACCGCAGCGCCCCCATGCGGGATTCATCATAGACCCCCAACAGGAAGTCGCTCTCGGTGAGCTTGCGGGGCTTGCGGTCCTCTTTGCGGGCGTCGATGGCCTCCTTGCGCCTCATCAGCAGGCGTCCCCAGCGGTCCGGGCAGGAGTCGGCAAACAGCCCGAAAAGCCGCTTGTCCAGCGGCACATACTGCCGCCCCCGGTAGAGGGCCAGGTCTGGGTCCAGGGAAAAGGAGCTGTC
>CASEPH010000231.1 GCA_949289625.1 uncultured Clostridia bacterium | reverse complement strand
CTGCTCCCTTTGACAGAGGAAATCACCGGGGCGGCCTATCCCTGCTTCTTCCTGGCCGCTCTCCTGTACTTTCTGCTGCGCAGCATACATATCTGTCTGCTGCGCCGGCGGGAGCTCTATACCCAAATTTCCTCCATATCCGTCAAGGAAGCCGTTGATGCACTGCATACGGGGCTGCTGTTCTTTCGCCCGAAGGGTGATATCCTATTGTGCAACCGACGGATGGATGGGTTGGCACGGCAGATGGCGGACCGTCCTCTGTACAGCGGTCGTGAATTTCAGCGGCTTTTGGAAGAGGGAGCAATCTGCGGCGGCTGTGTGCGGGAGGTTCTGGGCGGTCAGCAGGTATTCCGTTTTCCCGATGCCTCCGTATGGAGTTTTTCTTCCTATGAACTGTCTGCGGGACGCCGGACCTTTGTGCTGATTACGGCTGATGATGTTACGGCGCAGTGGGACGCGGTGACACTTCTTGCCCGACAAAATGAGACTTTGGAAAAGCGTGGTCAGGAGCTGCGCCATACCATCGAGCATCTCCAGGCCATCTGTGAGGCGGAGGAGATTGCCCGGAGCAAGGGCCGGGTCCATGACTTGCTGGGTCAGCGCATCAGTTTGCTGCTGCGGGCTCTGCGGGACGGCCTGCAGCCGGATGAGATGCTGCTGATGGAATTTGCCCACAACCTTCCTGCGGCGCTTCGGGAGGACGGTACGCCCTCACCCGCCCGCCGCCTGGCATTGCTGCGGGAGACCTTCCGGGGCATGGACGTATCAGTGGAGATCCGGGGCGCGTTGCCGGAGGACGAGGCGGTTGCAGACAGCTTTGCTGAGATCGCTGTGGAATGCGTCACCAACGCTGTGCGCCACGGCTATGCCACTCACATCCAGTTTCATTTTTTCCAGAATGACTGCTGGCGTATGACGGTCACCGACAATGGTATTCCGCCTGCCGGGCCCATCCGGGAGGGTGGCGGTATCGGAGGAATGCGCCGGCGGGTCGGTAGATTGGGGGGCGATATGGAACTATATACCGTTCCCAGATTCCGCATTGAAATATCTGTTCCAAAGGAGGCTGAGGAAAAATGATCAAAGTTCTGATCGTGGAGGATCACGCATCCATGCGGGAATCGCTGGCGGCGGCGCTGACGGCGGCGGGGGATTTCTCTGTGGTGGGGGAAGTGCCCAACGCCGATTATGCTCTGGATTTCTGCCGCCACCTGTACCCCGATCTGGTGCTGATGGACGTGTGTACCGAGGGAGGTGCCTCCGGGCTGAAGGCGGTAGAAGCCATCCGCAAAGCGGATGTGGAGATCAAGATCATTGTCATGACCGCCTTTGACGAGATCACCTATATCCCCCGCGCCAAGGCTGCCGGGGCCAACGGTTTTATCTACAAGAGCCGGAGCCTGAACGATTTTCTGGAGGTGGCCCGGACGGTGATGGCGGGAGGCAGCAGCTTCCCGGAGCCCAGAACCATCCCTCTGCCTCAGGGGGAAGCCCCCTTGACCGACCGGGAGATGGAGGTGCTGCGTTTGATGTGCAAGCACATGACCAACAAGGAGATTGCCCGGGAGCTGTTCATCAGCGAAAACACCGTCAAATACCATAAGATGAACATGCTGGGCAAGACTGGCTTTTCCAAGGCGGTGGATCTGGCTTTTTATATGATTTCCAACGGCTGGATCAACCCCCTGTATTAGAGAACATACCGTTTCAATCCACCGGCAAAAGCCGGTGGATTTTATATTTCAGGCGAAGGACTACCCGCAGCGGGTAGGGTATAGGACACCAGAAGACGTTACAATAAAATCGGATACCTTATATATAGGAACGCTGGAAATGGTACGTCTGATCACAGAGCCGGGTATCGCCGGCCCGATGATTGATGGCTAGGGTGCGGGCCATCCCTGGCATCCAACTGCTCCGGCAGTTCCCTGTCATTTGGAGGGAGTGTGTGCATGATGAATGAAAAACCGGAAAAAAAGGCAGAAAAACCAGCGAGAAAAAAGATCGATAAATACGCCATCCTCGGCCTTTTTATAGGCCTTGGGATGATTGCGGCCGGGATCGCCGGCATCGTGATCAGCCTGGCCGCCGCCGACGATTACGACAATTCCACCGACATCCGGACGGTAGACGCCGTGATCGAAACAATCGAACGCAGCGAAGAAGTCATTGGGGAAAAGTCCAAGGGCAACAATAAGCTCATGGTAGATAATATCAATACCTTCCTTGAGACGCTCCACAAGATGAAGGTCTCCTTTGTCGTGGACGGGGAGACCTATCAGGGCAGGTATAACGTCACCACCTACTCCGACAGCCAGGAGAGGGATCAATTCTACCGTCAGCTCAAGGCCGGCGACACCATCCCTGTTGAGGTCTACAGGAGCCGGAACGGAGAATACAAAATCGCGGATGAGGAAGGCCCTGTCAACTTCCTGCTCTACTGCGCGGCCATCCCCGTGGGACTTGTCATCACCGCAGCCATGATCTACGACATGGTCCGCCCGAAGGAGGAGCCCACCAACGGCAAGAAGAAAAAGAAACAGCAGGGCAAACAGCGCTGAGACAGCAGACAGGACGGTGCTTTTATGAGTTTTTGGGA
>CASEPH010000230.1 GCA_949289625.1 uncultured Clostridia bacterium | reverse complement strand
ATGGATCGTCTGCTCTGCGGTGACGTAGGCTTTGGAAAGACGGAGGTAGCCCTGCGGGCTGCCATGAAGTGCATTCTGGACGGGAAGCAATGTGCCATTCTGGTGCCCACCACCGTTCTGGCCCAGCAGCACTATGTCACTGCTGCCAGCCGGTTCTCCGGCTTTCCCGTCAACATCGACGTGCTCTCCCGATTCCGTTCCTCCTCCCAGCAGCGACAAACCCTTCATGCCATGGAAGCCGGCACTGTGGATCTGGTGGTGGGAACCCATAAGCTGCTGCAGAAAAATGTCAAATTCAAAGATCTGGGTCTATTGATCGTGGACGAGGAACAACGCTTTGGCGTGTCCCACAAGGAGCGGCTCAAGGAACTGTCCCAGGGCGTGGATGTTCTGACTCTGTCTGCCACACCCATTCCTCGGACCCTCAACATGGCCCTCAGCGGCCTAAGGGATATGTCCACCATTGAAGAGCCCCCCAGCGACCGTTATCCGGTCCAAACCTATGTGATCGAGCATGATTATGACATCTTGGCAGACGCCATCCGCCGAGAGATCAGCCGGGGTGGTCAGGTGTACTATCTCCACAACCGGGTGGAATCCATCTATCAGACGGCTGCTCGGATGCAGCAGCGGCTGCCGGGAGTAGCCATTGGTGTGGCCCACGGGAAAATGCAGGAAGATGCCCTCAGCGACGTCATGCAGCAGATGTCCGACGGTTCTCTTCAGGTACTGGTCTGTACCACCATCATCGAAACCGGCATCGACATTCCCAACGTCAATACCCTGATTATCGAGGATGCTGACCGGTTGGGCCTGAGTCAGCTGCATCAACTTCGAGGCAGGGTAGGACGGAGCAACCGTCACGCCTATGCCTATTTAACCTTCCGAAAGGGCAAGGTCCTTTCGGAGGTGGCGGAAAAACGGTTGGCCGCCATACGGGAATTTGCAGAGTTCGGCTCCGGCTTCAAGATCGCCATGCGGGATCTTGAAATCCGTGGCGCAGGAAATCTGCTGGGCGCCGAACAATCGGGCCATATGGTTTCCGTTGGCTATGATATGTATTTAAAACTCTTGGAGGAGGCGGTGCTGGAGCAAAAGGGAGAAACGCCGCAAGAAGAAAAGACCTGTTCGGCCGACATCAATGTATCCGCGAATATTCCGGAAATCTTTGTGTCTTCCGGAGAAGCTCGGATGGAACTCTACCGGCGCATTGCCGCCATTCGTTCCGAGGCGGATGCCGACGACGTCATGGACGAGATCATTGACCGCTACGGAGAGCCTCCAAAACCAGTGATTGCACTGATTTCCATTGCACTGCTGCGCTCCCGTGCCGCAGCGGCAGGTATTCAGGAAATTACGCAGAAGGGGAAAACCATACTGTTTACCCTCAGAAACATCGATTTTCAGGCTGTCAGCGGCATCTGCTCTGACCCGCAGCTGAAAAAACGAGTCCTGTTTTCCGCTGGAGATACCCCAAAGCTTACCCTCAAATTGGAGGAACAGGAAAATCCTTTGAAGGTCTGCGAGAGCTTTGTCAAGAAGTTTACTGCTTTTTCCATCTCAGACGTGCATTAGTCGCCGATTTTCGGCAAAAATACTTTTAAAATTGTGAAAAAAGAATGAAATCAATTGCAAAATACCAGGAGTCACGTTATAATAGGCTCAAAACACGGCAGCCCTCTACTGCCTCGAGATAGGTGGAGATTATGATAAACCAAGAACCAAACGATAAGACAGTGCAGCGGAAGACCAATGCCACTGGAGCCAAATCCAGCAAGCGTCCCGCTGGTAACCAAAGGCCCACCGGATCCCGTCCTGTCAATGGACAGCGTCCGACCAACGGACAGCGTCCAGCCAATGGGCAGCGTCCAGCCAACGGGCAGCGTCCCATCAATGGACAGCATCCCGCCAACGGACAGCGTCGACCGGTCAACCGGGCAAACGGCAAAAAGAAACGGCAGGTGAACCCCCTGCTCATCACGCTGATTGTGGCGTTGGCACTGGTCGTCGCCGTATTTGCCGGCATTGGCATCTATGTGATGCGCTACAGCGATTATGACAAGATCCTGCCCAACGTCTATGTGGCCGGGATCGACGTGGGTGGCATGACCAAGGAAGAGGCCACCGCTGCCATTGAATCGGCCCTGTCGGAAACAACC
>CASEPH010000229.1 GCA_949289625.1 uncultured Clostridia bacterium | reverse complement strand
CCATGGAGGCAGAGGCGAGGAAAAAGTATGAGGAGACCTATGGTCCGCTGACCCTCAGCGCGGCGGCCACGGGCGACAAATACAACTGGCTGTCCGAAAGCTGGCCATGGAACTATCCGGAGACGGAAGGAGGGGCAAAGTAAATGTTTTCCTATGAGAAAAAGCTGCAGTTCCCGGTAAAGGTGGCCACTCCCAACCCCAAGCTGGCCTCCTTCATCATCAGCCAGTACGGCGGCCCCGACGGCGAGTTGGGTGCGGCTATGCGCTACCTCTCCCAGCGCTACGCCATGCCCTACGCCGAGGCCAAGGGCCTGCTCACCGACATCGGTACAGAAGGGTCATAATGACACCCACTCTGGCGGCGGATGCGTGCAACGGCGTCGAGAACAAATCTCCATTGCATTGGGAGAAGATTTAGATGTACTTCAAGACGGCGGTCAGGATATACGATCGCAACTTCCAGAATTTCTTTCTCAAATAGTTCGTCTACTTCCCTATCCATCAATTCTTTGATATGTGCTTTTACATCGGCCTGCAATGTTGTAGTATCATAACTTAATTTATCTCGCTCACGGGCAGCTTGAAGACTTGAGTGGAGTTCTTCCAACTCGCGGTCGTAGCGTTCGTTCATCCATCTCATCTCCTCCTTGGTAATATCCTTGGAAAAGAAGGCATCCAAAATGCCTTCTTTTTTCTGCCTTACCTGTTGGATCTCGTGCTCCATCTTTTCTACGCTCTCACCGCTGTCACTTTTGCTGCGCATGATTTCTGCTATAGCACAATTGGCAATTAGATCTGTGGACCAATCGCTTGATTTCAAAACTGCGGCAACAGATGTTTTTAGAACTACATGGGCAAAGTCATCACGGACATTATGGGTAATGTCACAACCAACGATGTTTCCCATCGGATCAAGGTGGTTTGTTCCCTCGGTGGTTGCAGTAAAGCAACACCACTTCTTTGTAATTTTTCCGCTTTTATAGCGTCTTTTTCGGGAAACAAAACTGCTGCCACAAAGGCCACATTTGATTTTTCCGGAGAACACATAGCGATTTCCGTGTCCTAAACCCAATTTATTGTGCCGATTACGCATGGCCATTTCCGCCTGTACCGTATTCCAAAGGTCGCGGTCAATGATAGCCTCGTGGTGATTAGTCAGACAAACCTTTTCCTCTGCCCCGTTGTTGCTTTTTTTCTGATGGGTCAGGTAATCTGGGGTATAGGTCTTTTTCTGTACCAGATCGCCAACATATTTCTCATTTTTTAGTATTTTCACGATGTGGGTGTTGTTCCACCGTGGGTTTCCACTAAATGTGAGATAACCGGCTTCACGCATCTCCCGGGCGATGATGCTTGTTCCCTTTTTCTCCACGCCGTACTTATAAAAAATCAGTCGAACAAGTTCGGCTCCCTCCGGATTGATTGTCAGCTTCCCGCCTTTCACATCGTACCCCAGCATGGAGCGGCCAAAAACGACACCACGCTCCATCTGTCGGGTTTGGCCCCATTTAACACGAGTAGAAGTCTTCCGGCTTTCTTCTTGGGCAATGGAGCCCATAATGGAAAGTCGTAATTCAGCATCTGAATCCAGGGTATTGATCCCATCGTTCAGGAACAAAACACCTACACCCAACGTTTTTAGTTCCCTGGTATAGCCGATAGTATCCAAAATATTGCGAGAGAAGCGGCTGACTTCCTTAGTAAGTATAATTTTGAACTTACCCATTTTGGCGTCGCTGATCATCTGATTAAACTCAATGCGTTTTTTAGTAGTAGTACCGGAGAGCCCCTCATCCGCATAGACTCGATACAGCTCCCAATCTGGCTGACGATTTATGTACTCTTTGAAATACCTTTGCTGTGAAGCGAACGAGTTGGCCTGATCCTCCTTGTCCGTAGATACCCGGCAGTAACTTGCTACCATAATCATTGTGGTCACCTCCACGGGTATTATGGCAGAGGGTTATTGCCTTCGCAAATGTACGGCAAAACATGTGTCATCTGTTTCTGAAACCCTATAAAGGAATTTCACTTGACAGTAAATCTGCTGTAAACAAAAATGCTTCAAATTGCCACGATTTCTGACCGTATGTTTGGCTGACCATTTTTGATTTGCAAAGACTGTGAAGCGAATTTACTTCGCAGTTTTATTATACTCTGACAACAGTATCTGTCAATCGAAAGAGAAATAAGAAAGCCATCCCGGACATCCCAGGATGGCTCGTTTATTCTGTAAAGTAAAACACCTGCGGCAGGTCATTCAAGCGCAATTCCATGTGCCGGTCCGGAAAAACTGTCAGATCTTGAAGCAGTGTTTTACAAAGCACCTCACTCTCCTTGTCAAAGCAAAGTAGTGCGGCAACTTCTGACTGTATTGTCTCCCGTAAAGAATCAACTACATTGCCAAGAGCTTTCTGCTTCTCTGCATCTTCTATCCGCTTTTTCAGGGACCTAGACTGACTTTCGTAACGTGTCTTCATGGCCAGCATATCATCTTTGGAGATGTCACCAGAAAAATAGGAATCAAGGACTGCTTCAATCTTCTGCTGAATTCGCTCCAGCTCAAATTGCAGCTGATCCGGTTTGTCATCTACAATGGCTTGAGTGGCACGAATGGCTTCCAAAACCAGTGTGGTCACATTATGGATAATCTCACTGGTGTCCACGGAAAGGCTCTGCACTGCGGTTTTAAGCATGTGCATGGCGTCATCATCCCGTACTAACTTTCCGATAGTACATCCTGCCCTCCCTTCGGTTGTAGCAGTACCGCAGCTCCACCTTCGTACCTTTGAGCCATCTTTCAATACTCTCATTCGACCAACAAAACTAGCCCCACACACGGCACATTTGATTTTTCCGGAGAACACATAGCGGTTGGAGTGTCCTCCGTCACCTTCAGTGTGCTTATTGTTTTTCTGCATCCTTTCTTGGGCAAGATTCCAGATTTCGCGGCTTATAATCGGCTCGTGGTGATTTTCCAAACAAATCAGTGGAACCTCCCCACGATTGGTACGTTTTTCATGGGTTAGATAGTCTGGAGTATAGGTTTTCTTCTGCACTAGATCTCCTACATACTTTTCATTCTTCAGAATTTTAAGCACAGCACTTGCCTTCCATTTGGTGCTTCCTCGGTATGTACGATACCCCTCCCGTGTAAGAAATCGGGCGATTTCTGAGGTTCCAACCTGTTCAACCGCATATTTTTGAAAGATCAAACGGACGACTTCTGCGCTATTCGGCTCTAAAGTTAGTTTTCCGTCCGTAACTTCATATCCCAGCATGGAGCGCCCAAAAACCACACCTCTCTCCATTTGCCTGGTTTGACCCCATACGACTCGATTTGAGGTCTTGCGGCTTTCATCCTGTGCGAGGGTAGCCATGATGGAAAGCCGCAGCTCACCATCGCCGTCCATGGTATTGATATTGTCGGTTACGAACTCCACTGCCACTCCGATTCGTTTCAGCTCTCGGGTATAGCTGAGGGTATCAACAATATTACGCGAAAATCGACTGACCTCTTTGGTGAGGATAAGCTGGAACCTGCCTTCATGGGCATCCCGTATCATACGGTTAAACTGCCTACGTTTTCTTGTGCTGGTACCCGATATCCCCTCATCAGCGTAAATTTCATACAGATTCCAATCAGGATTTTTTGAAATGTACTCCTTAAAGTAATTCTGCTGGGAATCAAAGGAATTCGCTTGATCCTCCTTATCAGTAGAAACCCGGCAATAGGCGGCCACTTGAATCATAGCTTCCCCCCATTTTGATGTAGTTTCTTGATCCAATCTCGGCGCTGCCGATCCAGGCGTTCCTGAGCAAGACGATACTGCGTTTCACTCAGCCTCCCCTGCTCTTTGAGAGCCAGCAGCAAGCCTCCCTGTAAACGATAAAGGAACTGGAAATCCGTATCCCGCGTGATCTTGTGGTTATACTCAATCCGATCCAGAGAAGCGTATTGTCTTTGCAAGCTGCTGTCCCTCCTTTTTTTCTATGATATGCAGTGATGACAGGGCATTGACCAGATTTTTGAAACAGTGCTTCTCTTGAGAAAAGTTAAAAGAAAAGCAACGGGTGGCGGCTGGCAGGGCCGCTCCACGAGACTTACTCCCGAGCCACTGGCACTTCCCGCAACCTGCGACGGAATGGCTACCGCCCGGATCACGGCCAAAGCGGCGTATCATGATCAACGAATATGGGTCATGGCCTCCAAGCCGCCACAGCTTGTCTGCACACAGCATCCGGCTCCCCCCTGCCCTCCTTCCCTTAACGCGGGATCATGGCCCGGTCTGCCTGTGCGGCTCTCCATACACGAAACGTACCCGTTGCTGCTTATGAGGCGTAGTACGCCTATTTGTCAAGGTGCAGTAGGATGCCTTCCTGGAAGACTATTTCGTCTTCACCACATTCCCCGTTTTGCGCCGCCGATTTTGCCAAAAAAGAACAGCCCCACGTCTCTAAAAAGACGTAGGGCTGCTCCTACTCATTGGTCGAAAATAAGGAGGTTGTCCAGCATATTATCCAGATCTTGCTCATTGGGGCCATCGAAAACCTCCTGGCCATTTTGCTGTTCTTGCTCGATCTGGAGCTTGATGCGCTCCTTGAGCCTATCTACCGAGGCATCTATCATGCTTTGAATCCTTGCAATGGTCTGCTCATCCGTAGGTGTGGATTGTATCGTGATCACGATTTTAGCGTTTTCTGCCATAACTTCAGGATGATTCCGAATATACTCCCAGACTGCTTGGACAATGAAGTCACTCTTGCGATTCTTCAGTTTCTCAAGAAAATCTCCCACAGCGATTTTCTCGGCAGTATCCCTGCCCCAGCCAAGAGAAAATCGGTATTTATCATCCCTTCGCAAAGAACTCCCCTCCGTGATTCTGCGGAGCCATCCGTCTCAGTTGTGCAGTGGCCAGCATCCCATAGCCGATGGCGTTTGCTTTAGGATCCGTCACAAAGTCCGCATGTGCTACCAGGGGCGACTCCTCCACAAAGGCCCTGAACAGGATCGAACCGCCTCCAATAAAGATGGCGGGATTTGCTCGAAGATCGACCTGCAGCTCACGCAATTTATCCAGGATGTCACAGGCGTAACTGCGCACCTTCGTGAAGATGAGTTCCCGCACTTCATCCGGCAGGATGGTCGGGCGCCCTTGGATGATATCCGCGATGTGGTCATCTTCGATCTTCATGTCGTACATGGCGCTCACCCGGCTGATGATGTCATTGGACATGGGGATCACCCCCATCTCCAAACTGCGGCAAAACTGCAGATCCGGAGCCGCATTGCGCAAGAGCATGACATCTGTGGTATAACCGCCGATGTCAATGATAAAGGTGCGCGGGATATCTTTCAGACGACCTGCCTGCGGCACCACAGCGGCATACGCCTGTGGATAGACGAAAACATGTCGGATCAGAAGGCTAATCGGGGTTCCGTTGAAAACGAAGTTTACACGCCCACGCTTAAAATATTCCGCAAAGCGCTGCCGCAACGCATAATGCTCTGGCGGCAGCCCGACCGCAAGGTCTGCCTCGACCATGGGACTTGTGTTGCCGAGCTTCTCCAGTTCCTTGGCAATGGCGAACAGTGTCAGGATAAAGTATCTCTCGTCCTTGGTTTTGTCCCGCATGTAGGAGATACGCTGGCCAGACAGCGTCCAGAACTTGCTATCATACTCCAGCATCTCCGTATCCACGGGCGGGCGAATGGGATTGTCAATGAGGCCGGACGGAAACACAAAGTTAACCGTCTTCATAGCCGAATTACCATGGTCGATTGGAAACAACATGAGGAACCACTCCTTATCATTCTTTGTACTTAATTACACTGGTACAAAAACGCATTTACAACAAAATGCGTAAAAAACAGCGGGGCATTCCGTGAATGCCCCGCTGTCCTCTGCTACTCTGGAGGTTTGCCTTCATTCAGGCAAAATTCCCAGATATAATCGTCCAAACCATTGTGGTCTGGGACCCAAAGATAAGTTCCAAATGTGATGTCCAGCTTACCCAGCAGCGACACCAAGTTCCTGTATGCGTTCTCCACATGCCAATTCTTTAAGTAGTCCATGTCAAAGCACGTCATAACATGCCGAACTCCTAGTGGGATGAGATCCTTGAGCGCTGACTCCAAATGTTGCAGTGAGGTTACGCCCGGTATTGCTAACATCGTTTGCCCTGTAAAGTGGTGGACAATGTCAGCCTTCATATAACCCTCAATGAGTAGGATCCTCTCTCGAACCGGGCCAACCAGGTGGCACCAGTTCTCTCCCATGGCACCGTCCAGCTCGTCTCTGCTGGAAAAGGTTAGAAACTTTCCGCCTTTTTTCATTTTGTGGTCAAGGCGGATCTGGAAGCCCTGGATCTTGCCAAAGTAGGTTCCTGGTATCAGAATACCCCTTCGCCAAACAGCCATCGTCCAGCGTCCATCTTCATCTCGATAAAAGCCCGGAACGCCGAACAGCGTATAACCCTCGTCCAGTAATGACTGTGCCAACGCATGGAACCCGACTACAGGTGTGGTTTTATAGCCCAACCGATCTATGGCTTCATCCGTCAAGCCGCGTCTGAGCAGATTTTCACGGTGATCCGGGGCCAGGGTAAGTCGCTTGAGTAGGGCTCGATAGACCCGATCTCTTTCTTCCAGTGGCGCAAGGCTTGCCTGGGGCTTCATTGGTGGAGGCTGCAGTTTCCATTTGAATGCTCCCTTTCCACCGAATTTGGATGGCCCCCCACTTAACCTGGTGGTAACATCCTCCAATACCTTGTCCCTCGAAACTCCCATGTAGTACGCATAGAGGTCAAATACGCCGCCCTGGAATTGTCCGCACTTGGGGCATCGAAACACATTGCGCTTGAGATTGATGTTCAGATGTTTCTCCCTCGTGCCCGGCCGGTCGCATATTGGACAAGGGATATTATATGAGCTCTTTCCATGCGGAGGCTGTGGGATTGGCAGCAGGGGAAGAATATCGGTCATCTGGTAGCGAAGTTCCATGGAACGCTCCTCTCCGGGGGACGGCCATCATACACAGGCCGTCCCCCACAATGTTTTAGGCGCTCTGCTCCATGGCCTGTTCGCAGATGAGCCTCGCCGCTGCTGAGATCTCCGGATCCCCGCTGAATTTGTTTGCTACCCACATTATTGCATGAGGGTCTTCCCGCAGAACCTGACCAAGTGTCCTCCCGCTATACTTGCTGATGGGACACGGTGTGTTCATGGCTTTTTCAAGCGGATCCACCGGCTCTGCAGGGGCCTGTGGCGCCGTTTGAGCAACGGTTTCCACCGGCGCACCAGTGGCCGGCGGCGCCTGTGGCTCGTCCTCCCCACTCCAAATGATGCCGCCCAGTTCATCTACTGCCGGAGTGTCAAAAGCTTCGCCGGCTGCGTTAAACTGAAGGCCAAAGCCAGCGTTGCGAAGGGCAATCCCAATGGCTGCGGTCTGTGCCCACTCTCTCGGGGATAGCGTCGGCATATCAGCCAAATAGCCGCGCGATGCAGTAGCTTCCGCCAGATACTGATCAGGCGTATTCATGTAACTCGGATAGACTCGCGCCGTTGCAACAAAGCAGTCCTTGGCGGCGGTGACCGTCACTGCCACACGGCCTTCTGGGTACTTGAGCCGAAACCATGCGATCTGAATCATCACCGGAAGCCGATATCGCTTCTCCTGAGTGTTGAGATCCACATATTCCACTGCCAGCGGCGTCGGATCGAATCCTTCCACCGCATTGATCTTCTGGATAGCCGTGAGAGCGGCTTGCTTTGCGTCACTCATGACTTGTTCTCCTCCTTTTTGCTCTTCAGGAAAGGCACAAAGGTATTTCGATACTGCAGCCACGCAGGCAACAGCGTTGTAATGACTCGACCGATCTCCTTCTGATAGGCATCAGGTTCCGCTGGATGAAAGCCGGAAAACCGCTTCCGATAATCCTGAATCACCCGCTCCAGGTTGGCCTGAGCCGCCTCACGCTCCTTCTGGGTATCAGGGCCACGGTCTGGGCCATAGCGCCGTTCTCTGGCCAGGTTCTGGACATAAGCGTCCAACATTTTATAGTGACCGACCAGAAAGGGCATCTCGGTGGTAATCGGAGCGCTGCGCAGATACATCTGGCAGGTTTCCAGTACACCAATTCGATAGAGAATCTCGCCGTAAAGCCACAAGTCCCCGGCGCTGATAGGCGGCTGTGACATCCGCTGCAGCAGCTGCTGCCGGTACCCGTAGTAGTTTTCAAGCACTGTGGCCATTGTAAAACCCCTCCTATTCTTTGATCAAATCATTGATACGCATAGCCAGCATGGTATGACGGTGCTTGGTGTCCGCAGTCTGAACAGCTCGTACAACCGCATCCCAGTCACCTACAATGATGACACGCTTCTTTGCACGGGTCTCGGCCGTGTAGAACAGGGCCCGGTTGAGCATCTTGCCGTGCATATTCTGAATGTTGATCAGCACGGCATCATATTCGGATCCCTGGGATTTATGGATTGTAGTGGCGTAGGCCAACTCCAGTTGTCGCAGAGTTTCGGTGTCCTCATAGGCGACAACACGGTCATCACCAAAATCGACCTCAACCAAGAGACTGTCCGGATCCCGTGTACTGGTACAGATGTACCCAATATCACCATTGCTGGCAAAGTCACGGTTTTTCATTTGCATGACCTTATCCCCTACGCGCAAAACCCGCTGTCCAACTTCGATTTCCGCTTTTCCAGGGGCTTTCGGATTGATGGCATCATGGAGGGCCGCATTGAGGCTGTGGACCCCTGTCTCGGATTTTTTCCGGAATGGCGTCAAGAGAGCCACATTATCCACGCCGAATCTGGCTACCTCCCTTTTATATAGCCGAATAAGATACTGAGCCGATTGTGTCTCGTCTGCAGAAGCCCAGAACTGAAAATCGTCACCAAATTGCAAATCAGATGTACCATGACGGATCCTCTGTGCGTTTTCTGCAATAAGGCTGCCTTCACTCTGACGGAACACTTTATCCAAAGTTACCGCAGGGAGTCGGCCGCAGCCGAGCAGCTCATTGAGTACAGCACCCGGCCCAACGGACGGTAATTGATCCGCATCTCCTACCAGGATCAGCCTGCACCCAGGCGGCAATGCGTTGAACAGACACCATGTGGTAATCATGTCCATCATGCTTACCTCATCCACCAGTACAAGGTCGGCCTCCAGCAACTGCAAATCCTTTAATTCGTGGAGCTCGCCAGCAGTCAGGTTCAGGGCCTTATGGATGGTGGATGCCGGGAACCCAGTACTTTGCTCCATACGCCGTGCTGCGCGCCCAGTAGGAGCACAGCAAACAACATCGGAGTCCGGGAATGCTTTTTTGTAAATATTCAGGATCGCCCTCTGAATGGATGTCTTACCAGTACCGGGGCCTCCTGATATGATGCTGATGGGAGAAGTCAGCGCGGTTTGGATTGCGTGCCGCTGTTCCTCAGCAAATACGAAGCCCATTTCCGACTGCTGCGTATCAATCTCGTCATCGAGATCTCCCATGTAGGGAAGCTTATCGCGGTGCAGCATATTGCTGATCCGGGCGGCCACTTCCTCTTCGGCCTTCGCCATAATTGGGCGATAAACATAGTCGTTGTAAAGAGTAAGGCGGCCAGCCTTAATCATCTCAAAGGCACGCTGGGCCACGCCTTTCCAGGTTACCAGTGGTGCGTGGAGTAGGTTCACCGCTCTCCTCACAAAAGCTTCCTTGTGCATACATAAGTGCCCGTCGTGTTCCGCCAATTTTAAGGTGTAGAGCAGCCCAGCATCCAGTCGCTCCGGAGCATTTTGCGGAATCCCATTGGCCTGAGCCAACTGGTCTGCCGTCTCGAAGTCAATCAGGTCGCGCTCAAACACCATATATGGAAATTGCGTGAGAATCGTCTGCGCATCTGTACCCAGTTGCTGCCGCAGCTTGATTGCCTGGGGCGCACTGATATTAAATGATGCCAACAAGTTAATGAGCTGCCTGGCGCATCGCGTCTCCATGTATGCCGTACAGAACTGCTCGCATTTCTTTTTGCTGATCCCAGGCACTTCCGCAACCCGCTGAGGGTCCTGGTCCAACACCTCCAGCGTCTGCTCCCCAAAGGTGTTATAGATACGCTCCGCCAGGACACTCCCAATGCCCGGAATCATGCCCGATGAGAGATAGGCTACGACGCTGCTCTTGTCAGAACCGACAATCTCCTCATAAGACTCCATTTCAAACTGGAGACCATATCGAGCATCCTTTTTCCAGTGGCCAGCCATATCGACCTTCACGTTTGCCACCGTTGGCAGGAAGTGTCCCACCACCTTGATGCTGCTCAGTCGGTTCCCCTGTGCGTCCAGTATCTTCTCATGCGGCCGGAACAATGCGATCATGTAACTGCCGTCTCGCGCCTCCTCCAACTTTTTGGGATAGAGTAGGCGGCTGAAACTGCATTTCATTGCTTTGAGCCTCCTTATTGCTGACCAGGTATCTTTCGGGAGAATTCCCTCAAGCCTTACCCCGGGACAGCCATTCAATTTTGCCTTTTGGCAATGCAGTAGCCATCTTTTAAGGATAAGGCGCAGGGAACGTCTTTCGCCGCTCCCTGCGCCTACCTAAAATCACAGAGGTTGAATGGTCACTTTGACCTTCCGGGTACCGGACGGTTTTCGTGCCTCCTCATAGATGGCGGGATAGTTTTGCTTCAGGTATTCAGAACTGACGCGCCTGGTTGTATTCGTTACATAATCCACCAGCAATTTGTCAGTGGTGGTCGTCAGAATCCCATGCTCGTGTTGTTTCATCAGTTCTGCAATCCGCACGCTATGTGCCTCAATCGCCTCCTCATTCTTTTTGATAATCCCTCTGAGTTCCGCATTTTTCTCCTGCAGAGCAGCAATTCTCCGAAGTTGCGGTTCAAATTTCATGGGGAACTCAATAGTGGGCAGTCCTTTTTGGCTTGCGCCGTAAATCCGAGCCAGGGCATCCATCGCCAACTGCGGCTTGATGTCCCCCATGGTCGGCGGCTTGTCATGACGCAAGCTCCAGATCCACTGATCCAATTTCTCAAAAATGATGTCTTCCTTAGCCTGATCTCGCTCAATGTGAGGCGTGGCCAAATCATTTTCCGGATTGTTTCCCCAGAGTGCTGAAAAAGCTCCGTGCTTTTGATCCAATACCGCAAGATAGTAGCGCAGCTGAAGCTCATAATAGATTGGATAAGCACCATCGGCCCAGTCTGAAGCTTTGTGATATGTCAGGGATTTACATTCCAAAACACCACCCTCCCCATCTTCCTTTCGCGTATAACGCCGGTCGATGTTGGCAAGAGCGTACTTGAGATTGGCGTGTTGGTAGAGATAGTTGTCATCTGTGACAACATTTCCGGTCCTCAGAGCGTAGAAATGCGCTGCAATCGGCTCCAGCATGTGCCCCATTTCCAACTGCTCGGGATTTGGAGGCAGTTTCGGCTTCATTCGTCCCTTTTTGATAAGCCAGAGCTCCAAGGGCGTGACCCAAGGGGACAGGCCAAAGATGACCGCAACATCACTTCCCCCGACGGTGTACTCAATGTCGCCTTTAGGCCCATGTTCCCGACATTTCAGCCAATGCTCATTGGACATCCCCGTACAATCACAGAGGATATTGGGGGCGGCCATTACCATTTCACCTCTTTTGCATAGTCATAGTCCCTCCAGTTGATGGTGAGCGCACGAGCCATATTCTCCTGCAACGCAAGCAGTTTGCTCTCCGGCATCCCCTTTGTTTTCAGAATGAAGGGAATCTCCTGCATGGCCACGAACACCTCATGGGCAGAGGCCTCGTCATTGCCAACGGCCATCTCGTACATGTCGATGGCCTCCAATGCCGCCTTTTTGGGCAGCGCCAGCCGCTTGCACACTGCGGTCATTGCGTTGACCGGATGCTCCAGGTGAACAGAGAGCAGTCTGGTCAGTCTTTCAACGGAATCCCCGAACTGAGCGAAGAGCATATCCAGGCTTCCGACAAAGTCGGGCACCTTGGACTGCCGACGGTGTTCCACCGCGATCATGCCCCCAATGTGGATGGGATACTGCAGTCCGACCAGCAGTGCCGACACCTTTGCCGAGGCCATTCCGGTATCAGACGTGGAGAAACGGATGCCAGGCATCAGCTTGGCTGCCATGGAAGACTTGCCCTCCGCGGCCAATAGATGGATGTAGGTGTCCAAGAGTTCCTCTCTCTGGCCAGGAAGTGTCCAGGACGCACTGGTGATGGCATGATCCACATACCCGGAAGAAAACTGATTTCCCGGGAAACGCTCATCCATCTTGCTCTGAAGCCCGTCCAGCAGCTGGTCGATCTCCAGGATGGAGTAGTCCCGACTGTCGCCGGAATGGGCTGCGGATACCTTCTCGTCTCGCACCAGGAGCAGAGCGCTGTCCTTGTGAAGTGCCAAGCAGGAATTGATCACATCGGCCAATTTCTCCCGAGAGAGTTTGGGCAGCGCGGAGCCACCAATCTTTGCCCGGTCCAGCAGGCTCTTATAGGCGGTATCCCGCAAAGGGAAAAACTTGTCACGGAGCTTGATAGCCAGCTTCAGGTTCTCCGCCGTGTCCTCCACTGCTTCGCGGGAGACGGAGGGGTCGAAACTGTCCGTATCCTCATACAGAGGGGAGTTCTTGTCCAGCGCCGCCACCTGCAGTTTCTTTACTTCGGTGCGTTCCCACAAACTGCTCTTGCGGACCTGCTCATGATAGCTGAGCATAGAGGAAAAGTCGCTGAACTGGGTGTGGTAGCTGTCACAACACGATTTCACCATTGTTTTCTGATCTCCTTTCATTTTTTGCGGTTTTCACCGCTATATATGCAAAAACAGCGCTCCTGCAAAGGAACGCTGTCTGTGCCGCTTATAAGGCCGGAAAATAAAAAAAGTGCCATCTGCATTTCTGCAAATGGCACTTTGAAACACTGGAAACTGTGCACGCTCTGTGGCGCGACTCTGATACTGTATGGATAAATTATATCATCCTTCCATACATTCGTCAATCACTGCTTAGGGTAGTTTTTGTGTTAAGGGGAAGTACTGTAGTCTGCTGGTATCAGCTTAGAATTAGGGACTGTAATAATGTTCACTCCTCTCTGAGCAGCAAAATGCCGGACCAAGTCCAGCGCCTCTTGATTTACGCATAAACCGTAAATCAATTTGCCATTCTCTCCAAACGCAAGACACTCGTTTAATGCAAATTCGAATATCTCATTTTCCACCCACCTGTTTCCATCCTCATCTGTGGCAATCAGTTGATTCCCTTCAATCTGAATCTCAATATCAAAGATTTTTATACTGAAAAAGAGGTCATCTAATGCATTTGCCTCATGAATAAGTAATTGCTCTTTTTCTTCATCTTGGCCGCTTGATTCAGATGGTCCTCTTGCTGTGCTGCCATTCTCCATGCTTTGTAAATACTGTTGGATGATGGCGCGATTTTCTTCGGTATCCAGATACAACCCGTCCTGAACACCCGGAATCCCATATATTAGACTGACCCCATCTTCCTCTGCAAAGGTGGCGGCACAACACTCATCAGCACATTCCGTCCCAACCAAACCGCGAAAAACGGATACATGCCACGCATAAGGAATGCAGTCATTGGCATCTGTAGAAAATGAGATGATATAACCATGTGTTAGTGGACGGATATCTGTAATTCTGTCATGGAACTCCGAGAAGGTCTTTTCAAAACTCTCATTTCGGTCCAATCCAGACTGCGTGTTTTCCCATATTGAACCAATGATTTCTTCAACCAAAAGGTCTCCCATCTCAAAATTCAAATTGCCTAGCCCATATTCTTTTGTTAGTTTTTCTGTAACAGAATTATAAATTTGTGTGCGAAAATAAAAATATTCCATAATACCCCCAAAAAGTTATTTTTCGTGCAACCAATCGTCAGTCAGCTGGCTAGACGCCAGACACCGCGATCAGTCTTAATAAATGTCTTGGGATTGATCTGCAATGTTTGCCTTACCTTTTCTCTCCACCACTGGTTTTTCTTCGCTCGTTCGTGTTTCTCAACATGACGGTAGATCTCTTCCAGTGAGGCGCTGCCATTGCAAAACTCCAGCACACCAGCAACAATGTCACGCCAGGTAGTACCGGGCATATCCCTCATATCCCCCTCTACTCGGTGAGATATCAGCAGTGGGACTGCCAACGGTGTACCTTTACGGAGCAGTAAGACATACTCATGAACGATTGGTATGAACCGTCCACCATAGTTCCTGCTATCAGATAAACAGTTATGTTGGGCCTTGATGATGACATTTTCCAGGATACCGGGCTTGATCAGTTCGAAAATCATGCTGAACAATTTCCCCTTTTTCTTAATGTCACCTACCAGCACTGCCATCCGGCCTCCCTGCTCCAATGCACAGAACTGTTTCATCATGCAGTAATTCATCGCCTGCACAAACCCCTCCCAGGTAGGAATACGGGATAGGTCGAACAGACATGGGTTGTAGCCATAGCGCTGCTGCACCTCACTGGCACGATACATTACGTCCGAATACTGGATGATGTCCCAGTAAGGCGGATGCCAGAAGATGAACTCTGGACGTTCCTGGATGTCAGTGTGAAGCAAGTCAAATCCGCTGTGCAGGTCGTAGGTATGGCTTGTAATGCCCATAGAGTGAGCGGCATCGGCGGTAGTATTGCTGCCACACATATAGTCGCAGATTTCATGCGGCCGGAAGTGGGCAATCAAATCCTCAATGAGTTTGGGCGAGCAGTTGCCGCGATAACGGTTATTCCCTCCCTGTCCTCGCTCTGGATAAGACACAACGCTGGTCAGCGGCGGCCTTGTTTGTTTCGTCATAATCAAATGACTTACCTCCTGTTCAAATCTAATATTGAAAGAGCAGGGACCACAGGCTTGTGCCTGTGGTCCCCGAATACATTGTGAATTGTTCCCTGTCTACTCCGATAATCAGTTTAAGCCGCTCTTGAACGACGCGCGCCCAATGGCTTGTAGGATGTCAGCCGCCGTTTTCCACCTCTTGATAGGCAACTTCCACCTCTTCGTCCGTCAGCATTCCAACATAACGCCTGAACACTGAAACGAGGTGTTCTTCTGTCAGAGCCAGATCAGCCTCCGTCAGCTGCCAGGGGTAGCTCGGCTGATAGAGCAGATAAGCCCTATCATCATAATCATCGCAAGCAGTTAGGGTAAGCCCCTCTGCCTCTTCGATCACTTTCTGCAGGATAGTGGCAAGGCCAAGCATACAGTCTTGATCGAAGTCCATATAATCATCCCAATCAGGTTCACTTATGGAATGCTCTTCCAGCCAGTTGTGGATCTCACGATCTAATTCTGGTGCCGTTTTCAGCAGGGCCTCCAGGCGCTCAACGTTACGTGTCTTAATATCATCTACGCAGAACCCATATCCATAATTGTGCCATGTAGAGTAACTCACGGGCCTTTCACCTCTCTTTCTTTTTGACGCTTTTGAAGCGCCCTAATCCGTAGTTCTCGTTCCGAAAGAAACCGAACACCGTTTTCCCATAGGTATTGTGCTGCATAGTAAGTCAGCGTGCCACCAAAGGCGCCCAAGATTTGCATGGCGGAAATTGAGGTATCAAGGGTTTTGTATGTGCCAATGTGCCAGCGTTTTTTCTCACATTCCGGCTGAATTCTCCCCTCGGCATAACAGTCAAGGTAGATTCCTTCATTACCGCCAAACTGCACCTCAGTCACCACATTGAAATCATCGCACGTGATCTCTTTGGGGCTGCCAAGTGTATCTGGAGAAAAGTAGTCCAAAATTGCTTCGATTTGCCCATAATAGCCGTTGTTGACCGCCATTTGGTGGATGTTTTTCATCAGCGTCTCCCGCGTGTCTCGCACTACCTTGACCTGAAAGTTTGGATCATCCTCCAAGTACCCTTTGCAGGTTTCAGCAGAAGCAGCGTCGTTGAAATTCTTGCGGATTTTGTAGTCTGAATTTGTGCAGGAAAGCTTTTGTGTCACCCCAGTAGTGGATGCCAGGTTCCAAACACATTGCAAGCAGTTCCTATTCTTACATCCCATAGCGTAATCCTCCATTGATAATCAGAATGGGATGTCTCCGCCATGGAATCCCCTTCGACTGCAGACTGGCTGTTTCTTATCAGCGCCGCCAAACCAGTAGTGGAGTTCACGTTCACCTATCCTTGTGATGGAAAGGTATTCCGGCATCATTTTTTTGAATCGATCCAGGATTTGTTCATTTAAGTGTTCGCTATAAGTTATCTTGAGTTTTTCTGCCGGGATTATGGAAATATTGCGAGACTCATCGTAAGTGACCATGCATGGATCAAATTCAACACAAAGAACGCTGTGATCTTCATCATCGTTAAGCCAAATATACGCCGAGCAATCTGTTGCGAACAGATTAAGTCTGACATTAGAGGCCCCCAAAATCATCCCGTTGCTGTAGTGCAGGATAATTTCATATTGTTCATTTCCCATATTGATAATATTGAGATCCTGAATAGCTTTCTCAAAAGGTAAGCCTTGGTTCAGTTCAAAAGAAATCGCCCGCAGACAGTCGTAGTTCAGAGCGACTTTTTGGGAGAAGGACACCACTTTCGGGATCTCCCCCCGGTATGCTCCATCCAACTTATCCATAAGGTATTCCTGCACCGCCTCGATATCGGGATAACCGAATCGGAAATGGTAATGGAACCGGCCAGGCCTGTTCACCAGGAAGTCGTTCAGCTTGTCCAGACTATTACAAGTGATAATAAAAAGTTTCTTCCCATCAGCAGTGCCATCGAACATACTTAATAACGAGGCCTGCGGATCAGTCTCGTTGTCACCAGGCCGAATGTCGCCAAATGTCTTGTCAAATTCATCAAATAGGCAGACCACTTCTTGGTCGATGGATTGTATGTAGTTAGAGATACCGGGAATAAACTGGTCAATAATTAAGACCGGATAACCAGCATCCTGTGCCTTCTCTGACAGCAACCGCGCAAACAGAGACTTGCCGATCCCCTTGGCGCCACTCAGAATCACACCCAAATTTCGCTCAAACATCGAGAATGTCTTGAGCACCTTTTCGGCTTTCTCAGGGTGGACCCCATAGATTTTTTCTTTAACAGCCAGCTTTGAGCGGACTTTCAGATAGAAGCCGGTCATCTCATCAAACCGGACATTGTAGGTATTTGCGGGGATACTATCATAGGCCCGCAGTGAATCACCATATACTTGAAACTTTTCACCAATGCTAATTGCTTTCATGATATTGCTCGCTCCTCCATATTTTAGACAGCAATCTGGATGTTCTTTTCTCTGCCCCACTGCTTCAAAAACTTGCGTTCCTGTTCTGTAATCGGCCGCCGATTAGCGCCCTGGGCCTGGCAGATCTGTTTGCCGCTCAGCTGCAGGGTTACCAGAGAACGCTCTGGATCGCCACGGCGTCGCAGGAACAGGATGTGGCACTCGCCTTCAGCCACGCGGTCAATATACTGACCGACGCAGTGACTCAGGTTAATTCCCTCCTCCGCCAGATCTTCCGGCTTCGTGGGAATCACAATACAGTATCCGCTTCCCGAGTAGGCCAGGTCTTTGATGGACTCATTCTGCTGCTCGAAATTCTCGCATCGTGCGATCAATTTGGCCTGATTGACCTTGAGCGCCATGATGTCATGCTCGGTCTTAAAGTGTGCAGGGTATTTTTCTTTGACTTTTCCATAGAAATCCTGCTGCATACTCAAATAGTCTAGATACTCATTAAAAAAGGATTTGTCCACCCTGGCATACCCCTGTGCATAGAGGTCAAACAGGATATAATCTATGAATCGGCGCAGATTGATGCGGTATGGCGAGGCCATGACTTTCATAAAACTGCCGGCGTCCTTGGTCGGGAACGCATCGTTGGCGTAGTAATAGCTGCTATCGGAATAATTTAGCTCCATAATTCCAGACTGAACCAGTTTTTCAGCAAAATACATGGCTTCATTGGCCCCATACTGATCCTCAATCCAAAAAATAACGGGGATGCTGGACTGATACTTTCTGAGGTCGGTCATACTGGGAAACATATTGTAGAGGCGAGTGAACAGTTTGCTATTCTGTTCCCAGTACCTGGAGTACATACTTGGGTTAAAGGTGTTGACCAGCACATTATGCCGACACATGTCCGTCAATTGTTCGTCGGTGATAACCTGCATAATGAGGCCAACAGACTCACGATAAATATTGCTCAACCAGTGCACCTGGTGCAGTTGAATAAATCCATCCTTCAATTCGCGCAGGAAAGTGGTCAGGCTCGATTCCTTCAGTTCTTCGATGTTTCCGTTTTTACAGTCCTTGATGTAGTAGATGCCCTTGCTTACCAGGACCACCAGTTCCCGGTCCGTCTTCAATGTCCGCCGCTTGATAATGAAATCAGTGTTGTTTTCCAGCACGACCTCATAGGTGACGGAACACTTTGCCGCCGCACCGCCTATGTCAATGATATAGTCATTCAGGGATACAGTTTTTTTTGCATTTTCGCTCGTCATGTGAGCTACCTCCGTTCTTTCAGATTTTGAACTGACTTCCAGTTGTATTAACATGGCCCGGGCTATTTTCAGCCCGGGCCATATTTTGTATCGCGTGATTTACACGCCTTCTCCGCTATGGTTGCGCATCTCATCTTCCTGCCAGATACCAGCAGCCAGCCCATGCTCATAGAGGCTGTGGCCGCTCAAAGCCCGCATAACGCCGTCAGGGTCATGCTCTTCATAAGCCTTCAGAAGAATACGCACCTTCTGAACATAGATGCAGTCATCACAAATCACCTGCCGACGAATCTCTTCGAACAGGCGCTCCATATTTTGGCGTGTCTTAGGAAATTGAGGATATGCCGCGCTGTC
>CASEPH010000228.1 GCA_949289625.1 uncultured Clostridia bacterium | reverse complement strand
ATGGCCCTGTCCCTGGCAGCCTGTGGGCAAAGTAATGGCACTGATGACAGTCAATCCACCAGCCAGAGCCAGGAAACTCCGCCCTCCTCTACCACGCAAGAGCCCAGCAATAGCACTTCGACGCCAACCACCTCGACTCCGGATGCTGCTGAGCCGACCGGCGACAGCAATGTTCTGGTGGTCTATTACTCCGCTTCCGGTAATACGGAAGCCGTTGCCGGATACATTGCGGAGGCCACTGGAGGAGATCTCTTTGCAATCACGCCTGCCGAGCCTTACACCAGCGACGATTTGAACTGGACTGATGAGAACAGCCGGGTCAGTCAGGAGTATGCGGATGAATCCCTGCGGGATGTGGAGCTGACCACCACGGAGGTGGAGAACTGGGATTCCTATGACACAGTGTTCATCGGGTACCCGATCTGGTGGGGCATTGCGGCCTGGCCCACGGACAGCTTTGTGGAAGCCAACGACTTTACCGGTAAGACCGTGATTCCCTTCTGCACCTCCTCCAGCTCCGGCCTGGGTCAGAGCGGCGAGCTGCTGGCAGAACTGGCAGGTACCGGCGACTGGCTGGAGGGCCAGCGGTTCCGGTCCGGTGTCAGCCAGGAGGATGTCAATGAATGGGTGGACGGCCTGGGCCTGTCCGCACAATAAGAAAAACGGCAATGGGCCGGGGCGGAAGGCTCCGGCCCCTCTGCTTACGACTTGATTTCAAGAAAGGAAAGCGAGAAATATGGTTAAGAATGTTCTGATTTTGTCCGCCAGCCCCCGGAAGGGCGGCAACTCCGACCTGCTGTGCGACCAGTTTGCCCGAGGCGCAGAGGAGGCGGGTCACAAGGTGGAAAAGATCCGGATGCAGGAGAAAAAGATTGCCCCCTGTCTGGCCTGCTACGGCTGCCGGAATACCGGCATCTGCGTCCAGAAGGACGATATGGCCGAGATTCTCGACAAGATGGTGCAGGCTGATGTGCTGGTGCTGGCCACGCCAGTATATTTCTATTCCATGGACGGTCAGCTCAAGACCCTCATCGACCGCACTCTGCCACGGTACACGGAGATCCGGGATAAGGAGGTCTACTTCATCGCCACCGCCGCTGCGGGCCGGGGTGCCATGGAGCGCACCGTAGACGCCATGCGTGGCTTTACCGACTGTCTGCCCGGTGCCAAGGTGAAGGGTACTGTTTACGGCTCCGGCGTCTATCAGAAAGGTGAGGTTATGGACACTAAGGCGTTCCAGGAGGCCTACCAGCTCGGCAAGAAAGTGTAAACCCAAAGGTATACAGAACAAAACTTTTCGAGACTTCTCCCACGGGAAGACTACGGCTACAATAGAGATACAAGATAAAGGAAAATGATCCAACAAAATTCCAAGATGAAAGGATGACTCGTATGGAATTTGCGACTTTGAATAACGGCGTGAAAATGCCGATGGCGGGTATCGGGACCTTCCTGCTGACGCCGGATGAAGCGGAGACCTCCGTCCTCAGCGCTCTCCAGTGCGGCTACCGGCTCATTGACACTGCCAACGCCTATGTGAACGAAAAAGCGGTAGGTCGGGCCATGAAGAAGTCCGGTGTGGAGCGCAAAGACATCTTCCTGGAGACCAAGCTGTGGCCCAGTTTCTATGAGCAGGCCGACGCGGTGGACAAGACTTTGGAGCGGCTGGATACCGACTATATTGACCTGCTGCTGATCCACCAGCCCGCGGGCAACTATGTGGCCGGGTATAAGCAGATGGAAAAGGCATATCAGGAGGGCAAGGTGAAGGCCATCGGCCTGTCCAACTTCAACACCCGGCAAATCCAGGAGATTTTGGACATCTGCGAGGTAAAGCCTGCCGTTCTCCAAACGGAGGTCCACCCTTATTCCCAGGAAAAGGAGCTGAAGTCCTTCCTGTCCGACGAAGGTATCGTCATCCAGGCATGGTATCCCTTGGGACACGGGGACAAGGCACTCCAGCAGGAATCTCAGTTCACCGAGTTGGGCAAGAAGTACGGTAAGAGCAAC
>CASEPH010000227.1 GCA_949289625.1 uncultured Clostridia bacterium | reverse complement strand
AGACGATCCGAGGCGATCCCAAACTGTTCGGCAATCTGTTCAGCCATACGAAGGCTTGCCGCCTGACCTGCCGCATCATTGTCCAGACATAAGAACACCTCCTGTGCGTGGTGCATACGGGAAAGCATTGACATTACAGGGATTGCAGATGTTCCGCAACAGGCCACATAGTTATGGGATTTCCAGTCATCTGGATACATGGTGATGAAGGAGAGCATATCGATGGGTGCCTCGAACACATAAAGTTTTCCGTCAGTGCCGAGGTGATGAAAACTATATCTGGGATCGCTGCCCTCCACATTCTGCCGGAAGGACTTTCCAAAACTATTGGCACTGCGTTTGTGAGCGTGGCGCGGAATGCCCTGCTCATCCGTCCCCACAAAGACACAGTTGTGATATTTTCTGTCCTCAAAGAGAGTCTTTGCTTTCGCAAAATAGGCAATCACATCACGGCCAATGTGCCGGTGTTTCATCAGGTAGGCAAAGACGCGCCGCATATTGGTATTCGTTTCAGGTAATGCAAACGGTTTTTGTGGTGGTTTCTCCCGATCAGCAGCAGATGGGTATATTGTACCCTGCTCGCCGCCCAGAAGCGCTTTGACGGCTTCAGGGTAACTGTAATTATAAAACCAGCGGACAAAGCTGATCGCATTTCCGCCCTGCTGGCTGTCGTGATCGAACCACTCACAGCCGCGGATCGTTACACTGTGATCGCTGTCAAGCCGCTTATCCCGTCCAGAAGAAAGGAGTTTTTCTCCTCTCCGGCGAAGGAATTCTTCCAGATCCACTTCTGCTGCTCGCTGCTTTTGCTCATCGGTGAAATGAATATACTGTGCCATAGTACCTCCTTTCCTTTACATCGACGGACCATTCTGCCAGTTCTGTTCCTCATGATCATCCGCTTTATGACCAAGGGCAAGTCGCTTGGCCATCAGTTTTTTTCTGCGCTTGGAATCCATTCGAAGGCCCAACGGACTGGCAGGCGCCATTCCATTATCACGAAAAATCCGTCCCATATGATAGAGCAGTCGAGTCACTGTCGTCATTACTGCTGGGTTGTGATGGTTCATTGGCTGTGACTTATATTGTTGTTGAACGGTATCCGTCTTTTCCGGTGATGCGGTTGGTTCATCTTTTCCTGACTCTTTCTTCTGCTCCGGGCTGGCGGAACTGATCTCCTGTTGTTCCAACTCCAAACGAAGATGTTCAGCCTCACGGATAATGGAGTTCTTGATTGCCTTGAATTCCTTTTGCTTGGAGAGAGGATTATGGATACGTGGTTTATCCTTGTAGTACCTTTCCAACTCATCGCGCAGGTCATTCCAGACCTGATAACAGGCAGCCACATCCGGCTGCAGTGCCAACTCATCGGTAATCGCATCCACCAGTTCCTTTACCCTTTTGGGCAGGTATCCATACTGCTTTTTCCCTTTTACGCTGCCCAGGGCATTGGCCAACTCCACCATTTTCTCAGCAAGCGAATCACTCTCTAACGCGGAGGTTTCCATTCGAGAGATAAACTCCGTCATTGCAGAGCGGGACTGGTTTACCAGATCCTCATAGGCCAGATCCTTTTTCACATAGAGATTGTGCATCTCATCCCGGAAGATCGTATTGGTGAGCGCAGATCGCATAGCCGCAATACCCGCTTTGTTCAGGTAACCATGTTTCTCATCTGCGGACCACACCATCATGTGTACATGTGGGTGGTACCCTTCATCGTGAAAGGCCGCACACCATCGGAAGTCATCCACTGGGATCTTCATAGCCTGTGCCAGCCGAGTCTTATGCTGCAAGAGAAGAGTGCGCCAACTCTCAGCACTGTCGTATCCAAGAGCTGACGCATCTTCACGCCGCAGAGAAAGAATGACAGTCCAGACAGGCCCTTCGTGTTTCGCTACTTCAGCCATTGTATCTTTGAGCGATACATCATATGAGTCACTGAACAGTCCATGATCGCCACGTTTCTCCACGCGAGGACGGGTGGCGATGTATTTAAGATAGCCATCTCCAGCCTCCATAGTGTGGACGTTGGAATCCAGTGCCATGGTGATAAACTCGGAGGCTTTGCCAAAGGATGGACAGGCACAGTAGTCACTGTACTCGAACAGTTCCTTGGTGTCCGGAAAGTCCTTGAGCAGTTTCTCAATGAGTTCCTTCTGCGGTTGTGTGACAGGCCCCCGGCCATGTAGTTTCTCCACACCCTCTCGAGTGGCAATGTACTTCATGTACTTCGCCGCGCTGCCGGCGCGGATGTAACCGCACTTCTGCACCAGTTTCGGCATGACTTACAACCTCTTTTGGAAACGGAAGATCTCCTTGAAACTAATCATGCCATGGGTACGCATCACATCCTTGACGCATCGGCCGCGCAGTTGCTCCAGTTCATCCAGAGTGGCGTCAGTGTCGTGTGCCATAAGGTGCATCATCATGGACATCTCCACCGACATCTTGAACAGCAGTTTCCCAAGACGATCTCCCAGAGCACCCAGTGATCCTTCCAGCACAGCAGACAAGGTGACCGGAAGGTATGTCCCGTCTTGCTCGGCCTCCAGGTAACCAGTGTAGAACTGAATGGCTCGTTCAATGAATTCGCTCTGACTCTGGGAATTGTCAAGCTGATAGCAGCGTTCCACCAGTTCTTTTGTTTCCGGTGTCAGCCAGAGAGCGAATTTTTTCTTTGTGTAACTCATGTCGTAGTTCACCTCATACTCTCAGTAATCTTTGACCAATGCGGAACGCTTCCAGGTCATCAATGATGAACAGATCACTGTGCCAATGACCAGGCCACACTGCAAAGAGTTTGCTGGTGCCATCCTTGGCACGCATGTATCCTTTAAATTTTTCGCCATATGTGACGAGTTGGTTGATCTCGCCGGTGGGAAATAATTCGATGTAGCAGATACGGTTGCTGTCATACGGGAACCCTTCAGTCGCTTTTGCGCTTCTCATCTTTGGACCTCCTTTTCAATCAAATTCATGTCAGGTTCGTTATCAACCCCGCCCAAAAGCCTGAAGCGGCGGGGCTTACGGGGATTCGCAACCCCTATGGCGTGTTATTTTCGCTTTAACAACCCCGATGGGAAAAGCCCGGAACTGCCCGCACTGCGGGCAGAAGTGAGAGAGCCGGGGCGTTCACGACCCCGGCTCTTTCTGCCTGCTATAATTTAGTTGCGGTTAAAGGCTGCGTACGTATGCAAAAGTTTGCATACTCAGAATTGATATCAACGCTCTTTAGCCGATGATATGGCTGTACAGGCAGGCGCCTGTTTCTTTTATCCTTGTGGGTGATCCGCTTTAAGCAGTATGCGGCGCCAGCCTGTTGCAGCATCCTTTTGTGGTATCAACACCCGGTTGGGTGATGATATAATTTCCTCATGCAGACAGAGGACCGCTTCTTTTCTCCTTGCGGTATCATCCGCTTTAGGCAGCGTGCGGCCTCACTCTTACAAGAGTTCATTTATGAGCCGGATGCGGGAACGCTTGTCCTCCGCCGATATCGAAGCAGGGTATGACTTGTAAGAAACATGAGGACTGTCTGTCACTATGATGGAAGGATGTGGTGGTATGTTTATCGTAGGAATCGATGTGGCAAAGCGAAATCATGAGGTCACTGTCATCACCTCAGAGGGGCAGGTGGTGTGCAAGGCGTTTCGCATTTCTAACACCTGTACGGGCTACAACCATATGATGGACCGTCTCCGGAAACTAACCAATCTCAAGGGGCAGTTTATCTTTGCCATGGAGTCTACCGCCCATTACTGGCTGGCCCTGTACAGCCGTCTCAAGAAAGAAGGCTGCCAGGTTGTCATCCTCAACCCTATCCAAACACATACCATGCGGGAGATGTTTCTCCGCAAAGCAAAAACCGATGCGAAGGACTCTCTGGTCATTGCAGAGGTCATCCGTTTTGGCTACTATACTTCCAGCGATGTTGGGCAGGACAGGCTGCTGGCCCTGAAAGAACTGTGCCGCAACCGGTCTTACCTCATGGATCTTGCCAGCGATCTGAAAAGAAAAACAATTGCGCTCCTGGACCGCGTCTTTCCTGAGTACGAAACGCAGTTCGATTCTGTTTTTTGCAAATCCTCACTGGCTGTACTTGCCAAATACCCCACGCCACAAAAACTGGCCAATGCACATCTCGCCAAACTGACAGAGATCCTTTGGGCAAGCAGCAACGGCCACTTTGGGGAATGGAAGGCCCGGGAGATGAAAGAGTTGGCCCGGAACAGTTTTGGCATTGAGGACTGTGAGGGCGTATACGCAACATTGATTCTTTTACTGCTGGAGCAGATTCGCACGCTGCAGGAAAAATGCGGCATGCTGGAGACGCAGATTGGGGCGCTGCTCCAACAGTTTGACACCACACTTACCACCATTCCCGGAATAGGGCCGATCCTTGCGGCTACGATCCTCAGCGAGATTGGTGATATCTCTCGTTTTCCTTCCGCTGACAAACTGGCCGCATATATAGGCGTAGACCCATCCGTGAACCAATCCGGTGAGTTTGTGGGTACACATGTCCATATGTCCAAGCGAGGCTCACCTTATCTGCGCAGAGCGGTTTGGATGGCCTCCATTGGTGCCGTTCAACGCGATCCCATGTTTAAGGCATACTATGAGAAGAAAGCCGCCGAAGGGCTGCGTTACATGAATATCATTGGGCATGTGACGAAGAAGATGACCGCTGTTATCTACGCCATCATGCGGGACAACAAGGTCTATGCGCCCGTTATGTCGACTGTGGCGTAATGGCCCATCATAATCTCTGCTCAGACCCAACCCAGGTGGGTCCAGTTTTCTGCGCCATTTTGCGCCTCTCAAGTATTCACTTTATCTGTATATTTTTTGCTTGACAAATCCATAGCCGGCTGCCTTTTTTTCGTCCTCCGCCCCCCCGGTGGAAAAAGCCCGACAAACAGCGACAAACCGGTCAGGAGGAGTAGGGGGCCTGCCTCCCCCCGGAAGAGGGCACACAGGGCCTCACAGCGGCCTACACGGGGCGTTTTTTGTGCCTCCGGCATCAGCCCATCTGCATCCCGGACAAATCCTCGTTTTCAGGCTCTTGCGAGGACTCCTGAGCCAGATCTTCCATGTCTGCGACCAACATGGACATACTGTCAAGCAGCGTTTCCAGGTGACCGGACACAACCTGGAAAGAGTTCTCCAATATTTTGCTCGAGGAGAACTGCTCCTGCTGCGTTTTGTGAACGGTTTCCATCTGACGTTGTAGGGAAAACGCGTTGTCCAGCAGATCGTAGACGGAGTCTGCATGAAGCGCGACTTCCTCCTGCGCTGCAGTACGCAGTTCTACCTTCTGATAGAAACCATAGCTCACGCGTTCATAAGGAAACGCAGGATCCTCAAGTTTGTTTCTGATGGGCAGAACGAGATTGTTTTGTTCAATGGTTCCTTCGAACTGCGTACCTTTAGCCTGCTCGCGCACATAGTTAAGGATCTCTCGATACTGATGTGGCTCACCGTCGTCCAGAAGTTTCTGAAAACAGCTGAGTATGAATTTATTTTTGCTGTTGCGATCAATCAACCTTATTTACCTCCTCACATCATTGTCTGGCTCTCTGGGAATGAGGAGGAGGAAATCCCTTCGGCAAGATACTGTGCGCGATATTCATCCAAACTCATTCCGGTCTGTTCCATGCAGTAGTCGTTCATTTTGGAGCGCAAGGCTAAGCGCTCCTCCTCAGTTAAGGGATAGCGATAGGTTTCTTCAGAACCATCTCCGCAGGCCTGGATCACAGTGAGTGCGTCGCACACTTCGCCAACATCCAAATCAAAATCCGCATAGACATTGAGGTAGTCATCATTGGCATCGGTAGCAACATGGGTTCCGAACACTGCGTCGGGATCAAATGTGATCGGCACATAAAAATTCAGTTGGTTTCCGCACTCGCTCATATCATCTTGAAAGGTGACCTCTTCCATGCGAAGCCGTCTTGATCCAGACAGCACAATGGCCTCAGAGTCCGGCGTGAGTTCTTTGCCTTCAAGTTTGTCCAGCAGTCGATCCCATCTCTGATCCATAGAGATATTCTGTTTTCGGAAAGCGTGGTAGGCTGCCACGCTCACGTCATGGATACGGTAGGTATGCCAGCCATCCATAGCGTTAGCTGCGGAAAATATATCCTTGTCAAAGTCCGTTTCGAAAACACCTGACACCTTCCCAGTGTTCTGCAGCCGTTGGTCCAGAAGTTGATCATATTCTGCCTGGGTGATTTCCGAGCGGTCTTTGAACACAGATGCAAAGGAAACAGGTTGAGGACTATCCCCAGCGGTGAGATAAGTACGCAAGCGTTTTGCGGCGATGAGCAGTGTATCTGCTGAAGGACTTTTGAAATACAGATCCTCTCCCCGACCGGTGACATGGTACGCCGCCCAGGTGGTGTTGGCCATTTGATCCGCTACCGCCTCGGCATGTTCAGCATTGATGAGTTCCTGTATCGCCTGTCGTTCCTCAAAAGGAACGCACTCAGAATATAGATCGGCAAGCATTTCCTGCATTCGTTTTTCAACATCAGTTCCATTCGAAGCAAGTTGTTTTTTCAGTGCCTTGAATTCATACTCATGGAGCCACAGTACGATTTCAACGGAGCCGCTCATTCGGACACCCCCTGTTCCGCCGTTTGGCAGGTTTCTGTTTGCTGCAGGTGCTGGGTGCGGGACAGCGAATGTCTTTCCGCTGCCGCAGGCTGAGCAGACGATTGAACGAACGCTGATCCTGATTCAGAAAATCACACTTTTTCATCATTACAACCTCCCATATCATAACTGGTTGACAAATCCTGTCCGTCCTTTTCCTGATTGCTGTTATCATTTTGAGTCTGACGGGAACGTCCGGATTTGACTGTCCGCTGTTGCCTTGGCCGGGTTGCAGCAGGCTTGTTCCTGCTGTCCAGATACTCACGAGTGTCCGCTGGGACATATTCTTCATAGAGTTCTTCCAGCATCCGTTTCAGTTTTTTCTCAGGTGTGCTTTTCTCCTTGGCGGACAAAAAATACCGGAGCGCGTCCAAGCGCTCCGGCTCCATTGTTACTTTCAGTTCAACCTTGTCCATACTGTCCTCCTTACATCGAGTAGAACTCAACCCGCAGAGCATCCTCTACCTCGCCGGGCTGGAACGATTCCGGCTGGGCGAACAGTTTTTGGAAACGATCCAACTGTTCCTCTGTGAGAGAACAGAAGTCACCCGTACTGGTATCACCGGCCAGGAAAAAGGTGCCGGCGATAATGTCATTTCCCACACGGCGGTTGCCCTCCAGACCGATTAATTTACCTTCCTCATTGCAGACCATGCAGACATCGTTCAAAGGGATCACCTCAATGTAGCCACCCACCACTTCCTGCATGGCATCCAAAGTGTTTGGGATCGCCACCGTTTCCGGGATTTTGCCCGGCTCAACTTTCAGTATTGTAATCTCACTCTCTTTCATGAGAGCGCACCTCCTTTAATCAGTTGGCAGGTATGATCTTGGATTGACACGCTGACCGTCGACTCGCACTTCGAAATGGAGGTGCGGACCGGTAGAACGTCCAGTGGAACCAGACAGCGATACGATGTCCCCTGTTTCCACAGTATCGCCTGCCCTGACCAGCAATTTAGAATTGTGGGCATATAGGGTCACCATACCGTTGCCGTGATCGATCATCACATAGTAACCATATCCGCCTGCGTTGTAGGCAGCGGTCGTGACCACGCCTGGCAGAGCCGCACGGACTGGCGTGCCTGTAGGGACAGCGATGTCGATGCCAGTGTGTCCTTTCGTCTGGCCGGTAAAGGGATCTGATCGATAACCAAACTCTGATGTAACTCTGGACACCCAACCGGAGCCAACAGGAGAACAGAACCCGTCCGCCCCGATAAACGGCACGTCCGCGCCAGGGATCCAGCCATCCGTTCCGGTAGATGATCCGTAACAAATCAGGTTATAGATGCTGTCTGCGTTGCTCTGCTGTTCCTCGGTAACGGTGATTCCCAATTTTGTTTGGATATTGGACCATATCGTTGCCATGTCTGTAATGGGGACTGCCACTGTATAGGTTTCATCTGCATCTGTTTCATCGGATTCTTCTGTACTGTCTGTTTCATCCTCTTCTGAGTCATCCTCTGTCCGAGTTCGTTCCTCATAAGTTACAAAGCAGTCAACAAATTCCTGATGGACCCGACTGCTGGGAGAGTCGGCGCCGAAGTACAGAGCAAAAAAAATGGCCTTGACTCGTATCGTGTCAAGGCTTGTTCCTTCATCCGTCATGCTATTGATTTCTGTGATGCATTCATCCAGCAATGAGAAACTTGTCTGTATGTCCTCAATGTAGACTCGGTACTCTGCAGATAGATCTGCTGGGAGAGTACCTCCATAGAAACACAGGTCAAGGATATTGGTATTATGTTGTGCAGAGCCGCCCAGAATGGAGCAGAACGCAGCAATAAGAAGGATAACGGGAGACAGGATCGCCACCAGAACCCAGCCCGCTGCCTTGCGCGTCTTGTCATTTGCGAGAACAGCAACTGCGGCCTTTGCAATAGCGGCGGCGGGAATGGCCATAAAACTCACCTCCCATACTTATAATTGGTTATCTCATCCCATGGATAAACTATCCTGCTGCCGTTGTTCAGCGGCGTCGTCCAAGCAGTTATGCAGGGTTACGTCAAAGCAGGCACACGATGCCGCAGTTTTCAAATTCTCTTCGCTGAAACAGTCTATCCGCAATGCTTTCTTTGACTCCAGTTCCTCCTGAGAAAAAATAGGTTTTCCGCGGTTTGATAACAGGATCATGCGATTGTAATTGGTATCACCTTGCACAAGGTTCACCACATCTCCAACCTTCAAACGGCAACCATCCTCATCCACAAGTCCGGTATCATCGCCAATGAAGCCTGCCACTACGGAAAAGCATTCACCGTCTTCGGCTATCAGGTATTTCAGCTCCATTGGGAATTCCGCAATGGCGTTGTATTCCTGTACAAGATCACCCAATCGTTGAAGTTCCTGCCTTTGCTGCGGGTCATCCAGTGTGCCGCATAGGATTTTTTCTTTCTGTTGTGAGATCGCCTCTTCTATTGTGCGGACTTTTTCAAATTTGCCCTTCATGTTAATTTCACCTCCGACTGAATCACCGACCGCCAGCCGATCCAAAGAGCCGTTCCTTGTGCGGCGGAGCATGTACGGCCAGCAGATGCCTGTCATTACCGCATTTATAGAGACAGACTCCTCGCTGTGGGTACCGGATCAATTCATACTCTGCTTCTTCCAACTGGAGATTTTCCATGTAAAACTTTTTGTCAATGGCGCCCGCATTGAAAATAAACTGGTGTGTGGGGATAGCGAAAAGGGGACGCGTCAGTTCCCGGATACCCGGCTGGTCAAAATCCTCCAGATTCTGACTGGCCAGAATCAAGGAGGACTCCTTTTTACGAACCCGTTTGAGGCAGTTGCGGATGTAGGTAACCGCGACTGGATTGGTGAGCCACAGGTACAGTTCGTCGATGGCGGCCACGGTATTTCCGGCAGTGAGCAGTTGGTCAGACATATAGGAGAGCACGGTAAACAGCAAGGTATCCCGCAGGTTCTGCGCCACACTGTCCAGCCCCTTGACACAGAAGACCAGGAACCGTGCGGACGAGATATTGGTGTGGCCGTTGAAAAACCGTGCGTCTGCGCCTTTGCACATTGAATGGAGCCCCAGCAACAGATCCCGAAGCATCTCTGCGGGATAGAGTTTCAGTTCCCCTTCGCGCTCATAATTCTGGTAGGCATCCTCAATGATGTCGTAAAGATCCGACAGGATGGGGTAGTCGGTAGGAAGCATACGGGAGAAATCCGTTTTGTCGTTGATACCCCATTTGCGGTATAACCGTTCGATCATCAACTCCAGCGTATCAATATGCGGGGTATCAAAGTCCTTATAGACACGAAAGATGTCTCGCAGGAAAGAGACATGCTGGGCCAGCAGCGTCCCGCGGAAAGCGGCCGGGGCCTCGGGGTCATCCGGTTCGCTGCCATCATCCCACCGGCGCGGTTCCAGAAGGTTGATCCGATGCCGGCCATCCATGAAGTCCAAAAAGCATCCGCCGATGTTTCGGCAGAGATCCTCCATCTCATGCTCAGAGTCCAGAGAGATTACAGTTTTTCCCGTTTCCAATCCATTACAGATCAGGAGTCTGAGCAGGTAGGTTTTGCCTTGGCCGCTGTTGCCGAGGATCAAGGCGCTGGCATTGGTTTTGTCATCCGCCCTCCGATCCAAATCCACAATTACATTGGAGCCGTACTTATCCCGGCCAACATAGAAACCCATCGGATCTGTTTTACCCGAGTAACTGATCGGGTACAGATTGGCTACACTGGTTGCGGGAAGAACACGCTCCGCAAAAGAGCCAAACGCATTTTGCCCCGCCGGATTGGAAGAGAGGAAGCCTTCTCTCTGCCTTAGAAGCAGCGGATCTGTTCCCAACTTGGACCGGATCAGAATCGCGTTGACCTCATCCCGCAGGGTTCTGAGGTCTTCCATGGTATTTGCAGTCAATTCCAGAAAGCAGGAGCAGTGGATGAGCGGTTCCGTCTGCCGCCGTGTTGTCTTGATCAGGGTTTCGACATCCTGGATCTTCTCCTCAGCCGTAATGCTCTGCTTCATGTTACTGAAATTACTGCGCTCCATCCGGTTCTTGTTGGTAGCTGCGTGAATGATGGCATCCTCCTCTGCAGTAGTCACTCGTCTTGTAAAGAGGCGCAGTGTAACGCCCGCCAACTCTCCAAGCCTGCGCAGCAGAGCCAGTTCCTCCGTAGTGGGAGGATAACTACGAATGGCGACAACACTTCTGTAGGTCCCGCCCAGAATGAAGTGGTCGGTATTGAATTTCACTGCCGCCGGCGCAATGAGGTCGAGAAACTCTTTTGGTCTGGCAACTGCAGGTTGTTTCGCCGGCGGGCTTTTCTTTTTCTGTTTCTTCTTATTTGCCATTTTGAATCACCGCCTTTCCACCGTCTACATCTTCAAAAAAATCTGTAGTCACATCATGCTGGTAATAGACTGCCAGCAGGCGTTTAACATCCTGCTCGTCTGCCAGCCGGACATGCAGGCCATGATCGCAGATCCCCTTCTCCAGCTGCCGCAATGTGCCCTCGTTCATATCTGATTTGAGATCCCTGCGTAGGATCAAGACAAATTCACGGGCAGATGCGGAAGAGGACAGGATTTCGTCCAGATGCCGAATGTCTTGCACCAGAAGTTCCCTCAGTGCAGGAAGACTCTCCTCTTCCAGGCGCGCCTGATAAAATTCCTTATTCCGCTGGAAGGACTCTCTGGAATCGACAACCAGCAGTTCCACCGCAGGCTCTGCCCGCAATAGATTGGCCAGCGCATTGACTCTGGCCCGGATCCCGTCAGCAGAAAGGACGGAGAGGTTGTCTGGCCGCACAAGAAAAAAGACCAGTTCCGCATTGGATGTGGTTACGCCATGAGGCGCAACCCCCTGTATCCCCATCAGCTGTCGTGTGGATTGATGCTGCTTTACAGCGAGTTTTTCTTTTCGAGTCACGGGTCGAGCCTCCATTCATAATATTGTTGATGCAGGATTAGAAAACAGGCCGCTCTTCTCAGAAAGTCCAGAATACTGGAATCATCAACGCGAATGGTGAGAAAAGCAAAGAGGACTGTAATCACCAATGGAACCATGCCGATGCCTTGGCTAAGTGCCAGAACAGAGAGAAGAAAACTGACGCCGATGATGCCGATATCCCGCAGTTCCCAAAGCCACAACATAGGCTTTGCTTTCAGGTTTTCTGGATAAATGAACATACTGCTTGCACCTCCTTTTGAGGTTTGGTCCCATTCCGGTTTAGAGCGATGGGAGAAGGCTGTTTTTAATAGGGAAGTTCCATTGCGAGATCATCTTGTTGTTCGGAACTGTGATACGGCAGTTCTGAGAACTGCTGCACCAGATCTGAGAGTTCGCCGGAGGCCATCGGCGCCTGCTGTCTGATATAATCTGTGATGTGCTCCGCACCCCAGATAACGCCAATACTGTAGCAATCCTCATCACACTTGGTAAGAATGCACAGGTGGTAGTCATCTGCAGGAACAAGCAAGTTAGGCAGGCGCTCCTGAACGCCTGCCAGGTCACAGTACTCCAGGTACTCAAGGATATTAGCAGGCGCCCCCTCAAACAATTTGTCTGGGACCTCCGTTTTGTAAAGCTGGTAGGTCCCATCCAGCATCCGATGAACTGTAACAAGTCCATCTTCTCCAGACGCACCCTGCTTGCCCTCTTGTTCAGTCAGGCACTCGCAGCGAACAGGTTCCGGCTGTACCTCGCCTGTTTGGATAGGAATCAGGAAGTGCTTTACCTTATTCAGCAATTCCTTGTCCGGGCAGGTGTCGATAATATTTCCGCGTGTGTCCAAGAGCAGTCGGTCAAGAACATCTGTCAGTACGATCCGATCCGCGGCAGAGTGGTCTCCGATGAAGTTGGCAATATTTTTCGGAGTGTCTGCAAAACGGTACTCATCACACTTTTCGTTCTGATAGACATAGGCATAGACCACCCCAGGGATTGAGATAAAATAGTCGAGTGCTTTTTCCATAGCACATAGTTCAGGAGATCGCGAAGTCATGCGTTCCCAAATATGAGGAAACTGAGCGGAGTAATCCAGGGGGAGCCGGTTGTTTGGAGCATCCTGATGCCGGGGAATTTCGTTTTGGATTTCCGTCACAACCTGATCGCTTAGTCTGTGGTTGTCCAGGTCATCATATAGTTTGATAATACCGTTCTTTCCGGAATGATTGAGTTTCTCCCCGTATGCCTGGACGGCGCTGAAAGTAAACCCCTCAAAGTTCATATCCACACCAGAATGTGGGTTCTGCGCCAGGGAGTCGGGGTCATGCATAGCCTCCATGTAAATTTCTTTCCCCTGGGAAATAAGCCATGTACGGAAATCAATAAAACCGTCATCGGATGCATGTGCGCCTAAAGCGGTTGCGGCAGCCCAGAGATCATTGCGGTATGCCGCTTTGAGATATTCCTGTGAAATGAGGTACCAGTCCAGAATCTCCTGCGGGGAGTGCCGCACCAGTTCCTCATATAATTTTTGGGAAACCACATCCTGATCCCCATCGGGGACCAATTGATTGACGGACTCAATGATCCGCCAAAACTCTTCCTTGTTCATACAATTCGCTCCTTTGCCCATTGAAGTAAGATACACCCGGCAAAAGTAAACCCCCACCGCTTTCCTGCGGCGGGGGTATAGTCATGCCTACTGTTCGTCAGTCTGGTCAGCATCATCTGCGAGAGTCCGTTGGATGTAGTCCAGGAAGAAGGCACTTTGCTTGATATTGTGCTTTTCCAGATACACCTTGAGCTGTTCGAATAACTCTGCCGGAACCTTGAACGCCACTGTTCTCTTGTTGTCAGCCATATCTGCACTGCCTCCTTTTTCAAGTTCGTAGAATTGTGTGATCAGCCAAGTCATGTATTGGCCAAGGGTTTTACCGGATGCTTCCTGCCGTTCTCGTACCTGCGCATGCAGATCTACGGGGATAGGGGCACAGAGGTTTTTAATTTCTTCTGCCATATCCTGGCCTCCTTTTTCTTTAAGTGCAAAGCAAGCATACCCGAATAGTAAGTGAAAAGCCATGCACAAAAGGAACTAAAAGTACCCCTGGAACCCAAGCACAAGACACATGGCGATGCGTTGGATCAGGTACTGCACACAGGGGATTGCAACGCTGTTGCCCAACGCCTTGTAGCGGTTCGAGTCAGAGGCGTTCGGCAAGTCCGTCCAGCCGTCCGGATAACCTTGCAGCCTTTCGCATTCCAAGGGTGTAAGCCTGCGAATGAGTAGTATCATATTCTCCTTTTCTGTGATTTGTTGGCAAACAAGATCCGTAGCATCTTTATATTGCCGGGCACTTTGTGTTCCAACTATGGAATCACTTTGAAACCGATCTACTCGCTGCCGTCTGAATACCGCGTGATGATCTGTAGCAGTCAGGGTATAGGCCAGATCCGCTTGATACCCAATACCGTTCCCGCCGTTATGAGGCTGACGGTCGATAGCATTACCGGTAATACAGTAGGTTTCATCCGGTGCTGTAATGAGCGGCAAATTATTGCCGCCGGTTCCGGCCCTGGCAGAAAGCGTTGGGGATACTGAATGCGGGCCGGTGTAACGGGCGTCAATTCCATGGTTCTCAAACAGAGCCGGTTCTTGGGACGGCTCAACTACCAGAGGATGATTCAGCAGGCTTGCTGAGAGGGTTGGTGAGCATTGAACCGGTCCCCGATATCTTGTGTCTTGATCATGGGCATCAAAAACAAGCGGCTCATGGCCATGAGTCTGTGCCCGCAGAGTCCCGGTCTTGTTCTCAGTTACATCCATTACGCTTCCACCCTGGTCATTTAGGCAGAGGATGGAAGGCATACAGTTTCCACTGGCGCTTCCTTTGAGCGTGGGGGCCGTTTCTTCTTCGTATCCGATACTACCCGCGGACGCACCCGCTCCTGCAGAGAAGCCCGCAGTAAATACACAGGGATATCCCTGTCCAGGCTGCCCACCTCCAGCACTCAACGACGTATGGCATTCCTCTGTAAGAAAACACTCCCCATTTCCTTTTGCCACAACTCCTGATACCGGAATTGTTTCATTATCGCTGCAGGGTCCCGGAGAGAGGAGTTCGTTTGGAACGCAGTCATTTTGATTCACCTTCATGATCCCAGACTGGAGTTTCAGGGCTATTTTCAGCGGCGGCGGCAAATCCTTCCCCCGTTCATCCGCCCTGCGGAGAATTCCCAGGCAAGCTGTCGGGGATAAATAGTATTTGTACGGGACTGTACCCTGCAAAATCTGCGATAAGGAAGATTCGACGACGGCGCTGGGGCACTCCGAGGTATTGAGCGTCCCAAGTGACCCAAGCCACACAGGATCGTAATCCCAACACGGCCCCAGAATATTCCCAGCGCCCGGTCTCAGGTCTAATAACATGAAGGTATGGTTCTTCAATTTGGAGGAACGATTGGAGGACGATTTTGAAGTCTTCTCCTTCCGCACTGGAGAAAGCGCCGGGAACATTTTCCCAAACTCCGTATCTTGGGCGAACAAGGAGATCTGGCCGTCCTCTTTGTTTGTCTGCATATCTCATCTCCTTAATGATGCGGATCTGTTCCAGAAAAAGGCCGGAGCGCTCACCGGCTAATCCGGCACGTGCTCCAGCCACGGAGAGATCCTGACACGGAGAACCTCCACAGATGATATCCACCGGCGGAAGTTCGGTTCCATTGAGTTGTGTGATATCCCCTACATGAACCATGTTGGGGAAGTGTTTCTTGGTAACTGCGATGGGAAACGCCTCGATCTCGCTGGCCCATAACGGCTCGATTCCGCTACGTACAGCGGCCAACGGGAATCCACCAATTCCGTCAAAAAGGCTGCCCATCGTTAGGACGCCCCCTGTACCCTCACTCATTTTGTTGCTGCCTGCACAAGTGTACGGGTGGTGTTGACAGCTGCTTGAGCCGTATACACCGCGGACATGATATTGGCTCTGGTGGTGGTGTCCAGGCCAAATGTACCCGCAATCCTGGGCACTTCGCCGGCAGATAGCATCAAGCCTAATCCTAAGAGAGCGTGTTCGTTGAATACCATCAGCCCTGCCACCAATATGGTGGCCTGCAGAAACGCGGTCAGGCACAGGCCAATCACCTGTTTCATCCACTGCGTGAATCCGTCGGTGTACCCCCTGGGAATTGAAAACATATAGAGGCTTCCAACGGCAATCTGAATGAGAAGAATTCCACCTCTTTTCAGATTTGCGAAAAACACCTTGATCACAGCATAGGCCATCAGGATGATACAGAAGATTAACATGAGCGGGTTGGTTCCGATTCCCCAGCGGCCTGACGCGGCAATTTCCGCCAAGGATATAGATTCCATATTCTCCAAAATGGCTGCACCGATATCTCCAATACCGGATCCTGCTCCGGTGATTCCCAGAGCAAATTTACCCTGCAGAGCAACGGAGAGAGAATAGAGACGGACCGGGACAACCGTAAAAAGATTGACGGCCAAGAACCCTTTGATGGCATTCAGCGCAGCCTGTTGAATGTTCCCGCGGCCGGAGATATATTCTATACCGCACTCAAATCCTGACACAACGAGGCTGACTCCATATAAAGCCCAGCCCAGTTGAGAAAAGAAAAGGACAACAGCCTCTACCCATTCAAGTTCAAAAATTTCGGCTCCCATGTTGCCCATCTGGGCGAAAAACGCCCCCAAGAACCCCACTACCTGGCTGTAGAACCAGTCCATGAGGGCATCCATGATGGGATTGGCCACAAAATCCCAAATAAACATCAGGCACTAACATCTCCTCCCGTAAAACTGGCCGCACCCCCTTCCTAAGTGGGAGAGGGTGCGGCCGTGGATTCTCAAATCCCGATGATGCCCCAAATATAATTTGGCGCAAGCAAGACAAAAACAAGGCAGACAAAAAGGATTACCGGTCCTGTCCACTCGAACTGGCCCCTCTGCTTATAGTCAAAATACGCCATGCCCAATTTACAAAAGAAGGCCACTACCAAAATCATATCCAGAGCAGGGAACACAACATTGTCCACGACGGTCTTGATTTGGGAGGCTGCATCTGTCCAAGTCTGTTCTACAGCACCAGCCACATCACCACTTGCCGCTAAAGCTGGCACCATGAGCAGGACAAACGTAAGGAAAACCATGCAGATTGCACACAAATATTTCTTATATTTCATGCCAATCATCCTCACTTTCTTGTCACAGTAGTAAAACGAGGGCCGCCCATAAGGCAGCCCTCAGATCTATGATTGTTTCTGGTTAATACCCCGTTCTGGGAAGGGGCTGGGAAGGCTTGTAGACCTTGGTTACCCACCGACTGGTGGCCATAATCCACTGCCCGTTATAGACGCCGCCCACGTCCGCCTGGTTGACGAACTGGGCACCGCCAGTGAGCCAGGATACCACATTGCAGTAGACTCTCGGTGCCTCCACCTGTCGAAAATTGGAGGGCACCACACCGAAGGATACCATAAACTGGGTCACATACTCGTTGGAAGCAAGCCCCAATGCGGCGGGCGAGGCATCCAGCGTGTAGTTCTGCTGGGTGCTCAGGTTGTCGTACATGGTGTACCAGGTGCCGCCGCCCAGATTGGTCTGGTAGACCACCTTGTAATTTCCGGGCACATTGTAGGTGCCGGTGATGATCTTATCCAGCCG
>CASEPH010000226.1 GCA_949289625.1 uncultured Clostridia bacterium | reverse complement strand
CATCGTGTTCTTCCTGATCGTCAATATCATTCTGCTCATTGCGGGCTGCTTTCTGGACTCTACCTCTGCTCTGTATATTTTTACTCCACTGTTTGTCCCCGTGGCTCAGGCCCTGGGCATCGACCTCATCCATCTTGGCGTAGTTATGATCGTCAACCTGGCCATCGGACTGTTCACTCCTCCTGTGGGAGTCAACCTATATGTGGCCTGCGGCGTAGCCAAGGTAAATTTGAAGCAGATCTCCAAGGCTGTGGTCCCGCTTCTGATCGCATCCATCGTCGTGCTTCTGATCATTACCTATATCCCCGGCATCTCCACTATGTTCACATCGTAAACTCTGCTTGAAGAAAGGTGAGTATCATGAAGGAAACCACAAGCATCGCTCAGCTGCAGAACACCTGTATCGATCTGAAAAAAAATGTCATCTCCATGATCCATAAAGCCCAGTCTGGCCATCCCGGCGGTTCCCTGTCTGTGGCTGAGTTCATTACAGCCTGCTATTTCCGGGAGATGGATCTGGACCCCAAGGACCCAAAGTGGCCTGACCGGGACCGCTTCGTCCTCTCTAAGGGTCACGTGTGCCCTGCTCAATACGCCGCACTTGCCATGCGCGGCTTCTTCCCGATGGAGGAACTGGACACTCTGCGGAAGGAGGGCTCCATACTCCAGGGACATCCGGATATGAAGAAGTGTCCCGGCATCGATATTTCTACCGGCTCTTTAGGGCAGGGACTGGCCTGCGGAGTGGGTATGGCCATTGCCGCCAAACTGGACCAAAAATCCTACCGGGTGTTCGTCGCCGTGGGAGAAGGTGAGTGCAACGAAGGTGAGATCTGGGAAGCCTGCCAGACCGCCTATAAGTACCAGTTGGATAACCTGGTTGTCTTTGTGGACTACAACAACCTGCAGTTGGACGGCACCTGCGACGAAATCATGCCCCCCATTGATCTGGGCGCTAAGTTCCGGGCATTTGGCTTTGATGTATACGAGATCAACGGTAATGACATGGGTCAGATGGTAGCCGCCCTTGACCTGGCGGAAGCCGTCAAGAACGGCAGACCTAAATGCATTTTTGGACACACCATCAAGGGAAAGGGCGTCTCCTTCATGGAGAACCAGTGCGGCTGGCACGGCGTGGCTCCCAACGACCAGGAATATCAGCAGGCTATGGCAGAATTGGATCAGCAGTATGTGAAGTGCTGAAGGAGGAAACGAAGATGAGCGAAACATTAAAAAAGGCCACCCGAGACGGGTTTGGTGATGAGATTGTAGCGCTTGGCAAGGAAAACTCTAATATTTTAGTAGTTGACGTGGACATCGGCAAGTCCTGCAAAACAGGCGCCTTCCGCAAGGAACTGCCGGAACAGTACCTGAATGTAGGCATTGCCGAACAGAACGCTGCCGGTGTGGCTGCTGGCCTGGCCACCTGCGGTAAGGTCCCCTTTGTAGTTACCTATGCCGCCTTCGGCTCCATGCGGATGTGTGAGATGATCCGTCAGGAAATCTGTTACCCCCACCTGAATGTAAAGATCGCCTGCTCCCACGGCGGCGTCACTCCGGCTAACGACGGCGCCAGCCACCAGAGCATCGAGGACATGGGCATTCTGCGCACCATTCCCAATATGACCGTTATTATGCCTGCCGACTACTGGGCTGCCCGGAAGCTGGTGCGTGCCGCTGCAGAATTTGACGGCCCCGTTTACTTGCGCTTCACTCGGGATGCCATCCCGGTCATCTATGACGAGAATGACACATTTGAGATTGGCAAAGCCAATCAGCTCCGGGACGGCAGTGACGTGGCCATCATTGCAAACGGCGATACGGTCCGTCTGGCTCTGGAGGCCGCAGAGACTCTGGCTGCTGCCGGGATCTCCGCCCGTGTACTGGATATGCACACCATCAAGCCTCTGGATGTGGAGGCCGTTCATGCCTGCGTCGCAGACATCGGAAAGATTA
>CASEPH010000225.1 GCA_949289625.1 uncultured Clostridia bacterium | reverse complement strand
ATGGTGCACACACCCTCCCGCAGCTCGTCCTCATCGTCCGCGACAATCACGGTATACAGGTTCTTTCCTGCCATGGGAATCCCCGTCCTTTCTTTCCGGAACAAAATTCCCGCGCCGGTTCTCCGGCGGAGCGGGAGATCTGCACACATTATAACAGGTTTGGCGTGATCGCACAAATCTTTTCCTCAAAAGACAGAAAAAATCCCCGCATTTGGCCCATATGGGACCCATGCGGGGGTTTTTCATGCAGAGTTTTTCAAAAAGAGGACAGACGCTCGATCTCCCGTCTGGGCGCGTCGACACCCTCGCCCTCCCGGATACCGTATTCCTCCTCCAAAATGCGGATCACCTCGTTCCAGGCTTCGATTGCCTGCGGGTAATCGCCTTTGATTTCACAGATCTGCGCGATGCAGATGGCGCTGTCCGTATAGCGCGGCTTCGGCTGAAGCGCAAGCGCCCGGCGGTACAGCTCCAAAGCCGGATCGTAGCGGCCCACATGCGCCAGACAGTCCGCCTCGCTGATGGCTGCCAGCCAGTCGTCCGGATGGCGCTCGGTCATCTCTCTCCAGCACCGCAGAGCGCCCTCCTGGTCGCCGCTGTTCCACTGGATCCATCCCTCGTAAGTGGAGGCCCGCACGTCCCCCAAAAGCTCCCTCGACCGCTCCAGAAGTGTTCCGGCCTCCTCCAGCCGGTAGTCCGCGATCAGCCCTTCGAGCAGATCCATGCAGCCGCACCGGTTGTGCGGATGTTCCTTGCAGAACTGCTGGTAAAACGCGATCCGCGCCGCGCAGTTGGAAAAGTTCCAGTCCATGGCAAAGCCGTTCTGCGCCATGCGCAGCTGGCTGTGGTTCTCCTTGCTGTCCGGCTCCAGGCGCAGGGCCTGCTTGGCGCGCTCCTCGGCCTTCGTGCGGTATCCGTCGGCCATGTGGTTATAGAGGGACGCCAGCAGCGTCTCGTATTTTGCTTCCTGCGGGCAGGCCCGCGTCTTTTCCAGCAGAAACGATTCCACTTGGCAGAACTCCGCCACGTCGAGCATCCGCTCGTCCTCCAGCAGGTTGGAAATGCGCTCCAACCGCGTATCCTCCGTGAGATCAAACAGCTCGTCGATCGTCACGCCGAAGCAGGCGGACAGCTCCGGCAGAAGCTGAATGTCCGGCATGGTGATGTTATTTTCCCACTTGCTGACGCACTGGGCCGACACCCCCAGCCGCTTGGCGATCTGCTCCTGTGTGGCCGATTTTTTCAGCCGCAGCTCCCTGATTTTATTTCCCAGCTCCATGATGGTTCCTCCCAATCTGAAATGCAGTTCGTGGCCACATGCTTATCATACACGATGCAGGCCGTTTTTTACAGCACCGGGACGGAGAATCGTGTCGCTGATCCGGCAAGGGGCGGGAAGCCTGCTTTATTCTAAAATATTTTTAAAATCCGTCGGTTTGGCTGGATTCCACCGGGAAAATATTGTACAGTGAAAAACGAGAAAACCCATCCGGCTTTTTGGGGGAGCCGAAGCCGGGGAAATTCAGGCAAAATACCCCATATATCGCTCCATCGCATCCATGACAGCCGCGGCGTTTTCGATCGGGGTTCCGGGATACAGGCCATAGATCAGGCACAGGCCGCCCTCCTTGCTCCCCAGCGTCTCGATCTCCCGCCGGATCCAGTCGATGCCGTTCACCAGATCCTGTAGGTTCAGCACACCCACTCCCACGCTCAGAATGTCCTCCGCCAGCTGGTGCAGCATCCCGTCGGAATGCATGTGGATCACCGCCCCCGCTTCACGGGCCGGAGCAATCAAACGCCGGTAGCTGGGCAAGATGTATTGGCGGAACTGGCGCGGCGACAGCATCGGGCCGTTCTGCATCCCCAGATCCTCGGCATAGCCCATAACGTCCACGCCCAGCGCGCAATACCGCTTCACCAGCCCCAGATTGAACTGCTCCACCAGATCGATCAGCTCGGGGAGACGTTCCTCCTCGTCCTCCATGTCAAACAGCAGATTCTCATATGCTCCGGCCTTTCAAACCGGACGGTGCGCAAATAATTTTCGCGTTCTGTCACTGAGCATCACGCTCCCTTTCCTTTTCTGCTGCTATTGTAGCAAATGTGTGTGATTCTGTCTTTCATAAAAACAACTGGATACGATTTTGCACAACACGTTGTCAAACACAAGGAGATCTTGCCATGAACAAAACGGATGGAACGGAAAACCGCCGCCTGATCCTTTTTGCAGAGCTTGGCATTCCTCACCTGCTTTCGCTGGGACGGGTGGAGCTGCTAGCGCACACGCAGATGTGCCTGCTTCCGCACGTTCACCCCGACCAATTTGAAATTTGCTTTCACTACGACGGACAGCAGGAATATGTAGTGGAAGACATCCCGTATCTCACGCAAAGCGGCGACCTCTTTATCACCTACCCGAACGAAGAACATTCCTCCGGGAGCAGCGGGGAAGAAAAATCCCCCCGCACCGCCCATAACGGGAGATGCGGGGGGATTTGTTTGTTTTACTCAGAGAAAACGCGGAAAGCGATTAGGCCTTCGCTCTCTTCTCCTTGATCGCGGCCTGCGCAGCAGCCAGGCGAGCGATCGGCACGCGGAACGGGCTGCAGGAAACGTAGTTCAGGCCCACGTTATGGCAGAACTCGACGGAGGTCGGGTCGCCGCCATGCTCGCCGCAGATGCCGAGGTGGATCTCCGGGCGGGTCTTGCGGCCCAGCTCGGCAGCCATCTTCACCAGCTTGCCCACGCCCTTCTGGTCGATATGAGCAAACGGATCGGACTCGTAGATCTTGTTCTCATAGTAGTAATCGAGGAACTTGCCAGCGTCGTCACGGCTGAAGCCGAACGTCATCTGGGTCAGATCGTTGGTGCCGAAGCTGAAGAACTCGGCCTCGGTCGCGATCTCGTCAGCCGTCAGAGCAGCACGCGGGATCTCGATCATGGTGCCGACCTCGTACTTCATGTCGATGCCAGCTTCCTTGATGATCTTGTCGGCGGTAGCAACCACGACGTCCTTCACGAACTTGAGCTCCTTGACCTCGCCCACGAGCGGAATCATGATG
>CASEPH010000224.1 GCA_949289625.1 uncultured Clostridia bacterium | reverse complement strand
GGGGAGCGATTTTCATATCTCTAACTGTCTGGAGTTTACCACTAGGGGCAAGATCGGATAAGTCATATATATGTCGTCCAAGGCTCAAAAATTGGAGGATAGGAAACAACAATAAGTGTAGAGCGATCAAAATACATCCTTTGGCATATTACGGAGCACCTGGAGCTGATCTCGCTGCCCATAAATAACTACAGTGATCCATACAGTTTTCTGGCTTTTATTGACCCAATAATACACCAAAAATTTTTCCGCTGGAGTTTTATGAATCTCCTCGGAATGCCATGGCGCTTCAATCGTTAGAGGGTAATGATTTGGTATGGTACGCAAAGAGGCGATCTCCAGCTTGATTTTTTCCATCCAGCGAGGGGCAGTGTCTGGAGACTGAAGGACTTTGGAGATATAGCGGACGATATCCTGTGAACCGTCCCCTTTTACATTGGTGATCATACCAAGTCGGCGCCAAGGGAGAATCCTGTGATCAGCAGGCAGTATGATCTGTCTTTTCCTCTATGTCCTGAATGGATGTCTCAGTATAGACGTTCTGCGGTCATTTCGACCCATGTTGTCATCGCTGGACGAAAGGGCATACCGCCTTCTCAGAGCCTCTCTGCTGGGCAAAGATGCGCACAGCAGAGGCAGAGCGCTCCCTCAGATAGACTGAACTGCCGCCTTGATCTGCTGCAACGCTTTTGTCAGCGTCGATCTTGGACAGGCCAGGTTCATGCGCAGGAAGTGCTCCCCTTCCCGGCCAAACTCATATCCCGGGCTGAGGGCCACACCGGCTTTGTTGATCATAAAATGTTCCAGCGCCATTCCTTTATAGGGAAGGCCGGAGCAGTCCAGCCAGACCAGATATGTACCCTCTGACGGAAACAGTTTGATTTCCGGGATGTGCTCAGCCAGATAATCAGCCAGATATGCCTTATTCTCAAACACATATGCAATGACCTGATCCAGCCAGTCCTCGCCTTCCGGCGTATATGCGGCCATTAAAGCCACCTCTCCAAACACGTTGTCCAAGCGCGTCTGAGCAATGGACAGTTCCTCTTTAAACTGCTGTCTGATATCGTCATCTGCCAGCACAATCGTGGACATACCCAGTCCCCCCAGATTGAAACCCTTGCTGGCTGAGTAGCAGATCATGGAGTGTTTGAGCACGTCCTCACCCAAAAGTCCAAAGGTAGTGTGCGGGTTCGTCTTGGGAACGAAATCGCAGTGTATCTCATCCACCAGCATAAACACATGGTGATTGAGACAAATCTGAGCCAGTCGCTCAAGCTCCTCTCGCTTCCAGACCCGTCCGGTCGGGTTATGCGGACTGGACAGCACCATTACTTTTGCGCCGGAGGCCGCTTTGCGCTCCAAATCATCGTAATCAAATGTATAGATGCCGTCCTTCCAGATCAGAGGACTCTCCAGGAGCACTCTCCCGCTACGTTCTGCCATATCAAACAGCGAATCATAATTTGGCGTAGGGATCAGCACATAGTCCCCCGGCCGTGTCAGAATCCGCAGCACGGTGCTCATGGCAAAAATAACCCCAGGCGGCGAAAAAACAAGGTATTCCTGCTGGACATCAAAGTGATACCGGCGCTTCAGCCAGCCCAGCACAGCATCGTAATAAGGCTGCTGCCGGACGACATATCCGTAAATCGGATGCGCCGCCCGCTGCTGGACCGCCTTCACAATACAGGGTGCACACGGAAAATCCATGTCAGCCACCCACATGGGGATAATGTCATCCCGGCCAAAAAAATCAGAGCCGGTATCCCATTTGTAGGAAGATGTGCCCCTTCTGTCAATGGGAGTGTCAAAATCATATTTCATATTATGTATCTCCAATAAACTTATGGGTTTCCTGTATGTCTCGATTATGGAGGAAGGCAGATGGTTTGTCAATATCGCATCCTCTGCCGCCTTAAATTTGGCAAGAAATTTTTGTTATACAATTGAAATTGTAATAGAAATCGGTTACAATGCTGATAAGACAGACGCAAAGTTCAGGAGTGCTTCCATATCGCGTTGCTGAGCCACGCGCCGCAGAAAGTAGGGATAATTTGAGCAATTACGCCTATTTGGAGCGTTATATTCCCGTAGTCGAATTTATGGGAGATATCTGCGGCAAGAACTATGAAATTATTTTACATGATGTCTCCACCCCGGAGCGGTCAGTAATCGCCGCCTGCAACGGTCATCTCAGCGGCCGGCGGGTCGGTGACCCCATGACAGAATTGGCAAAGGAACTGATCCAGACCGGCGCATATTTAGACCACGATTATGTTGCCAACTATGAAGGGCGTACCCGTGGTGGGAAGCGATTTGTGTCTTCTACGTTTTTCATCAAAGAGGATGGTGAGCTGCGGGGACTGATTTGCGTCAACCACGATGTCGAGGAGTTCTTTCTTCTCTCCGAGCATTTGAATAAATTGATGCATACCTATCCCCTGCTTATGGAGGAAGAACGCCACACCTCTTACACAGAGAATCTGGATGATTCCATTTCAGAGCTTTCCAGCAATATCATCCATACGACCGTACATAAGTACGACGTACCACCGTCAGATATGAATTCGACAGACAAGTTGGAGATCGTCAAGGCCCTGGAAGCACAGGGCGTATTTTCTACCAAGGGCTCAGTGGGCCAAGCTGCCCGGGAACTGCATATTTCAGAGCCGACTGTCTACCGCTATCTCCAGCGGATCCGAAACGGAAAAGTGTAAGCAAATAAAAAACCACCGGGCCACTTTGAAGGGTTCCGGTGGTTTTTCGTTCTCAGATGTTCTGGCGGATCTGTCGGAAGGCTGTCAGCAGCAGCTCACGGCGACAGGCCAGATTAACCCGCATATACTGGCCGTAACCGGCTGAAAACTCTCTGCCGGGCGTAAAGGCCACGCCGCAGGTATCGATCAGGAAGCGTTCCAGCCCTTCCCCTTTTCCCAGTCCGGAAAAGTCTATCCAGGAGAAATAGGTGGATTCCATGGGATAGGCAGTCAGTTGAGGCAGTTCCGTGCGAATGAAGGCTTCCAAAGCCTTCCGGTTCTCATCAATGTAGGAGATCACCGCATCCAGCCAATATCCGCAGGAGGCGTAGGCGGTTTCCAACGCAATGGCGCCGAACAAGTTGTCAAGTCTGGTCTGATAGCGGGCCATGGCCTGGTTAAACCGGCTGCGGAGCACCTGGTCATATATGACCAGTGTAGCCATCTGCAGTCCGCCCAGGTTGAAGGTTTTATTGGTGGAAGTCAGAAGCACAGAACATTGGGCCAGCTCAGGGGAAAGCGACGGCAGCGGCGTGTAGTGATATCCGGGCATAACAATATCTGCGTGGATATCGTCACTGATGATCGTCACATGATGCTGTGCGCATAGCGCTCCAAGGCGGGACAGTTCTTCCGGGGTCCAAAGCCGCCCGGTTGGATTGTTTGGGTTGGACATCAGCAGGATCTTGGTGCGCGGCAGCGCCAGGACCTGCTCCAGCCCGTCAAAGTCCAGCTCATAACGGCCATTGACGACTTTGAGTGGGTTTTCTGAAATGATCCGTCCGCCGGCTGTGACGGAATTCATCAGCGCGTCATAGTTCGGCGTCTGCATCACGATCCGATCGCCTGGTTCTGAGAGCAGGTCAATCAGAACATTGACGGCGAAAATCACGCCGGGGGGCGCGAAGGTCAGCGCCTCCTCAGACACATTCCAGCCGTGCCGGCTGCGGAACCAGCCGCGGACGGCATCCATATACTGCTGGCTTCGGACTGTATAACCCATGATCCCGTGGCGGACCCTGTCAGAAAAGGCATCCAGGATCTCAGGGGCGCAGGGAAAGTCCATATCCGCCACCCACATGGGGATCACATCTTCCCGCCCAAACTCCGCCAGGGTGCCATCCCATTTGTAGGACTGCGTACCGCGGCGGTCGATGGGTGTGTCAAAATCAAGGTGCATCATGGACAGCCCCCTCTTTCAGGTATCTGTCCAGCCAGGCCAGGATCTCCTCCATGCGGCAGATACGATTTGACGGCGTGCCCGTACGGCTCAGCCCGTGGTCTTCCCCGTAGAACATGCAGAGTTTTGTCTCCACACCATGGAGCTTCAGTGCGGCGAACATCTCCAGCCCGTTGGCCAGCGTGCAGCGATAATCCTTATCGGAGTGGATGAACAGCGTAGGCGTCTTGACCTGATCGGCATAGCACAGCGGCGATGCGCTCCAAAGCCGTTCCGGATGGTCCCAAAGCGTTCCACGCTGCTGGTCAGGCACATAATAATACCCGATATCTGAAAGCAGATAATCCCCCAGATAGTTGGAGATGCTCCGCTGGGAAACAGCACAGCAGAAGCGGTCAGTGTGGCCAATAATCCAGTTGGTCATGAACCCCCCGTAGGAGCCGCCGCATACCCCGATCCGCGAGGGATCAATGTCAGGATAGCGGTCTAGAACGGCATCCGTAAAGTCCATCAGGTCCTGGAAATCCACCGTTCCATACTTACCCTGAAGGTCGGCGAAGGCGTTGCCCTTGCCGCAGCTGCCTCTCGGATTGCAGTAGAACACAAAGTACCCGCGGGCAGACCACAGCTGCATCTCATGGTGAAAACCGGGTCCAAAGACCATCTTGGGGCCTCCGTGTACATGCAGGATACCCGGATAAGACACGCCAGGCTCATATCCGGCGGGCTTGAGCACGAAGCCGTCGATCTCCACGCCGTCCCGATCCAGGAATGTAAAGGGTTCCGGCACAGACAGGTGCCATTGCGCGGATACCTGGTCGTTGAAGTGGGTGGCACGTTGGAGTGCACCTCCCTGCCACAGGTAGAGTTCCGGAAGATCCAGACCTGCCGCCACCACCAGGGCAAAATGCTCCCCATCCAGGGTGTCAAAATCAATCAGGTAGTCGTCCGTAGTGAACAGAGACGTTACGCCTTCTGCCTGAGTCCAGCGGCACAGCTGAGTACCCACGCCGTTGGTGTTCAGGAAATAGAGGGCGTCCCCCACCATCTTCTGCCCCCGTACGCTGCCATCAAAGCTGTCGGTGACCACTTCCGAGTTGACACGGCGGTCATAACGGCCCAGGTTGGTTTCCCCGGCCTCATCAACCAGGAAAAAGGTGGGATGCTCATATACGCCGTAGTCTTTCATGACCAGGCCCAGACAAAGCGCACGTCCGCCGCAGAAACCGACAAAATCAATGCTGTATTTGTCCGGCGTGATGAGGGTACGGACCTCCCCCTGCTCTGCCGTCCAGAGGTACATGCCTTCCGTGACCGGCTTTACGTCACGGAACGGGAACGCGGTAAACAGGACCCTTCCGCCCTCCACACTGACGCGGTTTACATCCCAGTCGTCAGCAGTAAGCTGCCGCAGAGTACCGTTCTGGTCTATCAGAAACAGAGTATTTCTGGTCTGGTTATACATGCCCACGCCGTTTTCACACAGCGGGAGTTCTGTCAGAGTCTTATAGCCCTTGGTATGGAGCCGCCGCGCCGCTTCCCTGGCCCGCTCTTCAGGCTCCATAGTCAGCAGGTTCGGCTGGTCCAGATGTGTCTCTGCTGTTATGATGTAGGTACCGTTCCCTGCCGGCCACACACCCGCAGCATGAACAGGCAGGCGGAACAGTTGTTCCTTTTCACCGCTGGCTGGATCCAGACGGCTCAATGTACTCCAGGATGCCTCAATACCTTGGGCAAGCAGTTCCGGGTCAGGCTGCCGCTCAATGATGAGCAGATGCGCACTGTCATCCCAAACCGCTTTGCGCTGCCCTGTCCCGCCAGGCACTTCCGTACAGGTCCCTGCATCCAGGTCATATATCCAGAGACTCCATGCATAGCAGTCCTGTTCCGGGTCAATGCTTTTGACCGCGAAAGCCGCGCGTTTGCCATCCGGAGAAAGTGCCACAGCGGACGGATAGCGGTATTTGAGGAAATCGATCAACTGAAGTTGTTCCATATTCCTACCTCTTCTCCATTTCGCACATGGTTTCATAAAGCATTCTGGTGCCGAAGCCGATGCCGCCCTTGGTATAGATCCCCTCGCATTTCCGGCTCCATGCCGTTCCGCCGATGTCCAGATGTACCCACGGAGTGTCCTCCGCAAATTCCTTGACGAACATGGCGCCCACTGTGGCATATCCGCCTACACTGGAACCCATGGCGCTGTTTTTGAGGTGGGCAACTCTGGAATCCAGCACACGGCGGAGATTTTCGTCGCAGGGCAGCTCCCATACGCGCTCACAAGCGGCGGCGGCGCCCTTCTCCACATAGGCAGAGAGCCCGTGGTCGTTGGTAAACAGACCGCACCGTTCATCTCCCAGGGCCGTCTGGATACCGTCAGTCAGCGTTGCAATATCAATGATGCTATCAACACCGCAGCACTGCTTGGCATAGGTCACGGCATCCGCCAGCGTAATACGGCCCTCGGCATCGGTATTGTTGACCTCAATATAGCGGCCGGACATGGAGCGGATCACGTCACCGGGCACATAGGCGGTGGCGGACAGCTTGTTTTCGCAGGCTGCAACAATGCCGGTGACGTTCAGCTCCAGGCCCCTGGACTGAGCGGCCCAAAGGGCACAGATCACCGCCGCGCCGCCGCTCATGTCATGCTGCATGGTCTCCATAAACTCAGAGGACTGGAGAGAGTAGCCTCCGCTGTCGTAGGTCAGGCCCTTTCCGATCAGTCCCAGCCGGCTCTCCGGGTGGGCAGGATCGCCGTCATACTTCATGACGATGAGCTTCGGTTCCTGAATGGAGCCCTTTCCCACCTCTAGAAAAGCGGTCAGGCCCAGTTTTCTGATCTGCTCTCTGCCGTAAATGGTCACCTGGACCGGCGTACCCGCAAGAATCTCTCCGGCGGCCTCCGCCAGCTTTTCCGGCGTCATGACCGTGGGCGGCTCATTGATCAAGTCCCGAGCCATGCAGGCGGCTTTGCCGCAGACCACAGCCTCGTTGAGTGCCCGCTGGTGGCCTTCCTGGACATCACAGCAGAAGGCAGCTTCCTGAACGCCGTCCGGATCCGGCTCAAATTTGTATTTATCAAAGTGATACCCGCTCAGATACATTGCTTCAGCAGACTTTTTGAGAAGATCGGGCGTCAAAGTCTCCAAACCGCGCAGATCGGTCAGCACCCTGGAAAGGCGCATATCATGACACTGACGGTAAACTGCCGCACAGCTGTGCAGCATGGTTTCTAGACTGACGCTCTTGCCCAGTCCTAACAGGAAATACTGGATCATCCGACCGGTCCGCAGAGCGGTAAAACGGTACACCTCTCCCCTTTTTCCGGAAAAAACAGCCTGATTACGGACAGCCTGGAACTCAGCCTCACAGGGCAGCTGCAGATGATCCAGCGTTCCTTCCAGAACGGGGACTACGATACCGTCCCACTTCTGCTCCTCGTACCCGGCACACAGTTCAAATTTCACAGGGCGTCCCTCCCTTTGTCAGCATCGGATGGATTGGATTGAGGCTCAACCAGGTGGCAGGCCACAAAATGTTCCGGCTCCACCTCCCGCAGCTGCGGCATGATCTGGGCGCACTCCGGCCGGGCCATGGGGCAGCGGTCATGGAACAGGCAGCCCGAGGGGAGATGAATGGGGCTGGGAATCTCGCCCTTCAGCTCCTGAGACTGACTGATACTGGTCTCATCAATGGTGGGGGCGGCGGAAAACAGGGCCTTGGTATACGGATGCAGCGGCATCTGAAACAGTTTTCTCTTGGGCGCGCGCTCCACAATGGTACCCAGATACATGACACCCAGCCGGTCACTGATGTGCTTTACCACACTCAGATCGTGGGCAATAAACAGATAGGACAGGCCGAATTCATCCTTGAGATCCATGAGGATATTCAGGATCTGTGCCTGAATGGACACGTCCAGCGCAGACACAGGCTCATCGGCGATGATGAACTTGGGCTCCACAGCAAGTGCTCTGGCAATGCCGATGCGCTGCCGCTGTCCGCCGGAGAACTGGTGGGGATAGCGGTTGGCTTGCTCAGGATTCAGGCCGACCCGCTCCAACAGATAAACAGCCTTCTCCTCCGCCTCTGCACGGGAGGCTGCCAGTTTATGAAACAAAATCGGCTCCGTCAGGATATCCAGCACCTTCTGCCTGGGGTTTAAAGAGGCGTACGGGTCCTGGAAAATCATCTGCATCTGCCTGCGGATGGGCCGCAGGTCCTTGAGCTTCATATGCGTAATGTCCTTGCCATCAAACACGATGCGGCCGCTCTTGGGCTCCTGAAGACGGATGACAGTCCTGGCTGTGGTAGACTTGCCGCAGCCTGACTCACCAACCAGACTGAATACCTCGCCTTCCTGAATGTCAAAGCTTACATGGTTGACCGCATGTACAACCTGCTGCTCCACGGAAAAGTGCCCATGCTTGAACTTGATCCGATCCAGCAGATCCTGTGTAAGATCAAATTCCTGGATCAGGTCCTCCACCTGAAGGATCTGGCTCATCCTAGTCGCCTCCTTTCAGCGGGAAATGACAGCAGACCACGTGCCCGTCACCGACAGACTGCTCAGTGGGCGCCTGGGTGCGGCAGATTTCCTGACAGTACTTGCACCGGGGTGCAAAATAGCACCCGTTTGGCAGATCCAGCATACTGGGCACCATGCCCGGAATAGATTCTAGGCGTTCCTGTTCCTCCGCCATGCGGGGAATGGAATTGAGCAGACCGACCGTATAGGGATGGCTGGCGCGGCGAATCACATCATCTCTGGGCCCGCTTTCGACGATTTTGCCGCAGTACATCACGATGATCCGGTCGGCCATCTGAGAAACGACAGCCAGATCGTGGGTAATGAGGATCAAAGAGGCGTTCTGCTCCTTTACCAGGCGGTCCATCAGCTTCAGGATCTGTGCCTGGATGGTAACATCCAGGGCCGTCGTGGGCTCATCAGCGATGATCAGCTTGGGATTGGCAGCCAGCGCGATTGCAATGATCACGCGCTGGCGCATACCGCCGGAAAACTGATGGGGATAGCTTTTCAGACGGTCCTCCGGGTTGGGAATGCCCACCATACGCAGCAGCTCGATACAGCGCTCCCGCTTCTCTTTCTTGGACATGCCCTTCTGGTGCAGGTCCAGCATTTCTGTGATCTGCTTTTCAATGGTATAGAGCGGATTGAGAGAGGTCATGGGGTCCTGGAACACCATGGAGATGTCCTTGCCCCGAATCTTCATCATTTCCTTTTCGCTTTTGCGGCTGATATCCTCGCCGTTGAAATAGATGTGCTCAGACTGAACCACGCCGGGACTCTCTATCAGCTTCAGGATGGAAAAGCTGGTCACGGATTTTCCGCTACCCGACTCGCCGACGATTCCGAGAACCTGGCCTTCGTCCAGCGAAAAGCTGACGTCATCCACAGCCTTGACCACGCCGCGAAAGGTGTGGAAATAGGTACGCAGGTGTTCTACTTGCAGCAGTGTCTTTCCCACAATTTCCACTCCTTTACTTCAGTTTGGGATTGAACTCGTCTCTCAGGAAGTCGCCCAGCAAGTTGATCCCGAAGACCAACAGCATGATGTAGACGCCCGGCAGAACCGCGATCCACCAGTAGCCGCTGAACAACACGTCGAATCCGTTTTTGACCAGCATGCCCAGAGACGGCTCAGTTACCGGGACGCCGACACCCAGGAAGGAAAGGGTCGCCTCAGAGAGGATGAGTCCGCCCACCTTCATGGTGGAAAGAACGATGATGGTGGTAGCAACATTGGGGAGTACATGCCGGAGCATGATCAGCGGATTGGGCAGGCCGATAACTCTGGCTGCGTCCACATATTCGATCTGTTTGACGGAGAGGACTTCTGCCCGCACCGTGCGGATATAGCTGACGCAGCCCAGAATGGTGAAGACGATCAGCAGCTTATCTACGCCTCGGCCGAACATGGTCATGATGAAAAGCGCGATCAGAATATCCGGAAAAGACAGCAGGATATCCGCAAGACGCATGATAACCGCATCCACTTTTCCGCCAAAATAGCCGGCGATCAGGCCCAGGGTAATGCCCACGGTACACGCAAGCAGGGTGCCCACTACGCCGATAAACAGGGAGATCCGGCTGCCGTAGATGAGCAGGCTCAGCATATCACGCCCCTGGCTGTCTGTACCCAGAAGGAACCGGGAGTCACCGCCCTCAAGCCATGCCGGTGGCTTATAGGAATCGATCAGGGAGAGCCCCGCCACATCATAGGGATCCTGTGGGGCAAACAGGGGCCCGAAGATCGCAATAAGCAGAATCAGAACCACAATCACAGTACCGATCATGGCGGAGATATTGTGCCTGTAATTGAAGAAAAACTCTGAGCGGAGGAATTTTTTCAGCGCACCGTCCCTGGCGGCCTCTATCTGTTTTCTTTGTTCACTCATAGCGCATCACCTAAGCTCGATTCTGGGATCGATTATCGTGTAGAGCAGATCGACCACAAAGTTGATGAACACGAACAGCACGGTCGTCAGGCACAGGTAAGCCACGATCACCGGCCGATCCACCGAGTTGATGGAATCGATCAGCAGCTTTCCCAGACCGGGCCAGGAAAAGATGGTCTCGGTTACAGTGGTAAAGGCGATCAGGGAACCGATCTCCATTCCGAATACCGTAATGACCGGGATAAGAGCGTTTTTCAGAGCATGGCCAAACAAAACATTCCGGGTGGAGACACCTTTGGCGCGCGCGAATTTAATGTAATCCTGGCGCATGTTTTCCATCACGCCGGCTCTGGTCAGACGGACCAGCGAGGCAATATTGGTAACCGAGAGCGTTACAGCGGGAAGAATGATGTATTTCAGACCACCCTGTACGAACAGGCTGAATTTCATACCAAGGAACGTGGCGGTTGGCCCTCGCCCCGATGACGGCAGCCAGCCCAAAAGCAGAGAAAAGACAAAAATCAGCACAATGCCAATGAAAAACGTGGGCAGTGAAATACCCAGAATGGACCCGCCCATAATCAGAGAACTGGATTTCCGCTTTGGGAAGGCGCCTGCATATACGCCCAGCGGAATGGAAATGACCAGCGCCAGAATCACGGAGACAAACACGAGTTCCAGGGTGGCCGGGGCCCGCTGCAGAATCAGGCCCAGGACATCCTCCTTATATATGTAGGAATCTCCGAAATCCCCGCGTATAGCATCAGATACAAATGTGATGTACTGCTCCCAAATCGGCTTGTTCAGTCCCAGCATCTCGCGTACCTGCTCCCGCACCTCAGGCGGCGCTTTGGGTGAGACGATCATGTTGACCGGGTCACCAATGCAGTTGGCCAGTATAAATACCAGAATAGAGGAGATCAAAAGGGTGATCACCATCTGGAACAGCCGCTTTAAAATGTATTTAACCACGGAATCACCTCTACCAGTCGGAAACGACCCATTCAGCTGCCTTGTAAGAAAGAAGGGGAGGAGATTTCGCTCCCCTCCCCTTCCTGGTACACAGAATCAGAATTCAAAATCCCATGCCATAATATTGTCGCCCGCACGGGGGGTATAGGTAATGCCTTCCCGGACGCCATAGATCTGATCCTTGAAGAACAGAGGTACATAGCCGGCTTCCTCACGGGAAATCGCGTCAGCCTGCTTTACCAGCTCGGCACGCTTGTCCATATCCTTCTCAATGGACGCCTGAGCCAGAAGCTCATCAACCTCGGCATTGCTGTAATGGCCGTTGTTGCCCTCGCCCATACCGTCGCCATAGGAGTGGATCATGTCGTTGAGGATGACCATGCCCTCACCGGAGGTATCGCTCCAGCCGCCGATGAAGCAGGAGGACTGCAGATCTTCCGGATTCACCTTCTCATAGAAGGAGGCGCGGGGCAGCAGGTTGACTTCCACGGTGATACCTACCTTGCCCAGATAGCTGGCGATAGCCTGGGCTACCTGATCGGCGTTGAAATCGCTGTCGCTGCGGGCATCGATACGCAGATTGAAGCCGTCGGCATAGCCAGCCTCCTCCAGCAGCTGCTTGGCGTAGTCGGGATCATAAGCAGGACGCTCCATCTCAGGGTCATAACCCACACAGATTTCCGGCATATAGGAGCTGGCCACGGTAGCATAACCGTTGAGCACTGTATCAATGATAGTGTTGATATCAATTGCGTGATAGATGGCCTGACGCACCTTCACGTTCATCAGCGGGTTGGGATCATCGGTGCCGGCAGAACCGGTCTCGTGATACTGGTCAAAGCCCATATAGGTGCAGGACAGGCTGGGGGCGGTGACGACCTGGATGCCCTCGGCGTTCTCCAGACGCTCCACGTCCATAACAGGAATGTTGCTGATAAAGTCCACTTCGCCGTTGAGAAGCGCGGTGGTACGGGTGGCGGCGTTGGTGATCACACGGAATTCCACGGTCTCGGCATCAGGCAGCTCGCCCCAGTACTCATCGTTACGCTCCAGCTTGATGCTGGACTCCTTCACATGTTCCACCAGACGGTAACGGCCGGTACCCACGGGATTGGCGGAGATCTCCTCGGGAGTCAGACCCTCGCAGGTTTCCTTGTCCAGCATCATAATCATGCTCAGACTGCCGGAAAACACAGGATAGGGGATCTTGGTCACCAGCTGGACGGTGTAATCATCGATCTTCTTGACTTCCTTGAGCCGCATCAGGTAAACGCCCATCTCCAGGGTGGGGTCGTTCATAATGCGCTCCAGGCTGAACACCACGTCGTCAGCGTTGAAATCATTGCCGTTGGAGAACTTCACGCCCTGACGGAGCTTGAATTCCCAGGTCACACCGTCGTCCAGGATCTCCCAGCTCTCAGCCAGGCCGGGGATACGCTCCAGATCAGTGGTATAGTCCACCAGGGGATCATACAGGTGAGCCGCGATCTGCTGCTCGGCGGAGCTGTCCTTCACGGCGGGGTCCAGGGAAACCACGTCGTTGACAACGCCGATCACCAGGCTTTTCTTTTCGGTCTCGCCGCCGCTGGTTTCAGTGCCGGGCTGCTGGCTGTTTTCGCCACTGGGGGAATCCGGCTGACAACCGGTCAGTGACAGCGTCAGGAGCATGGCTCCCGCCAGCAACAGAGATGTCATTCTTTTCTTCATTTTGGGGCCTCCTTTTTCCTTTCTTTTTCTCATTTCCTGCTCTTTCTTATCTAAGCCTGCCCCCTTGCAAGCAAAATAAGACCTTTTTGCGGCAATCACAAAACAAATTTCACTATTTACTTTCACTCTATATTGCGTTAAAATATCTATGATAAAAAATTATACATTTGTGAAAATTAAATGTCAATACTTGTTTCGACACTTTTGCAACTTGTTGGAAAATGGATTTGAAAGGGGACGTGCGTGCAATGAAGTTCTATATGCTGTGCGACATTGAAGGGGTGGCCGGTCTGTCCTGCTGGGATGAGGCCAGGGCGTCAGGCAGCCTGTACCCTGCCATGGCCCGGGAAATGAGCCTGGAAGCGGCCTGCGTAGCCGAAAGCCTGCTAAGGTGCGGTGAGCATCAGATTGTGATCGAAGATGCGCACGGAGACGGACGGAACATCGACTGCAGCCTGCTGCCGCCTCAGACGACCCTGCTGCGCGGTCTGACCCACGAGATTTTTGGCAAGACAGGACTTTTCAACGAGTCGTTCGACGGTGTTCTGATGGTTGGATTCCATGATGCCGCCTCGTCTCCTCACAACCCTACCTCACACACCATGGTCAGCTCCCGGGTTTTTCAGTTGAAGGTGAATGGGGCCCTTTGGGGCGAATTTGAAATGTTCGCCTATGCCGCCGCTTATCGCGGCGTGCCCACGCTGTTTGTCAGCGGCGATGACGGCGTGTGCGCCGCGGCGGAGCGTCAGATCCCCTCTGTAGTCACGGTGCCTACCAAAACAGGATACGGGTATGGTGTACTGACCAAGACGCCGGAAGCCGTACAGGCTCAGCTGGCTGAGCAGGCAGAAAAAATTCTGGACGCCGCAGGTAAAGTCAGACCTCTTTCCCTTCCGGAACACTTCCATGTGGAGGTGACCTATCATCATCATTACGATGCCTATGGCTGCTCCCATTATCCGGGAGCTGTACTGGTCTCCCCCACCACGCTGACATTTGATACCAATGATTACGGCGAGGTCCTCCGCTTCTTTTACTTCGTGTTTTGAAAGGCTGTGAAGTGGATATGCCAGACATTGCCTATCAATATCGAGGCAGCCTGGTGGACCAGATCCACCGGGGCCATATCGTAGCAGCCGACCACAATGGAAAGATCCTGTGGTACTGGGGTGATCCCACCAGGGTCATCTTTGCCAGATCTGCCTCCAAACCAATACAGGCCATTCCGGTGGTGGAGAGCGGCGCCGCCGAAGCCTTCGGTATCGCAGATGATGAGCTCGCGGTGATCTGTGCATCCCACAACGGTGAACCGGTCCATATTCAGACTGTGGCGCGCATCCTGGGAAAGGCCGGATTAACTGCCGATTTCCTGCGGTGCGGCGCAGAATATCCCATGTACATTCCTGCTGAGGACGCATTGAAAAAGGCCGGAGAGCCAAGAAGGGCGATTTATTGCGACTGCTCCGGCAAGCATGCCGGAATGCTGCTCACCGCCCGGCACCTGGGCGAGCCCTTGGACAGCTATGACCAGCCGGAGCACCCTGTACAAAAGCGCATTACCTCCACGCTTCTGGATATGTGTGGAACCGGCCCGGAGGAGCTGAGCACAGCCATCGACGGCTGCGGTGTTCCGGTCCACGCCCTCCCTCTCTACCGTTTCGCACAGGGGTATGCCAGAATGTCCATACCGGACCTCTTCCCTGCCGGGCGTGCGCAGGCTGTCCGGCGGATCACCGGAGCCATGACCGAAAATCCCTATATGGTAGCAGGCGCCGAACGGATCTGTACGTATCTGATGGAACATTTTGGAGACCGGCTGTTCTGCAAGTCCGGGGCCAGTGCATTCTATGCCATTGGTCTGAAAGGCCGGGGAATCGGAATTGCAGTCAAGCTGGAAGATGGAGCCTCCTCTCTCATACCCTATGTACTCCTCCGCGTTCTGTATTCGATGGAGGTCATTTCTGCCGATGAGTTGGCGGGTCTGACGGAATATCAGGATATGAATATTTACAACAACCACCATACCCCGGTGGGCCGAACAGAGCTGGTCTTCCATCTCCAGCCCGGAGAAAGCGGGAACTGAGAAAGGAGCGGTGTGCCAATGGGAAAGGACCTTACCAAAGGGTCCGAGTGGCGGCAGCTGCTTGGCTTCGCGCTTCCAATGATGGGCGCTCAGCTGCTGCAGGTAACGTATTCCATGGTGGACGCCATTGTCGTGGGGAACTTCGTCAGTGCTGCCGCGCTTGGTGCCGTCAGCGTACCCGGGCCCATTATTTGGATCGCCAGCGCCATCGCATCCGGTATGGGTACCGGCACCAACATTATTGTGGCCCAGTATGTGGGCGCAGAAAAGCACAAGGAAATCCGTTCCGCCGTGGTTACATCCATTCTGTTTTGCGGCATCCTGGGCGCTGCGATCAGCATGATCTGCGCGCTGCTCTCCGGGCCCATTGTCCATTCCTTCCTGCAAACGCCTCCGGAGATGCAGCAGGATGCCGTGACCTACCTGGCTATTTACAGCATAGGCTTCTTCTTTCAGATGCTGTATCAGGTCTTTTATGGGATAACCCGGGCATTTGGGGACTCGAAGGCATCGCTGCTGTTCCTGATGGTAGCGGCGCTGCTGAATCTGGTCTTGGATCTGGGATTTATTATCGTACTGGATTGGGGTGTGGCAGGAGCGGCACTGGCCTCTGTTATCGCTCAGGTCGGCTCTGCGGCTGCGGCATTCCTCTACCTGACGGTAAAATACCCCTCTGTTTCTCCCGTAGCAAGCCGGGCCAGGCCGGATAAGCAGCAGCTCACCCTAATCATGCGTGTCAGCCTCCCTGTCACGTTTCAGATGGTGGTCCAGTCTGCCGGCTTTCTCCTGCTCCAACGCATGGTCAACTCCTTTGGACCGGCCAGCATCGAAGGCTTCGCGGCTATGGGGAAGACAGAGGAACTGATGCACATCCCCATCATCTGTATCTCCACGGCTCTGGCCTCCTTTGTCGGGCAAAATATGGGCGCCCAGCAGGTGGAACGGGCTGAGCGGGGAATCCGATTTGCTTTGTATGGGATGCTACTGCTTTCTGTCGTTTTGGGCGGAGTCATGCTGCTGTGTGACCAGTACATTCTTAGGCTGTTCAATATCACAGGCGATTCTCTGCTCCGCGGAAAAGAGCATATGGATGTCATGTGCCTTCTCCTGCCGGTGTTTACTGCTAACCGGGTGCTCAATGGTGCACTCCAAGGCGCGGGAGACGTCCGCATTCCGGTCATATCCAGTTTTACCGACCTGACGCTCCGTCTGGTATGTACTGCTGTTCTGTCACTGACCCCGGTAGCTTTCCGGGCTGTCTACCTGAGTACGCCGCCGGCATGGATCGCGGCCTGTCTGATTACAGTATTCCGCTTCCGTCAGGGACACTGGAAACGCGTCCATGTGATCCTTTAAATCAAAAGCGGTATGGCCTAGACTGTATCAACGGCAGGTCCCCATTGACTGAAATGATCCTGAGAAGGTCATCGTAGTGGATATATCGAAGCACCATGCTTCTGATGGTAGGCATAGTGCAACGCTGAATCCTTCCACCCATATCAGCTTTGAGCACGTGAAAAGGAGGTGAAACAGGTGGCAAACGGCGCGAAGTAAAGCCGTGAAAAGTCCATCGATCTACACACGAGGAGCTCATCATGGATGGTCTATCGCTTATGCAAAAAAGTCGTTTTGTGATACTTTGGATCTGTTGACAAAGTCCCTATTCACACCGAGATTTGGGCATGAGCCGCAAGAAAAAAGACGCCGTATGGCGTCAGTTCGTATTATGTGTCATCCGTTTCAGGTTCAAAGCGATCGCTGACAAGAGACAGTGGTCCTCCGCTGCCTCTAAGCCTCGTCGCAAGACGCGTGTCAAATTGTGCGTGCGTTTCTGCGCGGCAAAGGTGGCTTCGCTCCAGATCTGCCGCCGAACCGAGGGTTTGAAATAACTGTCCGTCAACTTCCGGGCCCCACGTCGGTCCATGCTCTCCTTTCCTCGTTTTGCAACGCAAGTATATCCAAAACCATGGCTGAAAGCTATTACCAAGACCACCAAGGTACCAGGGGGTAGTGTCAAGGATTGGACCTGTTGACAAAAGTCCCAAACGCCCCATTCCTATGGTATAATTGAAATGAGGGAGGGATGGAGCATGATGGGACGGCAGAGCGGTCAAATGAGTATGGTAATTCTGGATATAGCAGAATTGATCCCAAATGATCACTTACTTCGGAAAATCAATCAGCCAGTTTCATTTGACTTTATTTACGATCTTGTGGCACCGTATTACCCTGCAAATGGCCGCCCATCTGTTGACCCTGTCAGTATGTTCAAAATGTTGCTGGTGGGATACCTTTACGGAATCAAGTCAGAACGCCGACTCGTCCAGGAAATTCAGCTAAATATTGCTTATCGTTGGTTTTGTAGCTTTGAGCTTGGAGAAAAGATACCGGTTCATTCTACATTCAGCAAAACAAGAGTCCGCAAGTGGAATGAGAGTAGCTTGTTCCAACAGATCTTTCTGAAAATTGTCCGGTGCTGCATGGAACAGAAATTGATAGACGGCAAAGAGATGGCCTCCGACGGCAGCTATATCCCCGCCGAAGTTTCAAGGAACAGCTGGATCGATATAGAAGTTGAAGTCGGGCAGAGTATGCAGAGCTATCTTGACGATCTGGACCAAGAACTTGTATCACAGCCGGGATTTAAGAAACCGCCGAGCCATACAGTTACTAAAAAGGTTACAACAAGCACAGCAGATCCTGAGTGCGGTTATATCCACCACGGGAGCAAACGAGGTGTGGGATACCTCATGGAAGCGACCGTAGATTGTAAGCATGGGATTGTTACAGGAGTAGACGTATTCCCGGCAAATGAAAAAGAAAGCCTCTTGGTTTTGCGGCATCTGGAACGGCAGCAAAAACAGTTGGGCCTGTCTATGGAGAAAGTTGCTTTGGATAGAGGGTATGATACTGGTGCCGTTCACAGGGGTTTGGAACTATTGGGAATTACCGGTTATATTCCCGCCATCCGCTTTCCCAATGACCCAAGTAAATACGGATTTTCATATGATCCGCAACACGATACATTTATTTGCCCCATGGGACAGCCCCTTGTATATTACCGTCTGAACTGCAATAAGTCCACAGGGAAATACCTTCGCTGCTACCAGGTGCAGGGGGATGTCTGCCGGAAATGCACTTCCCGTAAGACTTGTTTTGATACGGCCAGTGTGCGTAGAAGAATTTTGGCCAGCAGTTGCTATCCTGCGTTTTACAGAGGGCATTTAAGGGTCAATACTTCGGAATACCTACACATGATGAGGAAACGAAAAATCTGGGCCGAAGGCAGCTTTGCGGTTATGAAGCGCGAACACAATCTTTCCACAATACGTAAGAGGGGCATTCTCGCAGCCACGGAGGAATGCCTCCTATCTGCCATGGCATTAAATCTCAAGAGGATGGTTAAGGCCATCTTTTCCGCAATACATATGGATAAAATATGGGCTGAGAATATAATTTTTCGGCCCATATTTTATCTTTGTCAACAGGTCCAATCCTTGACACTACCAACAAATGCCGACGTGTCTTAGTGTTACACTGCAATGGAACCATTTCTGCGCAAGCAACCCATGATATGTGCGTATCACATAGCGCTATCATGAGTGGCATCAGCACAAATTCAGTCTGTCGTACAGCCTTTTACTCTTTTGTGGAAATGTTTGACCAAACCGATACGGTGGCGCTGGGCGAATTCCAGACGAAATTAGGCGTTTCCCGCAAATACGCCCAGATGTATCTGGATTATTTTGACCGCTGCAAGGTATCCAAGTTGGTAGGCGACCGGCGGGTGTTGCTCAACGGCGACCCCGGAGCCCTGTTTTCCGCTTGAACCTATGCGGCTACGGAAGCGGATCGGACACCGGCCGGGAGCACCGGTCCTCATCCATACAAATAAAGACAGCATTCATTCTTTGGGAGGTAATCTGTTGTGTCGAAACTGAAACTGCACCTGCTGGTGATCCTGACCGGTCTGGTGGTGGGCGCCGCCTTCTGCCACAACTTTGGCCTGGCCTCCTCCACCGACGGCCCCTCCTTCGCCGGTAAGGTAGCCGTCATCATCGGTCTGGTCCTGGTCTGCGCCATCGGCGCGGGCAACACCAAGAAAGCGTGAGGTGAACGGTATGAATCAAGTGGACGCCAGAGGCTACTCCTGCCCTGAGCCGGTGCTCATGACCAAGAAGGCCCTGAAAAACGGCACCCCCCTGGTGGTGCCGGTGGACAACGAGACCCCCCTCCAGAACGTGCGCCGGTTCGCCACCAACAACGGCTATCAGGTGACCTGGAAAGAGGTGGGGGAGGACTATGAGATCACCATCACCAAGTAAGGAGCAGATCGCCACCTTCCACACCCACTTCGGGGCCCTCAGCTTTCACAAGAAGCTGAAAGCCCTGGGGGATCAGGCGGTGATGATGCCGGTGCCCAGAAAGCTGTCTGCCTCCTGCGGCACCTGCGTCAGGTTCTTCCTCCCCTTCGACACGGCCTGGGCCGATGAGGACCTGGACAGCGTGTACGCCGTCCAGGGGCAGGATTTTCAGCTCCTGATCCAGAACGAAGAGGCATAAAAAGACCGGACACAAAACCGCCCGGCAAGGCGCTGGCCTTGCCGGACGGTTCAACATAAAGAAACTTCTTCCCCACGCGTTGACACAGCAAACGAGACGCTGTACTTGTAATGCTTATTTACAGCTTTTATAATAGCGATGTAAAGATAAATTGTGGGGTGACCTTTAACAAGACTACCCACTACGGGTAGTGAAGAAGAACATAATCTGTGATATACTTAAAAGGTGACAATTTTATCTGTCAGCAAAATGGTGCTGTTTGGAAGTTGTCGTTCTTTCTCACACAGCAAAAAATACGAGGGGGGATGGGTATATGAGATATAAACCTTTTATTTTTCTGCTTGTTTCTGTGTTCTTGCTCTGTACAGGCTGTTCCAACACAGCGGAAAAAGAGGAAACGCCAACCACCATTACGGTCTGGCACGTCTATGGCGGGCAGACCGATTCCCCCCTCAACGACCTGATCGAACAGTTTAACCAGACCGTGGGAAAAGAACAGCACATCAATGTACAGGTCACCTCCGTGTCCAACACCAACACCATCCACGAGCTGGTCCTGGCTGCCGCCAATGGAGAACCGGGGGCTTCGGAGCTACCCGACCTCTTCGTATCCTATCCCAAGACCGTGATGGCGCTGCCCGACGACAGCATTCTGGTGGACTATCAGGACTACTTCAGCGAGGAAGAACTGTCCGCTTTCCTGCCGGCTTTCGTGGAAGAGGGGATCGTCAATGACCGGCTGGTGGTCCTTCCCGTGGCGAAATCCACAGAGATCATGTATATCAACCAGACGATCTTCGACCGCT
>CASEPH010000223.1 GCA_949289625.1 uncultured Clostridia bacterium | reverse complement strand
CCTTATCAAAAACAAATCCGCCCGTGACCAGGCGTGGCTGGAGGAGCGCCGGGCCGAACGCGGCAACCTGTCAGGAATGCGGGACGCAATCCTGGAGGAAATCACCACCGACCCGGCGATGTACCAGAAATACCTGGACTTACAGGCAAACAATATCAGTTGCAGCGCCGGAAATGTGGCGCTGACCCTGTTCCAGCTGAAAGGGGCCACCAAAATCGGGACCATCAGCTTTTGGCACGAACAGGGGCGCTATGTTCAGGACGAGGCCATGAAAAGCGGGGCCAAGGTATTCGTGCCCTCGCGGAACGGGCAGCGCCGGGGCTATCTTATGGGAGACTACTATGATGTGAGCCAGACTACCGGCAGACCCATCAAGGAACCGGCACCTTTGATGGAGAACACTGCCAGAATGGAGGCGGCCCTGGGGGCTCTGATGAATTATTCCCCGGTCCCCATTGTGGAACAGGGAGGTATGCCGACGCCCGCCCGATATGATGAAACACATCTTTGCCTTGCCATTGATCCCAGCTACGGGGAGCTGGAAGTATTTTCGGCCCTGGCTACCGAAATCGGTTATGCCCAGGCCCACGACAAGGGGCGCAACATCGACTTCGACCGGGAGACCTACCGGGTAGACGCCGAGAGCGTCAGCTATATGCTTTGCCGTCGTTTTGGGGTTGACTGCAAGCCGCCCCAGGCCGCGGAGCTGGGCCAGCTCTATGAGGGCTATGAACCGTCTGACCGGGGCGAGGCCCTGGAACAGCTCCGCAAAACGACCCGCAATATGGGCGATGGCATTGACCGGGCTATTCAGCCCAGGCAGCAGGAACGGAGCCGCAGACATTTGGGCGCACGATAAGGGGGCGTGTCCCCCTGGGGGAGAGTACGCCGCCGTTCCCCGTCCGTCAAGGCCGGCGATTGCTGGCGCAATCGCCGCGAGCCGCCCAGTTTGCGAACTGGACGGGCCTTGACAGACGGCGCCCGGCGCCGTTTTCAGTTACCAAGGGGACCACACCCCAAAAGCCGTCCAAGGACGGCTTTTGCTATTCCGGGGGCTGGTGCGCTCCCATCCGTGGAATTGCGTCTCACCGTGAGACACAATTCCACTACCTAATACAAAACTGGAGGTTTAAGCCAATGAAGAAACGGAAACAGGGCCTCTTTTTATCTGCCATCCTGATTTTGACGCTGGCCGCCTGTCCCACCGCCGCTCTGGCCGCTGAACCGGAAGAAGGCACAGAACCGGCCCAGACGCCGCAGGTGGTGGAAACAGTTCCCCCCGCCCCATCTGCGGTCTATCCGGCGGAAGTCAATGCCTATGAGGAAAACGGGGCCTACTATCTGGAAAAGGTATATTACCTTTCCAGAGAAGATGATCCTTCCACCATTCCAACCGGAGACTTTGACAGGGAAGGGCGGACATATACCCTTCTGGATATTCTGAAAAACGATCAGACGGAGACAGATACAAAGGAGCATATCGAGGTTATCACGCGGGACATGGACACCAAGGATATGGCCGAGATCATCCAACTTCTGGAGCCAGAGCTGGAAATCACCACCGAGGACGGCTATACCGGCGTTCTGGTCCCGGATTATACCAGCATCCAGGTGGAGGCGGCAGGGTACAAGACCAGCAGCCGCACTGTCTCCACCACCCGTACCTATCCCAATTTATCCAATGCCGATGTATCGCTGATCCCCAAAACGGTGGAGGACGGTGGACGGACATTGACGCTGGCCGATGTGCAGTGGCAGGAGGCGGCAACCGACCAGATGGATGGTTACGACCTGGCAATCCGTTATAATGCTACTGCTACTTATACCGGCACTGCTACCAGCAAATATGCCACCGGCTACACCGTAACCGCCGACTACAAAGGAGAGATTACCCGGACGGACTGTGATACGGTAATCTACACTGCCATATTTGCGTCTCACGGTGGGACACAAAATGCAGAGTCCACGGAGGCCGGAACCGAGGCGGAATCCAAGGCCGGGTTTGACGCGCGGCTGGTCCTGATCCCGCTGGGTGCTGTGTTCCTGGGCGGGGCCGGATATGGCGGCTGGCGGCTGATGAAATACCTGCGCGACAAGAAACGGGGGTATGTAAAATGAAGAAAACGCTATATTCCATGTGTGCTGCCTTCTGTTTGGCGGCAGTTCTCACTGTACCGGCATCCGCGCTGCAATACACAGTCGGAGCGCCGGATGATTACCTGTTTGGACGGCCCACCTCTGATGATACGATCTATGTCACCACGGATGAACCGGCCAACACGGACCGCAGCAAATCCGCGGCGCGTATCCCGCCTGCTTTTGGCAGCCCTACTTCATACACATTGAACGCCGGGGAACTGTTGACGCCCAATCTGGTCAATCAGAACAGCACGACCGGGACGGTGGCTGGCGGCGGCGTAACCGTCATGCCGCCTAATTTCAGTCCCAATACCGGCGGTTCCAGCATCGGGAGCAGCACTTCTACGGGCTACACGGAGGTTACGGACGACCTTTATTATTCCGGCGGTCATTTGGGTACGCTGAAGATCCCTGCCATTGGCCTGACCGTCAAGGTCTACCAGGGGACCGGCAGCAGCACCCTTGCAAAAGGCGCGGGACATTTCCCCGACACCAGCATTTGGGATGGAAATGTTTGCATTGCTGGTCACAACCGGGGCGTCCGGGATGACTTCGGTGACCTGCATACCCTGGAGCCGGGCGATACTGTTACCTGGACTACCAAGCTGGGCACGCGGACTTATGAGGTTGTCAGCGTTGAGAAGGTATTGGAAACGGACACCAGTGATACGGCGGCTACCAGCGACAACCGGATCACCCTTTATACCTGTGTCCGGGACCAGCGTGCCTACCGTTGGATGGTTCAGGCAGTGGAGCGTTAAATCGCGTCTCACCGTGAGACGCATTTTCTAAGTGAATCCAAATTGATTTTGCAGAAGGAGGTGATGGACAATGAGCCAAAGCCTCCTTCTGCCCATTTTGAAGGAGGCTTTATGAAAAAACTGCTATCCCTGTTATTGGTTTTGGTAACACTCCTGGGCATTATTCCTACTTCGGTTTTTGCCGCTGACAGTGTGGAGGCCGCACTGGGCGAGGTGGACATTTATAACGGCGGATATGAGCTGGGCTATCTGTCCATCAACGGCGCTGTCAAGAAACAGGATTACACCTATTTCATGTATAAGGGCAATGATGGCGTGACACGAGAAGTCCCGGCCTATTGCGTGAATCCGTATATCAAAGGTGTTCCCCAAAAGGTAGAACCCGGCCAAAGTATCAAGTATCTTGCGGAAGAACGCTCCAGCGATCCCAAGGTGGTGGGCATTATCTCCAACGGTTATCCCCACCGCAGCCTGGGCGAACTGAAGTTAGATAACAAGTATCAGGCATATTATGCCACCAAGATGGCTTTGTGGTGCTATCTGATCCCCAGCTGGAACATCAATAATTTGAAGGTTGCCCCCGGCCTCACCGGAGCGGAGCTGGACAGAGGCAACCGC
>CASEPH010000222.1 GCA_949289625.1 uncultured Clostridia bacterium | reverse complement strand
GTGCTCATGGGGAGGATGCTGAAGTCAATGGAGAACTTCTGCAGCATGCTATTGAGCTACTGGAATCCATTCGTACCCAAGGTGAGAGTGACCCCTATTGGAATGCTCGAATGGGTTATGCGCATATCATGGCAGACAGTTCAGCTTCCACCGCCTATGAGTATGCAAAACACTGGTTAGCCTTAGCTCCCGATGATCCGGACGCACTGAAGCTAGTTCAAGATTGCGAGAAATACCTTCAAGAGGAAGCGGCTTTTGAGAGCGACTGGAAAGAACGGGAGGAGTTGATCCGACAAGAGACCACTCCCCCTGCGGATGACGACATTCTCGGCCATGTGAAGAAACACATTGACCAGTACTTCGGCACTTTCACTCAAATCCTCTCAGTGGACGGCAACCCCGATCTCCCCATTCAGATCGTCCTCATCCCGCCACGACTGGAGCATGACTATTACACCTTGGTCACTCTAGGCTTAAGCCGCCATCGGATGAAATTTCCGGAAGAGCGTCAGGACGAAAAGCTCGAACGCGCCGAACTTCTCATTAACCTGCCACGATATTGGAAGCTAACGGAATCTGGCTGCAAGGAAGATCGGTGGAGCTGGCCTATTCAGATGATGTTGTCCATCGTCCGATTTGCATTGAATGATCCAGAAGTAGGACTCGAATCCAGAACAACCTTGATGGAGGGGGATGATGGCATCCCCTTCTCGGAGAACACGGAACTTCGAGGCACGATTTTGTTATGGCCCGGCCCGTTTGGTCAGGATGCCTTTGCTTGCCGTCTTCCGAGTGGTGAGGAAGTCAACTTTTATCAAGTGATCCCTCTTTACCGAGAGGAAATCCAATTTAAGCGAGAAAACGGCTCAGACGCACTCCTAGATCTCTGCCAAGACGAGAGCCTAGAGGTTATCAATCCCAAGCGTCTGAACGTAGTCAACGACCGCGAGAAGATTGGCTACGATCCAGCGGAGATGGACAACGCTAAAAAACAGATCGAGAAAATACAGTCGCTTCGCCTACCCGTTGATGAATTGGACGCATGCAATCTGATGGCTTTCTATCTAGGTTGGGCTATGAAGCGTGGGCAGATGAGCAACCCATTCCTCTCTAGATATCGCGATGTTGTTGAGGCTGTACAGTCCGGGGAGAGCTTGGATCTTCGGACATTCATCATGAACAAGCTTGATGGAAAATTGTCCACCCAATTTTTTGACAGAAAAGGATCTGGATTTGCCCAGTGGTAAGCTCAAGACAACCGCTCCAATCCCTATGTCTATCGTCGAGACTGTCGAAATATCGTCTTGACCAGCCTGAAAGATCATCACTGGAACAGTGTCACCGAAGAAGAAGCCGCATACCTTCTCCTTCCGTATACCGAGAAGAATCAACAAAGCGTAGAAAAGCTTCTAGACGAGCGATATGCAATGTACTTGGAGACGGAATTTGACAACGATCCCGAGGAACGTATTGCACAGGCTGCACGAGTAGAACCGGCTGTCATCCCGGACTGGAGTGGACCCCTGTTTTGTTATGCGTCGGACCGTATTGCCCAGGATGGATGCAAGGTGAACATCATGTACAGAGTGCAGCCAGAACGCGAAGACATGGGGTGGGAAACCGGTTGGGCCTTCTATTCAGGTGATGAAGCCGATGTTTATGGTGAAGGCGACGAATATTACGAATCACACTGTGGCTACTACGACATTCGAGACATTTGCCGCATTGATCCCGACATTGTTCCGTTCCTTAACCTACCCTACGGCACCGAGCAAATGCGCGGCAAAGACGGTAAGTGGTACGAAACGATAGACAACAACGGGAAGGAAGAAAGCCATCAAATCCAAAGCTTCAGCGTACATTGAGCTTTGTAGAAAGCACTTCTGGGATCACGGGCTGTTGTCAGTCAAGCGGATTCAATGGATCAAGGAACGAGGCGTCTTATGTACCAAATTGCATACATTGGCCGTTGGGAAACTCTACCGGAAACGGCTGCCGCCATCTGTGACCATGACACTACCAAGCTGCAGGCACAGCTCCAAGACGGTCTGAATTTAAATGTTCCCATCCAGCTCAGTGAATACATCAAGCTGATGCCACTGGAGATCGCAGTCTTTCGGAATGATGTGCCCATGATCCACTTCCTACTGGAGCATGGAGCCGATCCCGGTCTGGCAGAGGAACAGCCGTTGCTACTCACCGCCGCACGCTGTTGTGGGCCGGATGTGGTGACGCTCTTTGCTGGGCAAGCCGCAACACTTAGCCCGAAGCAAAAACAGCGTGCCTTCCAGGAAGTGCGTTGGGGCAAGCGCACGGAGAATATTTCCGTGTTGGAAGAAGCAGGGATTAGCGTCGCGAAATTCGGCGGCGAGGCATTCCGAGCCGCCGTCTCCGATGGCAACACCAAACTAGCCCAACTGCTCCTGGAAAAAGGAGCGGACATCAACTACCACAAGCCGGATATGGTGTTTCCGAATGCCTCAACCGCTGTTACCGAAGCTGCCCGGCACAAAAATCTCCCGATGGTGCGCTGGCTCATTGAGCAAGGAGCCGATATCACCATTGCTGACAAATACGGCGACCGGCCCTACACCGTAGCAGTGCAAAACAAAAATCAGGAGCTGGCCGATTACCTAAAAGCCCTGGAGCCGGAGGAATGGCACAACGAGCAGGAAAAAGTCCGGCAACTCTTGCCCTACAAGTTACCCGCCAAGTTGGTGGAATACCTGAAAACCGGCCCTCTGCGACTGGAGTTCCCGACGCAAAAATGGGTGAAATGGGCGGAGCTCTACTCTTTCATGGATGTGCAGGAAATAACTTGGAAGCGGAAAAAGCTACTCTCCCTCATGGTGCAGATGGACAACTACAGCGACTACCTGTTGCTGTGGAACCCCAGAGACAAGAAGCTGTGGTATCTCGACATCGAGCATGAAGAATTTAATCCTTTAGCCAAGTGGAATGACTTCATTGCAGATCCCGGTCGGTATCTGAATGGCATGATCGAAGGTGATTTTGCAGAGCAAGGAGAATAGCCATGACCACTATTGATTTCCTGAAAAAAATCTACAAACAACTAGATTCTCAGGAATACAGGCTTGCCTTCTCGCCGGCAAAATCAAACAACTTCATGTTGTACTGCAACGACCACTTTATCGGTGGCCTGTTCAATGAAGAACTGTGCTTTGTCTACGCTGACAGCGTGAGCGAACTGCTGGGAAATCCCGAACCCGTTTACCGCGGTTACTCCAGTACCGCCCAACACAGGATGCTGGTGATCCCTGAAGAACACTGGAAGGAAGCACTGAAACTGCTCTATACCGAGAAATGTGACTGGAATCGTTTTATTTACGACATCACATACACCAGTATTGGCGCAGCAGTAGTGGAGGATTTCTACGACGAAAATGTTGTGTTTCTCAAATTTTGTTATGAAAATGGCCTCCTGAAGAACAACCCACTAGATAAGAAGGGCCGCATCATCCGCATGGTCTATATCAACCGTGATCTAACTGTTACGGGTAAGCGGTTATTTCCTGAATTATTAGACAAGTTCCTTGCTTTTACAGATCGGAAAGGAAAAACCGACCTGCAAACCATGCTGAGACGCTGGTACAACGCGCTTGAGAAGGAGTATCGCAACCAGAAAACGGGATGAGGAGGCCACTTAGATGTTTGAAGAGTTCTTTGAGATGTACGAGCCCGAGGAACAGGAAGTAGTCGCCTTAATCAATCGTTGCATCGGTGGCGGCTACAACAACAGGGGCAACTTTTGGGAAATGACCGTAGTGACACTGGGCATGGTGTACTGTGACACCGGCACGCTCAGTACCAAAGAAGAGCGATTGGAGTGGCCGGTCACCGATGAGGAACGCAATGGCGACAAAGGCTGGGGACGCTTCCAAAGCGAACAAATCTGCCGCCTCAAAATCCATCGGATGAAGGAAGAATGGGCAAAGGGACTGGTTGTGCGCCCCTGGTGTATCTCTCAGGTGGTTAATGCTCATGAGGACTGCCCAGAACTTCAGGCCGTTCTAGATGATTACCACAAACCAGTGGTGATTCAGGATCAGGTACTGGGGGAACTGATACTGGACAAAAACTATGATGCCTTCGAAGGCGAAATCCAGTGGTGTGGAAGGAGTGTGAGCATTTCTTTGGAGGTCAATGTTGAGAGTAAGCCCTCCTGGACCCGCGCACGCAGTGCCGCCAAAAAACTGCTGGCCGCCTGTGAAACCTGGGATAAAGCCATGCGGGAGCTTGCAGCAAAGAGCCTGACCGAGCTAGCCAACAACTGGCTCTCTCAGGATGATGAGAATCCCCGCAATCCGGAAATAGACCCCATCACGGAGGATGAACTTGCCCAGCGAATCAGCATTACAAGCCTGTCCGTCACATCCGGTGGCAGCTTCACAGCCTGGTTTGACTGCGACGAGATGTTCACAGACCATGCGGTGACAGTCTACGGATCCTTGAAAAAGGGGGTTAAGACAGCCAACATTGAAGGGTAGGAGTTATCTTTGGAAAAAGCGACTGCTATTAAAACCTGTTTAGGTATTTTGAAAGGTCGGGACTGCATCGATTTGGATCAGGTGAGACAGGATGCTCTAAACAACCTGACCTTTACAGGAACCATCAATGGTCACCAGATCTCACAGTACAGAGACGAAAAAGACTGGATTCCCTACACACTCGTATTTCGGCAAGTTCTAGCCTATTTTGCCTGTGAGTTGGATACCTACGAAAATCTGCCTGGTAACGAACTTCCTGAGGGTAGCTCTTTCGATTTGATCGAGGACAGCATCTGGCTAAAGTCATTACCGGTGCGGGCGGACTTTGACAAAAGCATCTATCAGCACTACCGACTCCTTACATACGACAATGTCTACAACATCATTGCGGTTTCCTATGAGTTTGAGGCAGAGTTTGATGTCTGAAATAAGGTGATGGAGCTAGCCACTATGATCAAAGATCGCATCAATATTTCCGGCGATCTCAAAAGCAAAATCAGGCAACTGATGAAGTATGCCGGATGGCAGGAAGGGCGAACAGTGGATATCGCCATTGCAGAGAAGTATTACGCCGATCATGGCGTCCCGATGATGAAGACTACCCAGCGGTTTTACCGGAAGTATTTTGGCCTGTGCTGTGAGTGGTACCTAGAGCAGAAAAAACTTAGCTGGGCGGCAGACTTCCAATTCGCTTTGTTCCCTTATCTGGTAAACGGAATCCAAAACCATTTGGAAGAAGCTTATTTTCGGGATATGTCAGGCTGTAAACTGGCAGAGATCGAAGCAGTTGCCTGCGAAAAATGCCAACCTATCGGTCATATCGGCTACTACTACCCGGCAGAGGTCTGGATCTCCGAGTACGGGAAATTGTATGCGAAATATGAGTACCAGGATGAGATTGAGTGCTTCCCAGATGTATTTGCCCTGATTGAACGAGATCTGCGGCAGTGTAAATTTGATTCCGTCGCCATGAAAACTATTGAAGCATTGGATGGAAAGCTATAAGAAAATAATCCCAGTAGCACTCGGAGGAAAGCAGTTATGGATTATTTGAAAGCACTGCATGAAAATCCTAATTTAGCAAAAGAATTTGACTCCCTTTTTGACTTCCTCCTACTGGATAAGTTATCCCCGCGAGATGAGGCGGAGGGCCGAGTTACCTTCACACTGCCTGGTATGGCCTTTGCCAGAGATGGCTCAGGCGGAGAATACCATCTGTTGGAGGATGGATCCATTGGATATTACAGTAGCGAAGGTGAGGCAGGACGGTTAGCAGAAAGCATGGACGATCTCTTTTCACTGATTGTGAACTGTATCTGCTGGAAAGACTGCTGTGATGCAAAAGAGTATGGAGATTCCAAAACACTGGAGGACTATGGACAGAATCAACGGAACATCAACTTGGAGGATATTGATAGCTGGCAAAGGGTAGCAGACACTCTCGGCATCTCTACCGATGAGCCGCTT
>CASEPH010000221.1 GCA_949289625.1 uncultured Clostridia bacterium | reverse complement strand
ATCGGGGACGGCATCAATGATGCTCCAGCCTTGAAAAAAGCAGATGTGGGCATCGCTATGGGCGGCGTTGGCAGCGACATTGCTGTAGACGCAGCAGATATCGCGCTGGTAGATGACGAAGTAAAGGAACTGCCGCATTTGGTTGCGCTTTCCAAGCGAATGATGACAACGATCAAGTGCAATCTGACATTTTCTATGGCTCTTAATTTTTTGGCCATCATTCTCGCCATCAGCGGGACTTTGAACCCTGTAGTCGGAGCATTAGTACATAATGCGGGCTCAGTACTTGTTATAGCAAACTCTGCAATTTTATTGAATTGGGAAAAAAGATAATGCTATTTCACATTCGATAAAAACATATGAATCCAAAAGAGGGAGTGCCGCCACCGGAATGTATCCGGTGACAGTACTCCCTCTTTTCGTGATGATTTAGGAACGGCTTCTCTCAGAGCTTCCACTGGCCGGACTCTTTACGGCCAGATACGAACGCTTGATACAGGCCCTCCTGGGCCATGAGCTGGCTGTGGGTACCCCGCTGAACGATCTGTCCATCGTCCAGCACCAGGATCTGATCCGCATTGCGGACCGTCTTCAGCCGGTGCGCGATCATCAGAATGGTCTTGTTCCGAGTCAGGGCTTCAATGGCCTTTTGCAACCGGTCCTCATTCTCCGGGTCTACATTGGCGGTGGCTTCATCCAGAATCACGATGGGAGCGTCTTTCAGGATAGCCCGGGCGATGGAGATGCGCTGCTTCTCGCCGCCGGAAAGACTGGAACCACCCTCGCCGATGACGGTGTCATAGCCTTGGGGCAGGGTGAGAATGAAGTCGTGGCAACAGGCTTTCTTCGCCGCAGCCACCACTTCCTCGTGGGTGGCATTGGGGCATCCAAACTTGATGTTGTTTTCCACCGTGTCGGCAAAGAGATAGACCTTCTGAAATACCATGGAGATCTGATCCATCAGGTCCTCCAGAGTATAGTCCTTCACATTCTGACCGCCCACAAGGACGGTGCCGCTCTCCACATCCCAGAACCGGGCGATGAGATTACACAGTGTGGTTTTCCCGGAACCGCTGGGGCCCACGATGGCGGTGGTGGTTCTGTCCGGGATGGCGAAGGATACATCCCGCAGGATAGGCCGCTGGTCATAAGAGAACGAAACATGGTCGAAGGTAATGCCGTGCTCCCTGGGCGTGCTGGCCCGACCGGTCTCTGCCAGCTGGGGCATGGCGTCCGTCTCATCGGCATGGGCCATGCAGCTGCTGACGATACGCAGCAGGGACATGCCGCTGCCCGCCGAGGAGATCTGAGCAAAGGCCAGGAAGGACATGATGACCACCATCAGGGCGTTGGCCAGGATCATGGTCCCGGAAAGATAGAACCATACCGCCGAGAGCATCATGGCCACGCTTCCCAACTGGAGTACGATCCCCTGCGCCATAATATAAGGGGTGAACATCTTTTCGATGTTCAGGTTGCTGCGGCAGTTGTATTCCAGTGCTTCCTGCAAGGTGCGGTCACCCCGTCCGGTGAGGTTGAAGGACTTCACCACGCTCATGCCCTGCACATACTCCAGCACCGCCTCCACCAACTTGGCCTCGGACTTCTGACGGTGCGGGGCGAGGGCGGCGGATTTTTGCTCCATGGCGGAGGTGATGAACAAATAAACTGCTGTGGCCGCCACCACAATGAGACCGATCCGCCAGTCAAAAATCAGGATCATCACCGTAAAGACCAGAGCGTTGAGCATCCCGCCCAGCATGGTCACCAACACCATGGGGGCCACAGTCTCCACATTGTCCAGTACAGTGGTGCAGACCCCGGTGAGCTCTCCCAGGCTGTTGTCGTTGAAGTAGCCCATGGGGACGGATTTCATCCGCTGCCCGATGGCCACGCGCTTATTGGCCGCCATGAAGTACCCGGCGTGGGTCTGCTGGAGTTGGGAGAAATACTTGGTCACGGCGCTGCCCAGAATACTGACTGCCAACAGACCCAGCGCCTGCCACGCCGTGGCAGGGCCGGTTTTTCCATCCAGCAGAGCCAGGATGGTGTAGTAAATGGCGGCGATCTCAAACATATGGAACACCGCGTTGAAAAAGCAAGCGATCACCGAGCGCCGGATGTTGCGCTGTTCCTCACCGGCAAACCGCCAGATACCTCTGAATGTCTCGATCATACCGTTTCTCCCTCCTTTGCGCCCATGTGAGCCTGCCACAGATCGGCGTACAACGGGCAATGGCGCAACAGTTCTTCATGTCTGCCCTGTGCCTCGATGCTTCCATCCTTCACCACCACGATCTGATCAGCGCCGGTGATGGTGGACAGGCGGTGGGCAATGACGATGACCGTCTTACCCTCCACCAGTTTTGCCACTGCCCGCTGGACCACCGCTTCATTCTCCGGATCAATGTAGGCGGTGGCCTCGTCCAGAATCACCACAGGGGCGTTTTTCAGCATGGCCCGGGCGATAGCGATACGCTGCCGCTCTCCTCCGGAGAGATGGGCGCCTCCGCCGCCCACCCGGGTGTCATAGCCATGATCCAACTGGCGGATGAAACCGTCGCATCCGGCGGCTTTGGCGACTTGTTCCACTTCCTGATCCGTGGCATTTGCCCGGCCCATACGAATATTTTCCCGGATGGTATCATCAAAGAGGTAATTGTCCTGAGAGACAAAGGCCACCTGGTCGTAGAGTTGTTCCAGAGGGATACGGCTCTCCTCCACGCCGCCCAGGGTGATGTGGCCCTCGGTCACATCCCAGAAACCGGCGATGAGCTTGGCGATGGTGGACTTGCCCGAACCGGAGGGGCCAACCAAAGCGGTGAGGCTGCCGGCCGGAATGGTGAGGGAGATGTTGTGGAGGATCTCCTTGTCCTGGGCATATCCAAAGGAGACATGATCCAAGGCGATATCCGGTCTTCCCAGCTGTGCCGGCTGTGTTCCGTGATCCTGCTCCGGCTTCAGGAGAATCTCGTCCACCGAACCTACGATGGTACCCACCTTGGCAAGATTATCCACAAAGCCCATGGCGGCAATGAGAGGCCCCACAATACTCATGGACAGGATGATGGTGGTGAGAAATACCTCTGCGGACAAGCTGCCGTCCGTGTAGAAGCTCCAGCCCACAGGCAGCACCGTAATAAGGGTGGTGGGCGCGATGGCATAGGCCAGCGCCATTCCAAACTGGCATTTCTTCATCCAGTTGTAGTAGTAGGCAGCATTGGCCCGTACCCGGGAGGAGAACTTCTCATAGGAGTTCTTTCCCTGATTGAAGGCCTTGATGACCTCAATGCCGCCGATGTACTCCACAAT
>CASEPH010000220.1 GCA_949289625.1 uncultured Clostridia bacterium | reverse complement strand
AGGCATGGAGGTGGCCAGGATGTAACCGAAATGAGAGCCATTGCTGTTGAAGCTAAAGGTAAAGCCGGCCTCTACCCGGGCCATCTCCTCGTGAATGATAGCGATGGTCTTGGGATCGAAGCCCAGGCCGCCATACTCCTCAGGGATGCTCATGGCATAGTAGCCGGCATCACACATGGCCTGGTGTACGTCCAGAGGATACATGCCGCGGCCGCCGTCGGCTTCCTCACACTCCTTGATTTTTTCGGGGGTCAGTTCGTGCTCCAGAATGTTGCGTGCGTTTTCGGCCAGTTCCTTCTGCTCGTCTGTCGCCAGGCGATAGCTGACTTCTCTTTTCTCCATAACTGCGTTGCCATCCCTTCCTATATCAGTTTTCTGCGGATTGGTTTCCGTGGCTTCACCACTCCGTTTTCCGATGTTGCACTGCTATTGTACATGTTGATTGTGTACGAAGTCCAATATGCGATTTGAATGATCATCATTCAAATTCCACATAGCCGAGTGTACCACGGTATTCCGAGGCCAATTGTGCCGGGATATGGGCTTTGCCAGTCGGAAAAGCTGGCCCACTATGAGACTTTCCTCTGCATTTTTGACCTGCGGTCGGTTATTGCCTGGCCCATAGTTTTCCCGCATTGTATGGATAGATTTTCGATATTTGACCATTTTCATAATCGGTTGTAGCATTTTACATGGAGAAAACCACAACCCCTATAGCACTTTCCGTCCGTCTCACTTTTACCTAGACATGATACCCTGGATGGACTTCAGGCTGTAGGAGGAAATGAAACAGAAAGGGATGATCGGCTATGTTAAAGTCTTTGAAAGGCATCAAAGTGGTGGAGTTGACGGTTGCCGGTGCGGGGCCAGCGTGCGGCCGGATTCTCCATGATTTCGGTACAGAGAACATCCTCATTGAACCCAGCAACGGAACAGTGTCCCGTATCCTGCAGGGTTTTGATTACTACACCGCCGGAAAGAAGAGCCTGGTGCTCAACACCAAGACCCCTGAGGGCCATGAGGCGCTCTGCCGCATTATCAAGGAGAGTGATGTATTCCTGGCTAATTACCGAACCAAGGGCCTGCGGAAGATGGGTTTCTCCTATGAGGATGTCAAGAAGATCAATCCCAGCATTGTATATGCCACGCTTACCGGCTTTGGAGACAGCGGCCCCATCGCGGATGCCCCCGGCAACAACGTCTCCGCCTTTTACGCCAGGGGCGGCGTGCTGGGCGCCATGTGCCAGGGCGATGTGATTCCCTATGGTACCATCGCCTTTGGCGATATCGCCACCGGTATGTCGCTGGCTCTGGGCATTGTCTCCGCACTCTATCACCGGGCGGTTACCGGCGAGGGGTGCGAGGTACACAGCTCCCTGCTCCAGTGTGCCTACTTCCTCAACCACGACCCCCTGATCGAGTGCCAGAACGGCGGCAAATTCCCCAAGACCCGCGAGAAGCCCGCCATGGCCCTGGTCAACAGCTACCGCTGCAAAGACGGCCGGTATATTTACATCTGTCTGCCCGATCTGCCCCCCTTCTTCCGGCTGCTCCATGAGTTCGGACGTGACGACCTGCTGGAGAATTGCCCGTGGAAGTCCATCGCAGACACCAAAAATGAGGGAGCTCCGGCCGTGGTCAAGATCCTGGATGCGGAGTTTGCCAAGTATACCGCCGATGAAGCCATTGCAATCCTGGAGCGCGCCGACTGCTCCGCTCAGAAGGTCTACTCCCTGGAGGAGAACCTGACGGATCCCCAGGCCTGGGCGAACAACTATCTGTATCACGGCAAGGACAGCCGCACCGGTGCGGATCGGATCTACCCGGCCATGCCGGTGGATGTTGGGGACAACGCCCCAGTTGAGTATGTCCGGGGCCCGAAGCTGGGGGAGGACTCCGTTGCCGTCCTGAAAAGCGTGGGCTTCTCCGACGCGGAGATCCAAGATATG
>CASEPH010000219.1 GCA_949289625.1 uncultured Clostridia bacterium | reverse complement strand
AAGAGTTAAAAAACATGATAGACTCTATTGCTGAAGGAGTTGCTTGATTCCTATGAAAAAAAGGATTATATCTTTTCTGTTGGTTGCATTGATGATGGCCTGCACAGCTGTCCCTGCATTTGCCCGGGCCAGTGATTATTTGGATGATTACTATGTAGATCTATATGCTGCCGGTAATGGCAAGATGGTTGTGCAAGCAGTCGTCAATGGTGTAGGGATTTTGGACAAGATTGGTGTCACGAGAATTGATATTGAGCAAAAAGTTAATGGAAAATGGGTATACTATGATACATTAGACGCTGTTGATCATCCAGAATTTTATACATATAACTCTCGCTCATATTTGAATGAGATTCCCTTTGACGGAACTCCCGGCACCTCTTATCGTGTAACCTTGCTGGTTGCCGCCATTCGCGGCTCCGGCTCTGATACAGGCTATATCTCATCGATGCCAGAAGTCTGTAAATAACCAAAGACTTCAACCTCATTACCACCTCCAAAAAAGGGGCGCTGCATCCGTGCAGCGTCCCTTTGCGGTTCTATTAAGCGAATTACTTCTCTGTCACTGCCAGAGAACATTGGCTGCTGTCATTTGCCAGCCGGAGGCCATATTCCTCCAGGAGCATCTGCTGGATGTCCTGGACAGAGATCTCGCCGTCCGCGATCTCTTCATTCATAGCGGCTGCCCGCCGGAGAACGATACACAATTCTTCCGAAGGCATTATGCTTTCCCGGATCATGGGCTCCACATTGATCGCAAACGCCGTGGCAACGGCATTGGCGGATACGGTGCGGATAAACCGCGACAGGTCTCCCTGCGTGTGGATCACCGGGGAGATCCGCTGGATCGACAGAGAGACGCCGGACAGCTCCCGAATTTCGACAAGCTCCCGCTCCGTGTCCTCAAAGCTGTGGATCTGGGTGGGGGCCAGGTCCATCCGCTGCCAGAAATCCAGCAGCTTTTCCGAGGTCATGCCCTGCAAATTGGACAGTGCCGCCAGGATCACCGCCCATTCCTGCAGGACCATGCCGCTGGTGGCCTGCTCCTTGATTTGCTCAAGATCATAGTCCCCAGGACCGACCGGGACTCTGTTGGGGTTGATCTTCTTTCGCTTCATGGTAGCCCTCCGTGATGATTTTTCCAACCGCATCAACTGCATCTGTGGTATTCTCAGCTTGACAGCATCCGAAAAAAGCGTTTAATATGATATAGTGATGAGCAAAACACGGATCAAAAGAGGAGGCCAAAGGAACCAACCAGGCAGGATCGCGAAGCAGGAAGGAAAAAGCGCGCAAGACCCAGGCGCAGTGGGACACCGCGCTGAAAAAGGATATGGATCATATCCGTTAAGCGGAATGCCTGAGGGATTTGAGTGCGCGGTAGGAGTGAGAACCGGACAAGACAGCGGCCAAAGCAACGGCCAGAGCGGAGATATGGGCCAGGGTATTGAGATTGGCCGCGCTGACACCGTTGCGCACCCACAGCCGCTCCTGGCCAGAAGCCTTGAAGCGGGAATTGTATCGCTCGCACTCGGTACGCAGGGCATAGGTTCTCTTGAAATAAAGACAGCTGCGGTCAATGGAAAGCCTGTAGTCCGAGGGGATGGTTCTGTATTTGGTACAGCCCCTGTTCTTCCTGCCATTGTTCCAGTTTTTGTGGTTACAGGGACAAGCGCCGTTCTTGGACTGCCGGAAGGGACAGCAGAATTTCTGGCGGGTGCGCCCGTTGTCTGTTGTTTTTCCATCCTTGTGCATGGAGAGGCCAGCGTCACAGATTGGGTTGCCCACAGAAAGTGATTTGCCGCTTTTGGGCATGCGCTTTTTGAGCGGAATAAAGGCTTCCCCGGCGTAGACCGACTTCACGGTGTTGTAGACGCTTTTCACATCATAGCCCTTGTCAGCAAGGAAGGAACACTCCCGCAAAGGGATAATCTGGTTAGCTGCGGCGAGAATGTCGGCGGTCACTGTGGAATCCATCATGTTAGCGGGCGTAGTCAGTTCATACAGGGGCAGGCCGGAGATACAATCCACCAGCACGTGGCTCTTGTATCCCCAGTAAAACTCGAAGCGTCGCTCGTTGTGCTGGTTGGAGGCGGAGTGAACGCCCAGGGCGCAGTCGGGGTCACTTTTGGGGTGGTTATCTTTGCAGAATTTATTCTTGACAAAGGACTTTGGATTGTTCTGCCTGGTGTTTGCCATCACGGGGGTGGAGTCCAGGCCAATAAAGGAAGCGTCCAATACCCCCAGCTCATACAGCTGCCGTACCAAGTCAGCCATGATCTCCTTCAGCGCCCCGTTGCCCAGTTTTTTCAGGAACCGGTCATACGTCCAGTAGGACGGCAGGGGTTCCATGATATTAAAGCCGCAGTAATGGGCGATGAGCCTGTTGTTGTCCAGATAGTCGGACAAATCGGTGATCTGTGAGAAGCCTTCACATTTCATGACGATGAAGGCGCAGACCATGGCCTCTTTCGGGAAGCCCCGCCGCCCGGTCGCCGCCGCGGGCAGTGTGAAGTTCAGGCTGCTGAAGATCTTATCGTAAAATGTTGCGGCGCTTTGGGATGTGAACAGCGTCACGTCCTGAATGATTTCCTGTCGGTAGATCGCGGCCAGCCCCTTTCCGGTTGAGTTTGTTTCCAAGTCAATTTTACCAGAAAGGGGCCCCGCTTTCTACAATATAGGAGTGATTTCCGGATTGAGCCATGACCGGAAACCATTGCCATTACTGAATTTTTTGTGTTTTGCTCATGGCTCCCT
>CASEPH010000218.1 GCA_949289625.1 uncultured Clostridia bacterium | reverse complement strand
CAATCGGCTCTACGGCACCAAGGGACTGCCCCACTTTATGCAGGCCCAGGAGGAATTCCCCAGCGAAAACGTGATTCGCTATTATGCGGGACTGGCCAAAAACGGAGCCGCCGTGGTGACAGTCAAGGGCATGAGCAAGCTGCAGGATCGCCGGAAGATGAAGGGCGACAGCGCCCACATGACCATGTGGGACATTGAAAATCCCGCCACATTCAACGCCATGGCACAGATCGCCAACATGATTCATTATTACGGTTCCAAGGCCTTCATCAATATTCAGCGGCTTCAGCCGGCCGGAGTAAACATCAGCGAGGTCACGCCGGAGCTGATGGGCAAGCTGGGTGCTCCCATGGGCATGGCCATGGGACGGGAGATCACCAAGGACGAGATCAAAAAAATGATCGCGGATTGGGTGGCCACCTGTAAACTCTATCAAGACCTGGGCTATGACGGCGTAAATATCTATGCCAGCTATCAGGCCTCCATTTTTGCCAACGCCTTTTCACCGCTGGTCAATCGCCGTACCGATGAATACGGCGGCAGTCTGGAAAACCGCTGCCGTCTGATTCTGGAGCTGGCCCAGGCCATCAAGGCAGCCTGCGGCAAACGGTTCCTGGTGGAACTCCAGTTCTCCGGCGAGGAAGGGATCCAAGGCGGCTACACCATTGACGATACCATCGAGCTGCTCCGGCGCTGCGAAGGCTATGTGGACATCGTCCACATTCGGGCCGTCAACGGAGATCTGGCCCACACCACGGGCCTTAACTCCGTGGAGGAAGCTCCCATCACCCTCCGGTACTCGGAAGCCATCAAAAAGGCCGGGATCCAGGTCATCACAGCCCCCAACGGCGGCTATCAGGACCCGGATCTGCTGGAAAAGTGGATTGCCGAGGGCAAGCTGGATATGGCAGCCATGTGCCGCAGCTTTATCTGCGACTTTGACTATTATGACAAGATCGTGGAAGGGCGGGCCGACGACATCACCCCCTGCATCCGCTGCAATAACTGTCACGGCATCAACTTTGAAGGTCCCTGGTTCAGCTTCTGTTCCGTCAATCCGGAGCTGGGACTCTACGGCAGAAAGGATCTTCTGGCACCTCCTGCCAAGACGGTAAAAAAGGTGGCCGTCATTGGCGGCGGACCGGCAGGCATGCGAGCAGCCCTGGTGGCACGGCAGAGAGGTCATCAAGTGACGCTGTTTGAAAAGAAAAATGTGCTAGGCGGACAGCTGATCCACGCGGATTATGCGGATTTCAAATGGCCCCTCAAAAAATACAAGGACTGGCTGATCTATCAGCTCCATAAGCAGGGCGTCACGGTACAACTGAACACAGCCCCCACCCCGGAGGAGATCTCCGCCCAAAACTTCGATGCGGTGATCGCTGCCACCGGCGCGGTTCCGAAGAAGCCCGGCATCCCCGGCGACAATGGCCCGGAAATCTGGAATCCCATCGACGTATTCGGCCATGAAGCCCAGCTGGGCAAAAACGTGGTGGTAGTGGGCGGAAGTGAAACCGGCGTGGAAACAGCCCTGTATCTCTGCGATCACGGCCACAACGTCACCGTTCTGAGCCGCCAGAAGCAGTTGGCCTCCGATGCCAACCAGATTCATTACATCTCCGCTTTGCAGACCTATTATTCCGAAGCCGACAACTTCCGCTATGCGGTGAACGCCACCACCACAGCAGTTACCCCCCACGCTGTCACCTTCACTGTAAAGACGCCGGCCCCACCCAAGCCTATGCCCGGAATGCCGGGGATGCCCATGATGCCCATGCCTGGCGGAAACCGCAAGCCCACTGCCTATCCGGAGGATGGCACCTATACCCTGGAATGCGACAGCGTGGTGGTCTGCGGCGGCGTGGCGGGAGAGACGGACGCCGGTCTGCAATTTGCCGACTGTGCCCCCCAGTTCTTCCTGATTGGAGACTGCAACGAGCCGGGCCGGGTCTACCAGTGTACCCGAGCGGCCTATGCCGCTGCCAGCCAGATCTAATTGGCGTTTTCACAATCTGCAACCGTACTGAATAGAGCGCGGTCCCGGCCTTTGAATGGTTCAAAGGCCGGGACCATTTTGGGAGTCACTGAGAGCCAATGCCTCTTAGGCAAATCCCTCAGGCCGCCAGATAGTCGTCATAAGCTTCCTGCTTGGCGGCGATAGCCGTTTCAATGCCCATGTCGTACAGGGTATCCACAAAGCTGTCCCACTCGCCCAGGTCCTTCTGACCATAGATGAACTGGAGCACATTTTCGGAAATATAGGTGCAGATATCCGCCGCCACCGTGTTATATTCGGTGGTCTGCTCCGTGTTCATGATGGCGCCGTTGGGGTAATCATTGGCGTGGTCGCAGTCATTGGAATATACCTCCACTGCATCCCACTGGGCTTCAGTATACTCGGCAAAGCAGCGGGCATAGTCCGAAAGGAAGGGCAGGCGACTACGGTTGGATGTGGCAAACAGATACGCCGCATGGGCATAATCCAATCCATCTGGATTAGCCACCACCAGATCGGTGAACTGGGGTTCGCCGTTCTCCATGGTATAGGAAACACCCTCCTCGCCGTAATTGATGAGGTAGAAGCCCTCCTCGGAGAACATATAGTCGATGAGCTGAAGGATCAGGCTGGGATCGTCCACGCTGGCGTTGATGCTCCAGGCATAGGGATCCATTAGGCAGGAACCGGCCGTCCCACAGACGTGTAGCTCGTCGTCCGCATTTTGCCGGGGCATGGGCATGGCCACCATTTCCGTTCCGATGACCTGATTGGCCACCTCCACAATTTCCGGCGGCTTTACTGTGACAGAGAACTGCCCGGAAAACAGCTGATCCAGCGAACCCCGATCCGTGTTCACAAAGTCCGCATAGATGATCTTCTCCTGGTACCACTGGGTTACCATGGTGAGATAGTCCACAAAGGCGTCCTCCAAAATGCCCATCTTTACCTGGCCGTCCTCCACATACCAGCCAGACAAATCGTTATTGTCCAGGCTGACATTGATGCCGAAACCAGCACCCAGCACCCCGTCGCCGCCAGAGGCTGCCAGTTCCATGGTGGCGCCGGTCTGATTGTAGATCATGGTCAAAAGCGTATGCAATTCGTCATAGGTGGCGGGGACCTCCAGTCCCGAGGCCTCCAGGAAGTCCTTCCGGATCATATAGCCGCTGACGTCGCCCACGTCCTTGTAAATCTCCGGGAAGGACACCATGGCGCCGGTGTCGGAACTGGTGATGGTTTTCTTCGCCTCCACATATTGATCCAGCACAGCGCTATAGTTGGGCATGCTGTCTAGGTCACCGGAATACTCATAGAGGAAAGCGTCCTCATGGACCGCATCGTCGATGCTGCCCGTATAATACTGCATGGCATCTGTTATGATGTCAGGCAGATCTTCCGCTGCAAAAAGCAGCTGGAATTTTTCACTGGCTGTCTCCACCGTGGTAAGAGAGAACTCCAGATGGACGTTGGTCCGTTCCGCCAATAGCCGGAATATGGCCACATCTTCCGCCGGATTATCCACATAGTCCGTAAAGGGCTCACTGTACCATATGGAATAGGTCACAGGTTCCTCCGTCAGCGGAAGCTCCACCGGTACCTGTTCTGGCGCAGACGCCTCCACCACAGAGGCCGGATCTTCCGCCGAGGCTTCAGGCGTTTCTGGTTCCGTCGGTTGCTCTTCCGGAGGCTGTGTTTCTTCCGGCGTAGCAGCCCCTGCCTGGGAGGTCGTTGTATCACTGTCGGGACTAGCCGCAGAGTCCTTCGGCGTGCCACAGCCCGCCATCAGCCCCAGAAGCATGGTCAATGCCAGCAGGATGCTGAAAATGGATCTTCGGGTCATAACAATCGCTCCTTTCTCCTTGTTTCAGATGTTGTTACAGATGATCCTTTCCCAAAAACGGCGTATAGGTGTTATCGTTATCCAGCGTCTTGTAGGGCTCCGGCCAGGGACAGGTGTTCTGGATGGGCATCAGGAATTCGTACTCCCGATGGAGGGGACCGGGGTCATCCAGCATCATATCTCGTCCTCCTGCCCCTTCCGGCGGAGGTCCATCCGGAGCAGGTCCTCCAGGACCACCAGGACCGCCGGGACCACCGGCAGCTTCCGCCGGAGGACTGTTGACGCTGTTAGGACCTGGCCCTGCGGCATCTGCATCGGGAGGCGGTGCTGCGGAATTGCGGTGGGATGGATCCGTTGCACAGAGATAGGCCTCCAGGCCCCAGTTCACATCGTCGTAGTTGCCCTGAAAATCCGGGCATACATGCTCATGGAGATACTTCCAGTGGCCATCCTCGTCGCAAACAAAGTCGGCCCCATACCGTTCCCACATAAAGATGGCCCGACGACGCTGCTGGGGTTTCAGATATTCATAGATATTGCCGGGGGTCAGAAACGCCCCGCGGGCAGACTTTCCATCGTCCGCCACCTCGATGATATCGCTGGAAAGATTATGCACCGGTGAGAAGTTGAGGGGTCTTGGGTCCATCCCCATCACATCGGGATAGAGCTTATACAGTTTCATATAGTTGGTGAAAGTGGGAATATCCCACTCTGTCACAGAGTTGAGATAGACCTTGTAACCGCCTCTCCACCGGCCAAAGCCATGGGCCCAGGAACAGTCGTCGGACAGGTCCCAGATGTTGCTCCACTCCTCCACGGGCCAGTTTCTGGCATGGGTATAGGCGTGGATGGCCTTGAGATTTTCCACCTGCTGGCTGCCGTCGGCATTGTGGATCCGTTGATGCAGGCTCAGATGTGTTTTCATCGCTTCGCCGCCTCCTTGCAATAGGATTTGTAGTCGGGGTGTCCCTCTGGAGCCAGGCTGCCCTGAATGGTATAGGTATCATAGGGCAGCGGCATAGGGGGATAGTTGTCGGAAAGATTGTACCGGGGATTGTGGACAGTCATGGGAATGTCCGGCGTGCCAAATTCCTCCCGGAAGGGATCCGGCCCCGTCAGGGGCTCCAGTGTACCTGTCTTGAAGTCCGTTCCAGCCTCCACAAAGAAGTCGCTGCACACCACCAGATGCCAGATCTTCCACTGTCCGTTTTCCTTGACGAAGTCCGCGGACATGTTGTCCATGGTCCAGTAGGCCTTGGCAGTACCATCCGGCTGCATCTCGGTCTCCTGTCCAGGCACATACCAGAGGCCCCGGGCTGTTTTTCCATCGCCGGCGATGTAGAGCATGGGGGTGGTGACTGTATGGAAGGAGGTACAGCCATAGCCCAGATTCAGGTTGTTGACCTCCACCGCGGGATTTGCCGCGTGGATCGCTTCCAGCGCCGCATACTGCTTCTTGGTATGCTCCACCACATAGTACCGGGCAATGGACTCCATGCCCACATAGTAGCCCCAGTTCCGGCCATAGGAGGCCGTGGCCTTATATTCCGGCGTCTTGACCCAGAGGTCCTCCAATTCCTCCCGGCGGCGATTGTTGGCATAGTAAAATGCACGGCGGGCCATGAGCTTTTTAATCTCCTCTTTGTCCATGATGCGGACAATCAACTCGTCATCGGTAAACTGTTTTTCCTCATAGTAATTCATTTTCAGGCCTCCTTTTCGCAGCCATAGGAGAATGTCTCAGCAAAGGTCTCATAGGGCACCGGCAGATCCGGCAGCGGCGCAAAGGGCCGACCCGGATAGTAGGTCTCCCGCAGCTTGCAGGGACGATTGGGCGCAGGGGGCGTAAAGGGCTGCGCTCCTGCAAATTCCGGCAGATCCGGATAGGGCTCCGGCGCAGGATCTCCCCAGCTGCGTCCGCCGGGCACTTCGATGTCGGTCAAATGCAGCATGTGCCAGACCTTCCACTGTCCGTCCTCCCGCACGAAATCACAGGCAAACACGCCCAAAGACCAGAACGATAGCGGTCCCTGGGGCGTCAGATCATTGTAGGTTCCACGGGAATACCAGATGCCTTTGGCGGTTTTGCCGTCTCCAGCGATTTCAATGACGGCGGTATCCATGGGTTTGACGTCCATAGATCCTGCGCCGAACTGCTCCTCTTCGGAAAGCGCCCCCATGCGATCCGGGAACGCACGCTTTAAAAACGCGGTAGCCTCCACCGTGTGCTGGTGAATGGCATCATAGTAGCCCCGCACGGCTTTTGCACCGTCATAATAACCGTCGTTGGTTCCTAGGCAGATATCCGGGCGCCGGCTCCAGAAGGAATCCGTCATTTCCTTTTCTTTTTTCAGCAAAAAGGTGTAACAGATTTTTCCCATCAGGTTTTTCAGCTCCCGCTGATCCTCCCAGATGCCCACCATCTGCTCGCTTGTCAAAGGTTTCATCATACAGCCTCCTTATCCAATCGGAAATACGATCCGAGTATAGATTCAGTCTAAACGGCAGCGAAATAAATGTAAATGGCTTTGGGGAAGATGAGCACTTTTCACATAAAATGAGATAGAAACGCCCCTTCCGGACAGAAAAAATCCCTGCTTCCGACAGACGGAAGCAGGGATTTGCAAACGATATGAATCAGCCCTTGTCCAGGTTAAAGAAGGCTTCCCGGCCCAGATACTGAGCGGAATCCTCCAGCTCCTCCTCGATCCGCAGGAGCTGATTGTATTTTGCCACCCGGTCGGTCCGGGAAGGTGCACCGGTCTTGATCTGTCCGGCATTGGTAGCCACCACCAGGTCAGCAATGGTGGTATCCTCCGTCTCACCGGAGCGGTGGGAAACCACAGCGGTGTAGCCGGCACGGTTGGCCCGCTGGATGGTGTCCAGGGTCTCCGTCAGGGTGCCGATCTGGTTGACCTTGATGAGCACGCTGTTGCATACGCCCAGGGCAATGCCCTTTTTGACCCGCTCCACATTGGTGACGAACAGGTCGTCGCCCACCAGCTGTACCTTGTCGCCCAGGGCGTCGGTGAGCATCTTCCAGCCCTCCCAGTCGTTTTCGCCCATGCCGTCCTCAATGGAGATGATGGGATACTTCTCCACGAAGTCCTTGTACATGGCCACCATTTCCTCCCGGGTCATGGTCTTTTTGGCCTTGGGCAGATCATAGCAGCCCGTCTCCTCGTTGTACCAGTCAGAAACAGCGCCGTCAATGGCGATCATGAAATCCTCGTAGGGCTTGTAGCCGCAGGCCTCCACGGCCTTGACAATGGCCGCAAGAGCGTCCTCATCCTTGGCCAGGTTGGGGGCATAGCCGCCTTCATCGCCCACGCCGGCAGCAGGCGCACCCATATCTTTGAGCACCGTCTTGAGCTTATGGAACACCTCGGCGCACATCTGAAGGGCTTCGGACCAGCTCTTGGCCCCCACGGGCATAACCATAAATTCCTGAATGTCCACGTTATTGGTAGCATGGGCGCCACCGTTGAGAATATTCATCATGGGCACCGGCAGGGTTTTGGCGTTGATACCGCCGATATAGCGGTACAGCGGAATGCAGAGCGCCTCAGAAGCGGCTCTTGCCACCGCCATGGACACCGCCAGAATGGCGTTGGCCCCCAGCCGGGCTTTATTGGGTGTGCCGTCCAGCTCGATCATGGTCTGGTCGATCTCCGTCTGGTTCAAGGCGTTCATGCCGATGATGGCATCGGCAATCTCGGTGTTGACATTGGTCACCGCCCGGGTCACCGCTTTGCCGCCATAGGCCTCTCCGCCGTCCCGGAGCTCGCAGGCCTCATAGACGCCGGTGGATGCACCGGAGGGCACCGCAGCACGGCCAACAATACCGCCATCCAGATAGACTTCCGCTTCCACCGTGGGATTTCCCCGGGAGTCCAGAATCTGGCGGGCATGGACATCGAGAATTTCAAGATACTGTTTCATGGAAACTCCTCCTATATGTTGGGGCCAATCAGACCGTGTCCTGATTGGCCGCATTGATGATGCGCACGAACTTCTCCGGGTCCAGGGACGCGCCGCCAATGAGGCCGCCGTCAATGTCCGGCTGGGCCAGCAGCATAGCCGCATTTTCATCGTTCATGGAACCGCCGTAGAGAATGGATGTAGCCCGGGCCGTTTTGGCGGAGGACAGCTTCCGGATCACCGTCCGGATATGCTGGCAAACCTCCTCGGCCTCCTCGGGGGTGGCGGTAAGGCCCGTGCCGATGGCCCAGATGGGCTCATAGGCCACCACAATACGCCGGAGCTGTTCCGGCTGTACCCCGGCCACCGCCAGTTTCAGCTGCATGGTGATATGCTCAAAGGTCACGCCCTTTTTGCGCTGCTCCAGGCTCTCGCCTACACAGAGAATCGGAATCAATCCGGCCTCCAGGGCGGAAACCAGCTTTTTGCCGATTTGCTCATCTGTTTCGCCCATGGCCCGGCGTTCACTGTGGCCCAAGATCACATATTTGACCCCCGCATCCACCAGCATGGGCGCGCTGAGCTCGCCGGTATAAGCGCCGAAGGTCTCCCAGTGCATATTCTCCGCACCGATGTTCACTCGGGTGTCCCGCATAGCCTTGACCCCGGCAGGAATGCAAATGGCGGGCATACACAGCACGATCTCACACCACCGTCCCCGAGGCAGGATCCGACGCAGTTCCACGCCGAAGGCCCGGGTCTCTGTAGGGGTCTTGTTCATCTTCCAGTTGGCCGCAATGACCGTTTTCCTGTATTTATGATTCATGAAAATGCTCCTTCCGTTCAGGCATCCAGCAGCGCCACCACGCCGGGCAGCTCTTCTCCCGCAAAGAATTCCAGAGAGGCTCCTCCGCCGGTAGACACATGGGTGATCCGATCCGCATAGCCCATCTGTTCCACAGCAGCTGCAGAATCACCGCCGCCGATGATGGTCACGGCGTTGCTCTCCGCCATGGCCTTGGCCACTGCTTCCGTTCCAGCCGCAAAGGCAGGGAATTCAAACACGCCCATAGGGCCATTCCAGATCACGGTACCGGCCTTCTTGACAATCTCTGCATAGATCTCTCGGGTTTTGGGTCCAATATCCAAACCCATCATATGGTCGGGGATCTCTCCCTCGGCGTAAACCACAGGCTGTGCATCCGCAGCAAAGTGATCCGCAGCCACCACATCCGCCGGCAGATGGATCCGTACGCCTTTTTCCTCCGCTTTTTTCAGTAGGTCCAGGCAATAGGCAAAGGACTCTTTTTCACACAGGGAGGTACCGATTTTACCGCCTCTTGCAGCAGTAAAGGTGTAGCTCATGCCGCCGCCGATGACAATGTCGTCTGCCAGAGTCAGCATATGGTCGATGACGCCGATCTTATCGGAAACCTTGCTGCCACCCATAATCAGCACCAGGGGACGGTTGGGATCAGACAGGGCCTTGCCCATAACATCCAGCTCCTTCTTGACCAGCAGGCCGCTGTAGGCAGGCAGGAAGGACGCCACCCCCACCGTGGAAGAATGGGCCCGATGGCAGGAGCCAAAGGCGTCGTTTACGAACACTTCCGCCAGGGCTGCATACTGCTTCGCAAGCTCCATGTCATTTTTGGTCTCGCCCTTCATAAAGCGGACGTTCTCCAGCAGCAGGATCTGACCGGGCTGCAGGGCCTTGGCCTTTTCCTGGGCCTCCGGCCCTACCACATCAGAGGCCAACTCCACCGGCATGTGCAGCAGTTCCTCCAACCGGTTCTTGACCACCTTCAGAGAGTACTTCTCCTCGTAGCCGTTCTTGGGGCGGCCCTTGTGAGAGCACAGAATCACTGCCGCTTCCTGTTCCAGAAGAGCCTGGATGGTGGGCAGCGTTTTCCGGATCCGGCTGTCGTCGGTGATCATGCCCGCATCATCCGTAGGAACGTTAAAATCGCAGCGCATGAGGACCTTTTTCCCTTTGAGATCCACATCCAGAATGGTTTTTTTCTGATAATTCATATCGAGACCTCCTTGAAAATACCGAATAAAAATATACAGGCGCTAGGTCTGCTCTTTCATCTTTCCATAGCTTCGCATACCGGGAAACCCCATCTGCCGCAGGGCCTCATAGGCCACAATGGCTGCCGAATTGGACAGGTTCAGGCTTCGGGCCTCCGCCAACATGGGGATCTTCAGACAGCGATCCCGATGCTGCTCCAGCAGGGATTCCGGTAACCCCCGGGACTCCGGCCCAAACAGCAAAAAATCCCCGTCATGATACGACGCTTCCGTATAGGCTCTGGGCGCTTTGGTGGACAAAAACCACATGGAGGCTCCCGCGTTTTGCCGCAGGAAGGACTCCAGATCGTCGTAGAGCACCACATCCAGCATATACCAGTAATCCAGTCCCGCGCGCCGCAGGGCCTTATCCGTAATCTCAAACCCCAGAGGTCGAACCAGATGGAGCCTGGCTCCGGTGGCCGCGCAGGTCCGGGCGATATTACCCGTGTTTTGATGGATCTCCGGGCAAACCAACACGATGTTTAACATAGTATTACCCTTTCCGAGAAGCTTCATCCCTGTAAAGTTCCAGATCCATTGTAAACCAATCCATCGTAAAATTCAAGCAAATAATTCGATTTTTTCAACAGTTTTACGAAAATTCAGGATTTTTTTAATTTTCTAATTTTCTAACATTCCAAACATATCATACATGTTGAGACCCCCTTACAATTCCGGCCTTGCTTCCACCGTCGAAACGAAGTACAATAGAGCTACTATGCAAAAAGGATGGATGAACTTGTCACAGCTTGCCATATTTTTTGATCTGGACGGAACTCTGACTGACTCCGGGGAAGGCATCATCAACTGTGCTCAACTGGCGCTAAGGCATTTTGGCATTGCCGCCGACGACCGGCAAGCCCTTCGGGCTTTTGTGGGGCCACCTCTGCGGGAGAGCTTTCCGCGATTCGGTGTACCGGAGGATCGGGTGGAGGAGGCTGTCGCCGTATTCCGCAGTCGCTACTTAACCGTGGGCAAATTTGAAAACACCCCCTATTCCGGCATCCACCCCCTGTTGGAACAACTAACCCAAGCCGGTTTCCCCCTATATGTGGCTACCTCCAAGCCTGAGGAAACCGCAGTGGAGATCTTAAAAAAATTCCAGCTGGACCGCTATTTTATTCGCATTTGCGGGGCCACCATGGACGGCACCCGAGACTCCAAAGAATCCGTCATTCGGCATCTGCTGTCTGCGCTGCCTGAGGATCAGGCAGCCCTGATGGTGGGCGATACGATCTATGATGTGGAAGGGGCCGCAGCCCATGGCATCGCCACCATTGGCGTCAGTTGGGGATATGGAAATACTGCGGAAATGTGTCAGGCAGGCGCCATCGCCATTGCTCATTCCCCGGCAGAGCTGTACCGGTTGATTTTGGAGCAATAGGGCATTCTTTGGGCATTTTATTGCAAATCCCCCTGTTTTGATACGCTTCTGCAACAATTGACACTGTTTTGTTCTTGACATTGCAAGCCTTTCGCGCAATACTATGATATAATTTTGACGGACTGCATCAGCTTTATCCAGCCTCTGTGTCCCAGATGCTGCGGTGTTCGATGCAGAACATTTCATTGTATGAGAGCGGAGGGGTTCCATGCGTTATCGCACCTATCGAAACACCGGCCTTTCCACCTCGCTGCTGGGTATGGGCTGTATGCGGCTGCCCAATTTAGGCGGGGACTGCACCCAAATCGACGAAGAAAAAGCCCAAGCCATCATTGATCTTTGCTTTCAACGCGGTGTCAACTATTTTGACACCGCCTACGTCTATGGCGGTGGCGCTTCGGAGCGGTTTTTATGTCGCGCTCTTTCCAAGTATCCCAGAGACAGTTACTTTCTGGCGGACAAAATGCCCCCCTGGCTGCTGCATCATCCGGAAGATGCACCCCGGATCTTTCAGGAGGAGCTGGACCGCTGCGGCGTGGATCACTTTGACTTTTACCTCTGCCACAACGTCAGCGAGGATACCATTGATGTATTCCTGGACGAGAAGCTGGGGGTGATCCCCTTTCTGGAGGAGATGCAGCGTCAGGGAAAGATTCGTTATCTGGGCTTTTCCTCCCATGGCACACCGGAGACCCTTCGCCGTTTCGCCGACCTTCGGTCCTGGGATTTCGCACAGATCCAGCTCAACTATTTTGACTGGGAGTTTCAGAACGCCAAGACGCAATACGAGATCCTTACCCAGCGGAATATTCCCATCATGGTGATGGAGCCGGTTCGGGGTGGACGGCTTTCCTCTTTGAGTCCCGAGACGGACGCCATTTTGCTGGAAGCCAGGCCGGATCGATCCATCGCCTCCTGGGCCCTGCGTTTTTTGTCCGAGCTGCCAAACATCCAGGTGATTCTCAGCGGCATGAGTTCCCTGGAACAACTTCAGGATAATCTCGACACCCTCTCTCGGGTGGAGCCCCTGACCGCGTCAGAACGTCAGGCGTTGGACCATGCCACCGCCCTGTTCCGGAAGCAGTTTACCATTCCCTGCACCGGCTGTGGTTATTGCTCCGGCTGTCCCATGGAGCTGAATATTCCGGTTTTTCTTAAGGCTTATAATGAGTATCTGCTCTCCGCCTCTAAGGCCGCGCTGGATCCCATTCTGGAAGCGCCCGGAGATCGGCAGCCAAAGTCCTGCGTAGGCTGCGGTCAATGCGCACAGCATTGTCCCCAGCATATCGACATTCCGCGGCACATGTTGGAATTGACAGAGAAAATTAGCAAACTTTTACATTCATAAAATCATGGTTTTTCCGCATTTTCGTTGACTTTTCTGGGTTATTCTTCTATAATAGTTTAGTTCATTTCAAATTTTGCAACAGTAGGAATGATGATATGAAATTATTTGGAAACTCTCACTCGAAAAAAAATGATTTTTCCGCTTCCTCCGACCAGCATGACGCCATTGTTCCAGACGAAGAAGTTCCCGATGCATCCGAGGAGGTTGACCTGTCAGAGCTGGATGACCTCTCCTTTCAAGATGATGGAGAGGACGAGGATTATTGGGAAAACCAGACGGAAGATGAGCCGGCTCAATCCGAGGAGGATGTCTCCACAACGCGGTCCAAAATTGCAGCCTTCTTCCGGGGCATGTCCAGCCGTAAGATCATTGTACTCAGCGCTGTATGCACGCTGGTGGTCATTATGGCGGCGGGCGCATTGTTCGTCAACTATCTCCTGAACCTCATCAACTATCAGTCCGCAGATAGCGACTATTTTACCAAAGTTGCCGCTGGAGAGGAACTGCCGGAGGAAAGTCCCATCAACTCCAAACTGGCCGCTTTGGATGAGGCCGAAGCAGCCTCCAGTCTGGAAGCAACGCCGGAAGAGCTGGCCCAATGGGACGAGCATCTGGAAGATATAACTTCTGATGACTCCACTTACGAAGTCCCCATCTCCGAGGATGTCTACAATATCTTGCTGATTGGTTCCGATACCCGTGAATCCGGCAGTGTGGGCCGCTCTGACGCAATGATTCTGGTGTCCATCAACCAAAAGACTGAGACCATCTACCTTACCAGCTTTCTCCGGGATTGCTATGTGCATATCCCCGACTATGGCAACACCCGTCTAAATCACGCCTTTGCCTACGGCGGTCCTGCGCTACTGGAAGAAACCCTGGAGGAAAACTTTAAAGTCCATGTAGACCGATATGTGGCGGTGGATTTCTTCTCCTTCATGGATGTCGTTGACGTCCTCGGCGGTGTTTGGATCAATGTGACCGAGGAAGAGCAAGAGATCACCAACGACTATATCTGGTCCATGAACGATCTGATGGGGGAAGAGTGGAGCGAGGATTATATATGGAATTCCGGTTGGCAGTTGCTTAATGGTAAGCAAGCCCTCTGCTATGCCCGGAACCGCTATACCGGCAACGATTATGAACGCACTGCTCGGCAGCGGACCATTATCAGCCAGATCATCAACGGCGCTATGAGCGCTTCCCCCTCTACGCTGGTTTCTCTGGCCCAAGTCATTCTGCCCCAGATCACTACGGACTTGACAAAAACCGAAGTTCTTTCCTATGCAGCCAACATCGGCGCATATTTGAATTATGATATTGTATCCCAGCAAATTCCAGCCGCCGGCACCTATTCCGGCGCCACCATTGACGGCATGAGCGTAATTAGCCTGGACTTGGATGAAAACATCGAGTTTCTGCAGGGTACCATTTACGCCGGCACTGAATATGGTTTCCCCATCGCTGAGACCCAGGACGCTTCCGACTTTGACACCGACGAAAAGGACGAGGAGGTTGCGGACCAGGAGGATGAGGAAAACGAAGATCCGGAACCAACTCCAAAAACAAGTTCCCGCGTAACGCCTTCCCCCAGCCCCTCCACAAAGCGAAGTACTTGACCCTGTGTTTTCACCACCCGCGCCGAAATAACCGGCGCGGGTGGTTTGTTCCTGTTAACCTTTTATTAATTTTTTGCTGCCACAGTTGCATTTTACAAAGAACTGATGTATGATATGCCGTGCATTTACTTGGATTTTACCGACAATTCAACAAAAAACGACCCCTGATCGTCAGGAAAGGAGTTCCCTATGTCCAAGCACAACACACTGCTGCCGGAAAAACCGGATCCAGCAGAGGAAAAAGAGGCGACAGTGCCGCTTGTCTCCGACGAAGTCGGAGACGCTTCCGCAGCGGAAGCAGACCCGGTCACAGAGAGTCCGGCGTCAGAGTCCACAGCAGCCGAAGCAGCGGAAACACAGACGGATGAGAAGCAGACCAAGAAAAGCGTCATGCCGCTCACCGGTCCCGTCCTACGCAGAACCCTTTGGCGGGAATGGCGTGGAAGTCTGCTGACTTTCTGCTTTGCCAGCATCTACACGGAAATGTGTCTGCATTTCTGCATCTACAAAAGTATTGACAGCCGGATCCTCTATCCGATTCTGTTTGCCGCCATTGCCGGCTGCGTGTTCTCGCTGATCTCTTCCTCCCTTCCCAAAATCCCAGGAAGGATCATGGCCGTCCTGCTGGTGGCAGCCCAGGTGCTATTTGCCGAGGTTCAGCTGGTCTATCACGCCATTTTCGGCAACTTCATGCCCATCAGCCTAGTCCAGATGGGGGAAGGCGTCGTCACCAATTTTGGCCGCCAGATCCTCTACGGCATCAGCCAAAACATCATTTCCATTTTGCTGCTGTTGGTTCCTCTGGTGGTCATGATTCTGACCTTGGTGTTCCGCAAAGCACCCCGTTATCGGCTCCGCTGGCGGCAGAATCTTGCCACCCTGGGCTTTTTGAGTGTTATGTTCTGCCTTGCCTTTACGATTATGTACAGTGGAAGGGGAGAGACTTTCTCGGTTTATGAGATCTTCACCAATGTGAACACCTCCACCGACACCAGCTACAAAAACATCGGCATGCTGGCCACCACTGAACAAGAGCTGCGGTACATGATTCTGGGCGTAGGCGAGGCCGAAACCGACCTCAACGATGTCTCTCTTGGAACTACCGTCTCTCCCCAGTCTTACTCCGACCGGGAATACAACGTAATTGAGGACCTGGACTTTGAGGCATTGGCCGCCACCACAGAGGATGAGACGCTCAAAAGCCTGGACGAATACTTCTCCACTGCGGTTCCCACTCGGAAAAATGACTATACAGGGCTGTTGGAGGATTACAACCTCATTACTATCTGCGCAGAATCCTTCTGCCCCTATTTCATCAGTGAGGAATTGACCCCCACGCTCTACGAAATGACCCACACCGGCATTATTTTTGAAAACTACTACGGTACCTTCCAGTCCGTCACCACCAACGGAGAGTATACCATGTGTATGGGCCTCTATCCGGACATGTCCCGGACCAAGACCTCCTCCAGCTTTGATGTGGCAGCCAGTAACTACCTGCCCTTCTGTCTGGGCAATGCCCTCAAGGGAGAAGGCTATCAGACCTGGGCCTATCACAACTACATCGGCGATTTCTATAACCGCAACATCACCCACGCCAACATGGGCTATACCTTTAAGGCCGTGGACTCCGGCCTGAATATTCAGGTGGATTGGCCCTCCTCCGATTTGGAGATGATGGAGGCCTCCGTGGACGATTACATCGAAAGCGACGGGCCTTTCCATGCCTATTACATGACCTTCAGCGGCCACTATCAGTATACCTGGGACAACGCCATGAGCGCCAAAAACCGGGACAAGGTGGAGGATCTGCCCTATTCCGATGCGGTCAAAGCCTACATCGCCTGCAACCTAGAACTGGAATACGCCCTGGAATATCTGGTGAATCGGCTGGAGGAAGCAGGCATTGCCGACAAGACCTGCATCGTACTTACCAACGACCACTATCCCTACGGTCTCACCGAGGAGGAGTACAATGAGTTGGCAGGAGAAGAGCTGGATACCACCTACGAAAAGTACCGCAACTCCTTCATCTGCTATGTGCCCGGCCTCCGGGAGAACATCACCGTAGATGAGTATTGCTCCACGGCAGATATTCTTCCCACCCTGCTGAATCTGTTCGGTGTGGATTACGATTCCAGACTGCTCACCGGCACCGATGTGTTCTCCAATGGCATCCATATGGCCGTGCTGTCTGACCAGTCCTTCATCACCGAAGACTTCCGCTTCGATGCTTCTACGGAAACCCTGACCATTACAAACGAAAATGTGTCCGTCAGCGACAGCACCCTGGATATGTATCGACTGTATGTGGACAATAAATTTAAAATCTCCACAGACATCCTAAACAGCAATTACTATGCCCATGTGTTCGACCAAGACACCCAGGCCCAAACCCTGGAGGATACCGTGGTGTTTAGTGACATCACCAACATCTTTAACCAGGCCAGCGTTCTGTATATGTACCGGAACGGTTATGTGGATCCGGAGAGTGAGGACACCTTCGGTGGCAAAGCTGTAGCAGAGCTGGGCGAATTTGTGGACGTGCTCTATCGGATCGCTCAGCGGCCGGATACTTCCAACGCTGCATTGCCGGAAGGCTACGAAGACGAGGATTTCAACGGCTCCGTCTACCCCTACTATGACGCGGTCTGCTGGGCCTATGAGAACGGTCTGATCCAGCAGGAGGATCGGCATACGGACTACGACGACAGTGTGGACTATCGCACCGCTGCACTGCTGATTTATCGCTACGCCCAGCTGGCCGGCGTGGACACCTCCGTGGATGAGCTGGCGCTCCAGCAGTACATTGAGGAGAACCCCAGACTTACCGAGGAAACCGTCCGGGCCATGGTCTGGTGCGACCAGGAGAACATCACCACCAAGGACAGCGAGCTGAGTGAATTGTTCGCCAACTACACCACCCGGCTGAGCCGCTATCAGATGACCTCCTTCCTGTTCTACCTCTGCACCTATGAGCTGAATCTGGACGAACAGTAAAATCTATCGGCCCCGTCTGCAATCTTTTGCAGATGGGGCCGATTGTTTCAAAAACACGCAGTCCGCTAGCTTCGGACTGCGTGTTTCTTGTTATGCGATGGCTTCAATCATAAACGTCACCGGGCGAAGGCCGTCGGTGCAGCAGGTAAAGTGGGGCTTGAGACTTTTCACATCGTCACCTGGGGCAAAGCCCGCCCGGTCGCAGACCAGCAGGCAATCCTTCCAGATGTCCGCCCATGCCCAGTCGCAGAAGCCCTCTGGTTTACAGTTTTCAAAAGGATTTAGCGTCACCTCAAACACCATACCCTCCCGAAAAAAGTTACAGGGCTCCACAGCACCCTCCGGCGCTCCGGGCCGAACCTGATTGTATTTTTCCGCCAGGTCGGTATAGCAGGCCACCTTCACCACGGTGATCCGCACCGTATGGCCCACAAAGGTCTGATTTCCCACGGTTTCACGCTCCTTTACGCATCCACCTGGATTCCCAGGCCCTCAAACTGCATATTGAAATACCGGGCATAGATTCCATTTACAGCCATAAGCTCATGGTGATTTCCCTGCTCCACCACGCCGCCTTCGTCAATAACGATGATCTTCTCTGCCCCGCGAATGGTGCTGAGCCGATGGGCGATGACCACGGTGGTCCGGCCCACGCTGAGCCGATCCAGGGCCTCCTGGATGTGCTTCTCCGATTCGTTGTCCAAGGCGGAGGTGGCTTCGTCCAGAATAAGAATGGGGGGATTTTTCAAAAATACCCGGGCAATGGCGATCCGTTGCTTCTGTCCCCCGGAAAGCCGGGTACCCCGCTCGCCCACATAGGTGTCGTAGCCGTCCTCCAGGCCCATGATAAAGTCGTGGATGTTGGCGCTTTTCGCAGCGGCTTCGATCTCCTCTTGGGTGGCAGTTTTTTTGCCGTAGGCAATATTTTCCCGGATGGTGCCCGCAAAGATATACACATCCTGCTGCACAATGCCGATGGCTTCCCGCAGAGACCGGAGCTTCAGATCCCGAACATCCTGCCCGTCCACTAGGATACTGCCAGCGTCCACATCGTAGAATCGGGGCAGCAGGGAGCAGATGGTGGTCTTTCCACCGCCGGAGGGTCCCACCAGCGCGCAGGTGCTACCGGCCGGAATTCGAATGTTCAAATGGGAAAGCACCTGCTCCTTTTCGTCGTAGGAGAAGGACACTTCCCGGTATTCCACGTCGCCCTTTACGACGCCCAGTTCCTTGGCGTCGGGCTTTTCCCGAATCTCCGGCTCCAGCTCCATGATCTGATGAAACCGCTTAAATCCGGCGTAACCCTTTTGCAGCATTTCCGTAAAATCCATGAGCTGGGTAATGGGACTGATAAAAATGGAGATGTACAGGGCATAGATGGCCAGATCCTCCACCGCCAGGGAGCCCTTAGCGATAAAAAAGCCCCCGGATACCACGATCACCACATAGAGCATCCCCTGGAGGAAATTGCTGCCCCCATGGAACACGCCCATTGCCATATAGCTCTTCTCTTTGGAAGCCCGATACCGGCCGTTGGCCTTGTGGAAGTTTTGTTTTTCTCCGTCCTCCGTGGCGAAGGTTTTCACCACCCGAATGCCTGCCAGAGAATTTTGGACCCCGGCATTGACTTCGGCGATGCGCTCCCGATTGTCCGTAAAAATCTTCTGCATTTTGGTCTGACGCACAATGGTAAATACCACCAGTACCAGAGTCACTGCCAGCAGGCACAAGGTCATGGGCACGTTGATGAGCAGCAGCAGCACAAAGCTGCCGATGATCTTCAGGGAACAAAGCAGCAGATTTTCCGGGCCATGGTGAGCCAGTTCCGAAATGTCGAACAAATCAGAGACCAACCGGCTCATCATTTCTCCGGTGTTGTTTCGGTCGTAATAGGAATAGCTCAGGGACATATATTTGTCAAACAGATCCTGCCGCATATCCGTCTCCATCCGGGTGCCCATAATGTGGCCGTAGGAGGTCACATAGAACTGGCACAGGGCCCGGAGGATATACCAGGCCAGCAGCGCCGGCAGCAGCCACCGGAGGGCCGACAGAATGGATGCCGCAGAACCGGAGAACAATCCCTCCGGCAGCCACCGGAGGATCAGCGGGAAGCTCAGATCAATGACGCTGAGCAGTACCGCGCAGATGGTATCCATAATAAAGATGTTTTTATATGGTTTGTAGTAGGAGACAAACCGCCGAAAAATGGACATGGGACTCAGTCCACTCCTTTCCTTCTTTTTCGCTCGATTACGCCGGCCACGATAATCCCTGCCAGCACCACGCCGTGGACAATACAGATCGCCACAGTGGCACCGGTATGGAATCGGCTGTTTCCGCTGGCAGTCTGCCACAGGAACCGGATCAGGCTCCACAGCACCAGGCCGCCCAGCCACAGCCACCACCAAAATCGTTTCGGCATTTCTTTTTCCTCATTTTCCTAAATTTCGCACTGCGTCAATGACGCCTTGGGCCGTCAACGCAGAAATCTCCAGCGTCCGGGCCCCGTCCTGAATGGCGATCAGATCGTGAGCATCGGAATTGGAGAGGAATCCCCCAGTAAAATGGTATTTCTCCATCAGAGCCTGCCGATCACAGGCGATGGTGGTCTCATAGACCGAAAACCCCATCTCCGGGTCCACCAGACCCATCACGCCGATGAGAGAATAGCTGGCCCGGTCGATATGGGCCGGCACCGCCAGGCCCTCATATTGCTCCAAAAGTTCCTTCACCTCATAGATGCCGATGTCCGCACCAAAGGAGAGCAGCTGAGCCTCCTCCTCCAGAATCTCATCCTGGGCATCCATCACATACTGATGGCCGAAGGCCTTGGGCCGGTTTTTCCGTTGGGGCAGGCGGGCATACACATACTGCCGAAAGGCCTCCGCCTGTTCCAGGGACGGCAGCAGGCACAGTACATGGATATCCTCCTTGGTGGTCAGTTCCATGGCCGGAACCACCAGCACCCCGGCCTGCTGTCCCACCGCCATGGCGGCAGGAACATTTTTGGTGGTGTTATGATCCGCCACCGCAATCACCTGCAGCCCCGCTAAGGCCGCCATATGGACCAGATTGTTGGGCGTCATATCGTCGGCACCACAGGGAGAAAGGCAGGAGTGTATATGCAGATCGTAATAAACCTTCATCCAAGCAGCTCTTTGATGCGCCAGCAAAGCTGGTATTCATCCAGGTCGCTGCCCAGAAGGGTAACGCCCTGCTTCTCCGCCCGCTCCAACAGTTCCGCGTCGGGCTGGACGCCCTCGGAGAGCACCGTGCAGGCCGTATCACACAGCACCGCCACCGCCGCCACGTTCTGATTGGACATGATCGTAACCCAGACGGAATCCGCTGGGCAGCGGCCCATGACCCAGCTCAAAAGGTCTCCGCAGTAGGCCCCCTCAATCTCCCGATCCTCTTCCTCCATGTAAAATACGGTCAGCCCAAGCTTGTCGCTGAGTTCCTTGACGGTCATATTGACGCTCCTTTCTCTCAGGGCAGGGGCCTGCGGTAGGGCGGCGGAACGAACTCGTCGGACTCCTCCTCATGGCTCCGGCCCTCTCGCATGGCTCGGATGATATTGAAAATGCAGTCGCCCTCATCGGCAAAGCCTTCCGCCACATCCCGGGAAAAGGCCCGGCATGAGGGGGCACCGCAGTTTCCACAGTCAAATTTCGGCAGAGTCTTATAGAGGCGCTCTGCCGCCGCCTCAATTTGCAGGGCCTGGGCAATGGTATCGGCGATCTCCGTATTGATCTCCTCCAGCTCAAAGTCCCAGGATACCCGTTCTTCCAACTCCTCAGGCATATGCAGACGCTGGGTCTCAAGACCGTCGGTCAGGCGACGCATATGCAGCTTGGCGGTAAAGGGATTCTCCACCGTCAAGCAGCCGCCAAAGCAGCCCTGGGTACAGATGGACGGTTCCACCAGCTCCGCCTCGCTGAGCTTTTCATCCTCGATCTCGCTCAGAATCCGGAGCACGTTCTCCGTACCATCCACCGCCAAAGCCTCCCGCTCCGGAAACATATCACTCATGCCGCCGCTGCGGCCCCAGCTGAGGCCCAGTTTGCCGGCTCGAACATAGTCCTTGGGGTCCGTGACCTCCTTCATTGGACTCAGCAGCCGCACATAGATGTCGTTCATGGGCAGCGCATAATCCACCACCGGCTTTTCCAGTCCAATGGGCCGATATACCCGGGTATTTTTCGCCGGGCAGGGGGAGATCAATCCGATCCCAATCTCCTCCGGCTGGAGCCCCGTTTTTTTCACCGCCTCTTTCCGTGCAGCCACTGCCGTGATTTCAAAGGAGCAGAGGCTATCCACCACATGGGGGATCAGCTCCTGGTACTCCATGGCAATGAGTCGAACCACTGCCGGGCATTCCGAACTGATCCTGGTCATCTCCTCGGAAAAAACCTTTGTGCCGTCCTTTTTCCAGAGGTCTGACAGCATCTCGGCTCCTACGGCATCCGGATATACATCGTCAAATCCCAGCCGGATCAGGCCTTCGTTGACAATATTCATATCATACAGGTTCTTAAACTGACCATAAAAAATAGTATCGGGAATGGCAATGTTGTATTTAAATTCCTTCAACTTCTCCAAGCTGTCGGAGCGCACGGAAAAAGCATGGTGGGGGCAGACGCTGACACACCGACCACAGTCGATACACCGGTCGTCATAGATTACGGCCTTGCTACGGGTCACCCGAATGGCCTCCGTGGGGCAGGCCTTCACGCAAACCGTACAGCCTGTGCAGCGGTCCTTGTTAAAGATCACCGAATGCTTCACTTTTCCTCACCGCCAATATAAATGACCATGGTTACCGTAGTGCCCACCCCCAACTCCGTCTCGATCTTCATCTCGTCGGAGTTGCGCTTCATATTGGGCAGGCCCATACCGGCGCCAAAACCCATATCCCGCACACTGGAAGAGGCGGTGGACCAGCCTTCCTCCATGGCCTTGTCGATATCCGGAATACCGGGTCCCCGGTCCTCCAGCCGAATGACGATCTTTTCCTCATCAACGTCCAGATAGGCCTGGCCGCCATCGGCGTGAATGACCATGTTGATCTCACCCTCGTACATGCAAACCACTGCCCGCCGGACAACGGCCGGCGGAAGCTTCAACTTCTTCAGCACCCGTTTGACCGCCGTAGACGCCTCCCCGGCTGCCGAAAAATTATCTCCGTCAATTTCATATGTAAGCTTCACTGTCTCCATTGCTGCTCCTCCTTAGCGTATACCCATCCCGGCTTCATAGAGCCTTCCGCATGCTGTGAACATCCGACATCGGGTGCGCATGACCACCATATCTCTCTGGCGTGCCATCTCCACAACCTCCTCCGGCAGACATTTGCCCCGGACGAAGATCACCAGGCCAATGTCCATCATGTCCGCCGTGCGGATCACCTGCTGGTTGGTGAGTCCCGTCAAAAGACAGTGTATCTCATCGGGACATGCCAACACATCGCTCATCATATCGCAAGCAAATACCTTCTCCACGTCCTCCTGAAGCCGGCTTTCGCCGCACAGGACTTGGGCTTCCAACAGATCCCGCAAAATCGCAATTTCCATGGTGCAATCCTCCCTGACCGGCGTCAGCCTCCCTTCCAAGCTGCTGCCGGCGGTTCATCCAAACTTAATTTACATTATATCACTAAATTGCTCGCCGTTTCAACTGCATCTTTGGGTATTTCCCCAGTGCTCCCCGCATTGACAACGGAGTATTGCTTTATTATAATAAAGGGCAGTGCTCCTCTCGCGCACAATTGTTTTTCTGGGGCACAATATTTCTTTCATTTAGGAGTGACCTATCTATGGCAGCTTATGATCGAATCTACAACTTCTCCGCCGGTCCCAGTATGCTTCCCCTTTCCGCTCTGGAGCGAGCCTCCCGGGAGATGATGAACTACGGTGGCAGCGGCATGTCAGTCATGGAGATGAGTCACCGCTCCAAGGCGTTTCAAAAGATCTTTGACGATACCCAGGCAAAGCTTCGCCGCTTGATGAATATTCCCGAGGGCTATAAAATTCTGTTCCTCCAGGGCGGTGCATCCAGCCAGTTTTCCATGGTTCCCCTGAACCTGATTGGGAAAACCGGCAAGGCCGATTATGCCGTCACCGGCAACTTTGCCTCCATCGCCTATAAGGAGGCCAAAAAATACGGCGAGATCCGGCTGGCCGCCTCCTCAGAGGATCAGGACTTTACTTACATCCCCACCCAGGATCAGCTTCAGATCTCCCCCGACGCCTCCTATTTTTATTACTGTGCCAATAACACCATCTACGGAACGGAGTGGCAGTATGTGCCCGAAACCGGCAGTATTCCGCTGGTGTGCGACATGTCCTCCGACATTCTCTCCCGGCAGGTGGATGTGAGCAAATACGGCATCATTTTTGCCGGCGCCCAGAAAAATATGGCCCCTGCTGGTTTGACGGTCGTCATTATCAAGGAGGAACTGGCTGGAAACGAACTGCCCTATACCCCGCTGATGATGAACTACAAAACCATGATCGAGAAGGACTCCATGTACAACACCCCGCCCTGCTGGTGCATCTATATGCTGGGCCTGGTGCTGGATTGGCTGGAGGAGCAGGGCGGCATTGCCGGCATGGAAAAGATCAAGCATCAGAAGGCACAGCTGCTCTACGATGTGATCGACAATTCCAAGTTGTTCACTGCTGCCGCACAGCCGGGGTCCCGTTCCGACATGAACGTCACCTTCCGCACCGGGAACGCCGACCTGGACGCCAAATTTGTGGCAGAATCCACCGCCGCCGGTTTCTCCAACCTGAAGGGGCACCGGAAGGTGGGAGGTATGCGGGCCTCCATCTACAACGCCATGCCTATGGAGGGCGTGGAAAAGCTCTGTGACTTTATCCGCACCTTTGACAAGAACAACTGAAGAAAGAAGGAAGGACATATGTATACCATTCAAACTCTGAACAAGATTTCTCCCCTGGGGCTCAATCAGCTGGACCCCAAAGAGTTTAATGTCACCAACGAGAGCGACAATCCCGACGGCATTCTGGTCCGTTCCGCTGATCTCCATGAAATGAACTTTGGCTCCAATCTCCGGGCCATTGCCCGGGCAGGTGCCGGAACCAACAATATTCCGCTGGATAAGTGCGCCGAAGCTGGAATCGTGGTGTTTAATACTCCCGGCGCCAATGCCAACGCTGTCAAGGAACTGGTCATCGGTGCATTGATCATCTCCAGCCGGGACGTCATCAGCGGCATCAAATGGTGCTGGAATCTTACCGATGCCGACGGCGATGTGGAAAAGCTGGTGGAGAAGCAGAAGAGCCAGTTTGTGGGCCCTGAGATTATGGGCAAGAATTTGGGCGTCATCGGTCTGGGTGCTGTAGGCGTCAAGGTGGCCAACGCCGCCATTCAACTGGGCATGAACGTCTATGGCTATGACCCCTATCTCTCCGTTCAGAACGCCCTGGTCATGAATTCCGCCGTCAAGATCGTGGATCTTAAGACCATCTACGAGATGAGCGACTACATCACCATCCATTCTCCCCTCTTGCCCTCCACCAAGGGTATGATCGACGAGACCTCCATCTCCTCCATGCGTCACGGTGTCCGGATTATCAACCTGGCCCGGGGCGGTTTGGTGGACGACAAAGATATGCTGGCGGCCATCAAGAGCGGCAAGGTGTCCCGGTATGTCACCGACTTCCCCAACAACGATCTGGTAGGGACCCCCGGCGTCATCACCATCCCCCATTTGGGCGCCTCTACCCCCGAAAGCGAGGAGAACTGTGCCATTATGGCCGCCCAGGAGCTGCGGGAATACCTGCTCACCGGTAATATCTGCAACTCTGTGAACATGCCCAACGTGGAAATGGCTCGTTCTGGCATGGCCCGGCTGGGTATCATCCACCGGAACATCCCCAAGATGATCTCCAACATCGTTTCGCTGCTTTCCAGCGAGGGGGCCAACATCGAAAACATGACCAATAAGTCCAAGGGCAATTATGCCTATACGCTGATTGACCTGAGCCAGGTGATTACAAATGAGACCCTGGAGCATGTCCGGGCGCTGGAAGGCGTTCTCCGGCTGAGAATTATTAAGTAATTCGTTCCCTTTTTGGGAATTGTGTGCTAAAATAACAGGGACGTCGATTTTCCGGCGTCCCTGTTTTGCACAAGGTACGAACGGATTATGGGAGGGCTCAAAATGGTAAAAGATATGACGGAGGGCAAGGAGTGGAAGCTCATCTTGTCCTTTACATTGCCGCTGATTGCCGGGAATTTGCTTCAGCAGATTTATTCTCTGGCTGACAGCCTTATCGTGGGAAATTTCGCTGGACAGACAGCACTGGCCGCTGTTGGTACTAGCTTTCCCATCACCTTTTTACTGCTGGCCCTGGCCATGGGCCTGACCAACGGTGTGGGCATCATGGCTTCCCAGTATTTTGGCGCGAAAAACAAACAGCTGTTTCAGCGGAATCTCTCCACCGCCTGCTTTACCCTGTTGGGGGCCGGCGTGGTTATCACGATTCTGGGCATTGCCCTGAGCCGTCCCCTACTGGAGGGACTGCTGCAGGCTGACGCCTCCATTCTGGACGACGCCCTGCTGTATCTCCGCATCTATTGCATTGGACTGGTCTTCCAATTTGCCTATAATACCTTTGCGGCCATTCTGCGTTCCATCGGGGACAGCCGCTCTACTATGTACTTTTTACTGGCTGCCACGCTGCTCAATATTGTCCTGGACCTGATCTTTGTCCAATTCTGGACCGTGGCAGGTGTGGCCTGGGCCACTGTCATTGCACAAGCGGTATCTGCCGTGGTGGCAGGAATCTATCTGTTCCGCAAGGTGGAACTGGCCCATTTCCAAAAGGGCGAATTTGTCTTTGACAAGACCATGTTTACCACCTCCCTGCGGCTGGGGGTACCCACCTCCATCCAGCAGTGCTCCGTTGGCCTAGGCATGGTCCTGATGCAGCGGCTCATCAACTCCTTTGGTGTGGACACCACCGCCGCCATTACCGCCGCCATGAAGCTGGAGAGCTTCGCCATGGTCCCCATTATGATGTTCTATATGGGCCTGTCCAACTTTACCGGCCAGAATATCGGCGCTGGAAAGCTGGACCGAATCAAGCGAGGATTCCGTCAGACCATGGTCATGGCCATGATCACCTGTGCCGGCATTATTCTGCTGCTGGTGTTCGCCGGTCCCTACGCCGTGGGATTTTTCCACATGAACGAAGCTGCCACCGCTATCGGCGTGGAATATCTGAAAACGCTGGCCTGGTTCTTCCTGATCTTTTGCGTCATGTACGTCTCCAACGGCGTACTTCAGGGCAGCGGCGACGTACTCTATCCCACTGTCGGCAGCGTCACCAGCCTGGCCATCCGCGTCATTACGGCCAATGTGATGGCCACCTTCCCCGCCATCGGTTACCGGAGCATCTTTTACTCCATTCCGATCGGCTGGGTCTTTGGCGCCGCCATCGTCTTTACCCGCTATCTGACGGGACGCTGGAAGGAAAAATGCCTCACTGGCAGCAGAGAACACTCCTAATCCTGAGGGTATTCTCCCATCGGTTTCCCAGATCAACGAACAGAAAAGGTGATTTGAATGTCTGACGTTATCGCCGCCATTTCCACTGCGCTGGCCCCTTCCGGCATCGGCGTCATCCGGCTCAGCGGTACCGGCTGCGCCCAAGCAGCTGACGGGATCTTAACCCCGGTCTATGGCAGCCCTCTTTCCAGCGCACCGGCCCGGAAGCTCTGCCTCTATGATCTTCATGACCGGTCCGGCCGGGTGATCGACCGGATCCTGGCCGTCCGTACCCCCGGGCCCAACAGCTATACCGGCGAAGACACCGTGGAACTGCAATGTCACGGCTCTCCCGCTGTCCTGACCGAGGCCCTTTCCTGCCTGTTCTCCCTGGGGGCCAGACAGGCCGGGCCGGGAGAATTTACAAAGCGGGCCTTTTTAAATGGCCGGATGGATCTCACCGCTGCGGAAGCGGTGATTGATCTCATTGAGGCGGAAACCGCCGACGCCGCAGCCAATGCCGCCGGCCAGGTAGGCGGAGCCCTGCTGCGAAAACTGACACCGGTCTATGACGCTTTGCTTTCTGTAATGAGTCATTTTCACGCGGTGCTGGACTACCCCGATGAGGATATTGACGATTTTGCCCTGCAAAACTATTCCGCGCTGCTAACCCGTCAAAAAGAAGTTTTGGAGCAGCTTTTGGCCACCGCAGGCCGGGGTCGAGTGGTGAAAAACGGCGTTAAGGCTGTGATCCTAGGCCGGCCCAACGCAGGAAAATCCAGCCTGCTCAATGCGCTGGCAGGCTATGAACGGGTGATTGTTACCGCCATTCCCGGCACCACCCGGGATACGGTGGAGGAAAAGATCCGCATGGGATCTCTGGTGCTCCGGCTCATGGATACCGCCGGCATTCGGGACACCCAGGACACCGTGGAACAACTGGGGGTGGAACGAGCCCTGGAGGCGGCGAAGGACGCAGATTTGGCTCTGGTGGTCATTGACGGTTCTCAGCCCCTGACAGAGGAGGACCATCGAGCCATGGCTGCCGCCAGAGCCGCGAGAAACGCCATCTGCATTCTGAGCAAATCGGATCTGCCCCAGCAGATCACCCCACAACAGTTGGATTTCCCGGTAATTCTCCCCATCTCTTCCGTCACGGGTGACGGTCTGGAGGCGTTGACGCCGGCTGTGGAACGGATTTTTGCCTCCGACGCCCCCTGTGATGGCACTTTGCTGACCAATTTGCGCCACGAAACCGCCATTCGGATTGCCCGGGATGCCATATCCCGCACCCTGGAATCGCTGGATTCCGGAGCAACCCCGGACGCCGTGCTGCTGGATGTGGAGGAAGCCCTGGAAGCCATTGCGGGACTGACGGGCCAATCCATGCGGGAGGATATTACAAACGACATTTTCTCCCGGTTCTGCGTGGGCAAATAATGAAAAAGCTGATTATTTTACTAGGGGTCCTAGGGGTCAGCTGTTCCGCTATTTTGGTCCGGCTGTCTCAGGCCCCTTCCATGGTTTTGGTATTTTACCGGATGCTCTTTGCTTCGGTGATTCTTCTCCCCTGGTCGATCATGGCTTATCGGTCGGAGCGGAAAACGCTTTCCCGAAAAACCCTGCTACTGAGCCTGCTCTCCGGCGTGTTTCTGGGCTTTCATTTCACCTGCTATTTTTCCGCCCTTCGGTATACCTCCATCGCGTCAGCGGTGGTCCTGGTGGATACGGAGGTGTTTTTTGTAGCGCTGGCAGCACCTCTGCTTCTGGACAAGCGGGTTTCCCGCCGGGGCTGGATCGGCATTCTGCTGACCTTTTTGGGCAGCGTTCTCATTGCCGCCGCGGATGCAAACAGCGGAAACGGAGCCGGAATTGGCAGCGCACTGGCCCTTTTGGGCGCATTTTGCATGGCGGTCTATACCCTCATTGGTGCCAAGGTACGAAGGACCTGCTCCACCACCGTCTATACAACCCTGGTTTACACCGCAGGTACCGTCACCGTAGGACTTCTGCTGCTTCTGTCCGGGACACCCGTCATAGGCTACGCCCCAAGAGATTATGCAGCCGCACTGGGGCTCAGTCTGTTTTGTACCCTGCTGGGACATAGCGTATTTTCCTGGGGACTCAAATATGAATCCCCGGCCTATGTTTCCACGGTGAAGCTGCTGGAACCGGTATTCGCCACGCTTCTGGGTTTGGCCCTGTTTCGGGAGATCCCCACACTGCCGGTGATACTGGGCGGCGTTATCGTCATTGCAGGTATCGCCTGGTATTCCGCAAATTCCGATTCCCCTTGACAACGGGCCCTTTGGCGAGTATACTTACTTTTACAAGCTAAATTGATAACGGTAAAAAGCGTAAAACACTTGCAGAAAGGAAGCCAAGCCCATGCCAATCACCGATTTGCTGGAACGCAACGCCAAGCTCTACGGGCAGGAAACCGCCCTGGTGGAAATCAATCCCGAAATTCAGGAAAAACGCAGGATCACCTGGAAAGAATATGATTTGATTATGCCCGCCCCTACCACAGCCTATCGCCGGGAGATCACCTGGCAGGTTTTTGATGAAAAAGCCAACCGGGTAGCCAATATGCTGATGGATCGCGGCATCGGCAAGGGCAACAAAGTGGCCATTCTGCTGATGAATTGCCTGGAATTCCTGCCCATTTATTTTGGCATTCTCAAAACCGGCGCTGTGGTGGTACCCATGAATTTCCGATTCTCCGCAGAGGAGATCCGTTACTGCGTGGAGCTTTCTGACACAGACGTGCTGCTCTTTGGTCCAGAATTTATCGGCCGTGTGGAGGAAATTGCCGAAGATATTGGCGACAGTCGGCTGCTTTTGTATGTGGGCGCCGGCATCTGCCCCACCTTTGCCGAGGACTACGACCAGCAGGTGGTCAATTTCTCTTCCGCTGCGCCTCTGGTTCGCATCGAGGACGAGGACGACGCCGCCATCTATTTTTCCTCCGGTACCACCGGCTTTCCCAAGGCCATTCTACATAACCACGAAAGCCTGATGCAGTCGGCCCGGATGGAGCAAAAGCATCACGAGACCAGCCGTGACGACTGTTTCCTGCTGATCCCACCGCTGTACCATACCGGGGCCAAAATGCACTGGTTCGGCTCTCTGATTTCCGGCTCCAAGGCGGTGCTGCTGAAGGGCACTTCTCCCAAAGCGATTTTGGAGGCTGTGTCTCAGGAGAAATGCACCATTGTCTGGTTGCTGGTGCCCTGGGCCCAGGACCTGCTGGACGCGCTGGATCGGGGGGACCTCCAGCTCTCCGACTATGAAACCGCCCAGTGGCGACTGATGCATATTGGCGCGCAGCCCGTGCCGCCCGCCCTGATTAAGCGCTGGCTGGCCTACTTCCCCAACCATAAATACGACACCAACTATGGCCTTTCCGAATCCACCGGTCCCGGCTGTGTCCATCTGGGCATGGAGAACATCCACAAGGTGGGCGCCATTGGCATTCCCGGCTACGGCTGGCAGTGCAAGATTGTGGAGGAGGATGGCTGCACCGAAGTTCAGCCCGGGTCTGTGGGTGAGCTTTGTGTCAAGGGTCCCGGCGTCATGACTTGCTATTACAATGATCCGGAAGCTACCGCCCAGGTTTTGACCAAGGACGGCTGGCTCAAAACCGGCGATATGGCCATGCAGGACGAGGACGGCTTTTACTTCCTGGTGGATCGCAAAAAAGATGTCATCATCTCCGGCGGAGAGAATATCTACCCTGTCCAGATTGAGGACTTCCTGCGCACCAATATGGCTATCAAGGATGTGGCCGTAATCGGAATGCCGGACCATCGTTTGGGGGAGATTACCGCAGCCATTATTGAAGTCAAGGAAGGGTATACCCTGACGGAAGATGAGGTCAACCACTTCTGCAGCGAGCTGCCCCGGTATAAGCGTCCGAAAAAGCTGATCTTTGCGGAGATTCCCCGCAATGCCACCGGCAAGATCGAAAAGCCAAAGCTCCGGGAGATCTACTGCGTGGAAAATCTGGTTGCCGCACAAAACGGCATCGCCATATAACTTCACGTTGCGGCACATCTCTCTGGATGCGCCGCAATTTCCGTCAAAAAAACCTGCTTTTACCGAAAAAAATACCGTTTTTGCCGCATTTGCACTTTCCCAGGTTGTTTTTCTGTGATATACTATAAGGCACGATATGACAACGGAACATTGAAGGAGGAGCATATGACATATCAGGAATCCTTTATCGAATTTATGGTGCGAGCCGGTGTCCTGACCTTTGGCGACTTCACCACAAAATCCGGTAGAAAAACACCCTACTTTATCAACACCGGCAACTACAAAACCGGTGCCCAAGCCGAGGAGCTGGGCAACTACTATGCCGCCTGCATCCACGAGCATCTGTCCGAGGTCGGAGGCGCAGACGTACTGTTTGGCCCCGCCTACAAGGGGATTCCTCTGGTGGTCACGGCCGCTGCAAGCCTGTACCGGAATTATCAGGAGGACTATCCCTACTGCTTCAACCGCAAGGAGGCAAAGGATCATGGCGAAGGCGGCAGCATGGTGGGCGCAAAGGTCAAGTCCGGCGACCGCATCGCTATTGTGGAGGACGTGGTAACCGCCGGTACTGCTGTCCGGGAATCCATCGCCCTGTTCCAGCAGATCGCCGACGTGCAGATCAAGGCACTGTTCGTCTCTGTGGACCGTATGGAAAAAGGCACTGGCGAAAAATCCGCTTTGGACGAGCTACGGCAGGACTACGGAATCGCTGTCTATCCCATCGTCACAGTTCGGCAGATCATTTCCTACCTTCACAACCGGCCCATCGATGGAACGGTGTACATTGATGACGTCATGAAGCAAAAGATGGAAGCTTATCTCGAGCTCTACGGCGCAAAGCAATGACAGCAAAAGCATGTTCTCCCACCAGTTCAGCCAAGAAGGTTTCTCACAGCGGACACCGGGAACGACTGCGTAAAACCTTCCTGTCCCACGGTTTGGATCCCATTCCGGATGTGAACGTGCTGGAACTTCTGCTCTTCTATGCCATTCCTCGTCAGGATACTAACCCCATCGCCCACCGGCTCCTAGACGTTTACGGCTCTCTGGCCAAAGTCTTTGACGCTTCGGTGGAGGATCTGATGCAGTATGGCGGATTGACCGAAAACGCAGCGGCCCTGATCAAACTGACCATGGCTGTGGCCCGCAGGCAGCAGATTTGCCAGAACAAAATTGAGCATATTCTCAGCAACACACAAATGTGTGGAAATTATCTGGTCCATTACTTTTTCGGTGCCACCGAGGAAATGGTCTATTTGCTGGCCCTGGATGCCAAATGCAAGGTTTTGGGTTGCGACAAGCTTTTCACCGGTACCATCAATTCCGCCAACCTCAGCGTCCGCAGCGTGGTGGAATATGCACTGCGAATCAAAGCTTCTTCTGTGATCCTGGCGCACAACCACACCAGCGGCATTGCCATCCCTTCTCAAGAGGATATTCGTACCACAGAACTGGTACAAAAGGCGCTGGATATGGTGGATGTTCTGCTGGCCGATCATATTGTAGTTGCCGACGGAGACTATGTCTCCATGGCGGAAAGCGGGCTTCTGTCTCACTCCGGGTTCGGAATACGCTAAGCAGCGGTTCCCCATTCTTGCACTGCTAAAATCGTCCTATCCTTTTAGATGCCGCCAACTAGGCGGCATCTTTTTATTGAAATCCATACCTTCGGCAGGTTTCCTGTCTATCCGCCATAACCCCACAAAATCTATTGGGGTGGAATGTAGGTTTGTCAAACATATTGGGCAGTGAACGCTAAGGGAGAAAGCCAGCCCAAAGGTCTCATAGGGAAGTTATTGGAACGACGGTTATGGACAGCAAGCTGTTTAGCAAAGTCGTCAAGTGAGAAAAACCTGTGGCAGGAGTAAAAGCGTTTCTGGTCCTCTCGGTGGCTGTGCTCCACTTTGCCGTTGTGGCGGGGCGTGTATGGGCGGATGAGCTTGTGCCGGATGCCCAGCCTTACAGCAGTGGCCTCAAAGAGGGTGGGAAGATCCCGCTTACTGTTGGAAAAGCGGTTGGTGAACTCAAAGCCATTGT
>CASEPH010000217.1 GCA_949289625.1 uncultured Clostridia bacterium | reverse complement strand
GTCTGCTCTGGATAAAGCGCACTCACATGGCTCAAAGGGAAATTCCCACTGCCGGAAAGATTCCAATAAGGAATCATAGGCAGCGTTCCAAAATGAGGAATCTGCAGGGGCGATTTTTTTGTAGTCCTGTTCATCCTTCTGGACGAGCAGAAGGGGAGAAACGATAATGTTGATGGAACAAACCTTATAATTGCGCAGTTGAATACGCAGTCCTTTTTCTATTTGAAAGATAGGCAGAAAAGAGGAAGAAAAAAGGTATTCATCTGACCATGAACTATCGCAGTTGGATTCTTCCAGCTGTTGAAAGATATTCAGGTATTCTTTATATTTCAGTGTATGATAGAGACTGAACGTATGGATGGAAATATCACCCAATAATTTCGGATTGTTTGAATTCATATAAATCCTCCTGATCATATTTTATTTATCATTCGTTGTAACATAAATATAATTACAAATGTACTTGATACGGTTCATACTGTTTATCTATCTCAATTGGCAGTCGTTGACAAGCAGCAAGGAAACTAGCAGCAAGCGATGAAGTGCAAGGAGAAGAAATAGATCGAACGGAGTGGCAAGAAGTATAACAAGTTATGGCATAGTACCATCTTACCCTATTCAGATAGTATAGAGAGAAAATGGGAAGAAGGGAATACATAATAATCATATTGTTATGCATATTTTATTTCTATCATAGTGCTATAGTGAAGGCGCTATGGTTTTTCATAAGTCCTTGAAGTGTTTAGGCTTCAAGGACATTTTTATTGTGAGAAAAATGCGCTTGATGATCCAAAAAAGAAGCCAGTGGAACGACCTCGCAGGGAAGTTCCACCGGCATTCTTTTCTTATGCAGCATCGTCGGTCTGAACGCTTGGCACCGAGAGCATTTCTTCTGCGATCTGCTTTTTGATGGTTTCATCAGCGGTCAAAGCACGCTGAAGATCGGTTTTGATGGGGGCGTACTTGAGGGCCTGTTTGACCACGGTTTTCTTGGCCATTTCCTCATAGTTGGTTTTCCAGGGGGAATAGCTGGAATCAAACGCCTTGGAATAAGTCTTGGCAAAGGCGTCCATATCCAATTTGGACATGACAGAGAAGCCATAGCCTCCATTGACAGTGCGAAAGAGACCATAGAAATAGGTCACTTCACCCCGATCAGAGTAGGCGGGGCGGTGAATCAGCTTGGGTTCAAGGCCGTACTCATATTCAAAGTAATCGTTCTCGTAGACGGCCTGTGCCTGGATGGTCTGCATCTGGCCGTTGCGGTAGGCAAGGTCGATCAATCCTTTGTAGCCGATCTGGAACTGACATTCGAGGGTGCCCTTATTCTTATAAGGAATCAGGTATGCCTGCCCCAGGGGTGTGTTCGGTTCCAGCCCCAGCTGTGCAGCCGTGAGCAGGGCACTGATAAAGCTCATGGGGGTGCACTGCTTGAGCTGCGGGGTGTTGTTGAGGGCCGAGAGGGCGATCCGGGTAAAGCGTTCCGGCGACATGACCGAGGGCAGCGCTTTTTTCAGCTCGGGAGCCATAGCCCGCACCATGTCCGGGATAGACATGTCCTTGGTCAGTTTGACGCCGGTATCCTTGGCAGGCTGAAGCTGTGCCTGGGCCTGCAATTCGCTTTTCAGGTCATAATTGCCTGTATTCATCATGATCTCTCCTTTGGTTAGGCAGCCTTGGTTACAGTGAATCTTCGGCTGGTGGTGATTTTGCTGTATTGGTTATAGATGTCCGGCTGTTCTGCTTTGAGCCGCTTGGTATCCAGCCTTGTGGTGTCGCTGGAGACCCATGACACCCGGTATGGTTCGGCAATGCCATAGGCGGCATCCTGCATTTCCAGCTTGATCTTCTGGTCGATGGCGCTCCGCTCTTTTTCCATCTTGTCAATGAGGGCGGTCAACTCCTGACGGCGGTTCAGCAAGCTATTGCATCCCAGCAGTTGAACAGACTTTGCCCCGTTGGATTTGAAATAGAGTTTGGCGATTTCCTCCGAACAGCTGTTGCTTCCGTCCGGCTCCGGCATGACATGGGCCAGAACATGTTCTTTCCAAAAGCGTTCTTCGATGGTGATGAGGTACTGGATCAGCTCCTCATCCCGTTCGATTTTGCGGATGATAAACTCTTTGCCGAAGACGACGGCCGCAAGATACCAGCAGTCAAACCCGGATACAGCCAGATAGTGCTGCACCTGCATTTGATAGTGCAGAGGGATTGCCCCATTCTTCCACTTGTCAGCAGAATAAGGCGATACCGTTTTGCATTCCAACCCGGCTTTCTGCCCGACGATCAGCCGGTCGAAATCGGCCAGCATGATGGGGTGCGCCTCGTTCCGGAAGATGGCGTTGGCCCGGCGTACTTTGAAACCGGTGGCCTCCATAAAACGGGAGGCTACGTATTCTTCCAGATCGCGGCCCTGCCGCATGGTCTCGTTGTCAGCCTCCTGTATGTCGGTGCTGAGCTTGTCCTGATATACCTGAAAGGCTGAGACATATGGATTCATGCCGGTGATAGCTCCGGCATCCGTCCCGGTGATGCCCTGCCTGCGGGTG
>CASEPH010000216.1 GCA_949289625.1 uncultured Clostridia bacterium | reverse complement strand
CAGATGGCGGGGGCTGCCGGGGACCTCCTTGCTGGAAAGCAGTTCATATCGGTACATTCCGGGGTAGACATCCTCGGGGGCGATACGGTTGCTGCTAAACAGAGCGGGGATACCAAAAATCTCGATTTCCTTCATGCGCTCACCCTGGGAATTGATTCGCATAGTGGTCACTCTCCTTACTATTTTCTACTGCGCTTTTCCTTGTGGTTTACTTGATTCTGTTTGGGGTTCTGCATTTTTTCTGCCAGTTCATGCAACGGTTCAGATGGTTGGATCGCGTTGATGATTTCACCGGCAGTAGAATGGATGCAGTCCAGGGATGCTTTCAGTTCGGTAAGTTCTCGTCCTCGGCTCCATCCGGCAATATAGCCAAAGGAATATTCGGATGTGTCCAATCCAAAATGTTGGCACACTACATAAGCTACACTTTCTGCCTCCACCTCTTTCTCCCGGCGTTGTTTTCGTTCCTCCGGTGATAGGTGGGCAGGATCGTGGAGTTTTGCATGGGCGATTTCATGTACCAGTGTCTTGATGGTCTGCATTTGGCTCATACCAGGCCGAATGACGATTCGCTGTTCTTGAAAACTGGCATATCCCTTTGCCGCTCCCGGAAAATCCTCCATTTCAATGGGAAGCGGGGATAGTTCCGTTAAGCGGTCAAAGATTTCTGTGAAATGCTCTACCTCGCCAGTCAGTTCAGAAACTCCAATATTGGGAAGTTCCCGTCCTTCTGTCTGGCTTATGTCGAAAACTGTTGCTACTTTGAATCGGGTGATTGGTTCAAACATGGTCTCTACCAGGGGCTTGCCGTCTGGCCCATATAGCGTCTGCCCGGTATTCGGGTCTTTCTGTTCACAATCAATCTGTCGTTTATAGGGACAAGGGGCCAAAATCTGGATACCTTTTTCATGTCGCTTAACTTGTCTCCCCAGTTTCTTCCATGTGGTGTAACCGGCAACACGACTTGCAGTTGGACATTGAAATAAAATCAGCAGCGCATTGCCAAAGCTGTAATGATGAAATTTGGACATGGCAGCAAGATATTCCGCATAGCGGTTGCTGTCATACAGTTCCCTAATGCCGTTTTCAAGCCGGTCTGTCAATTCAGCCAGCCTCTCCTTGATTGTCTGGGCCATAGTCAGCGGGATGGCTGTTTTCGCGGGGGTGTTTGATCCGGGCCGTTTTTCCGTTTGGGTTCCACTTTCATTGTGATAAGATCATTGCCCCGCACCCCCAGCAAGATTTCCGCATGGTGAAACTTCTTCTTATACCGTTCCATTTGTTCCGGCGTTAGGGAACAAAAGCTGTCCTTCTCCAAACCACAGACAAAGAAAGGGCCAAAAATACCGCCATAGCCGCCCTCCACACTGCGGTTAAACTCCATTTTCAGCAGGATTCCTTCATCATTGGCTACAATACCAACAGGTTCTTCATAGGGATAAATGACGGTAATCAGCCCTCCGACAGCGGCCTGCATTTCCTTTAAGCCGTTCAGTTCTTTCTCATAGGGAGCCATGCCCGGCTCCACCATTAAAACATTCACATCATCACTCCTATCTGAAATGGGTATGAAAAAAGCGCCTCTAACGGCGCTTGCTTTTGGGACTATCCCGTTCTTTTGGATTGTTGCGGCGCTTGACCTTAGCTTGCAGCGGATATTGAAACACTCGATATTCCCGTGGTATCTCCTTCCCGTCATAGATTTCCTGGAAGGACCGGGACCTGTCATGGCAGATATACCCCTGGGGTGTGAGGTCGCCATTTTCGTTAATTGCCGTTGTCTCGCCGTATTCCTCATAATTAAAATAGAACCTTGCTCCACGGGGCAGTGAAAAGTCCCGTTTGGTATCCACCAGATACCGGCCGTAGTCCTCGTAGGTCTTGACCTCCGGCAGCAACATGAATTGTTCCAGATTACAGGGATAGGCGAGATTGATTAAGTCCTGGACACTGCAAACATATTCTCCGTGGCGCACAGCAGCAGCAAACTTCTTCAGATCCTCCGGTGAAAGACATTCCAGCCGCTTTGCCAGGTAATTCAGCTCATCAATATGGGCATATTCCCCCAGCAAAGGCGCAACACCAGCAATCCCGATAGAATACTCCTTTACAATCACTTCTTCGTATTTCAGGCCATCCACACCGATGGTTTGCAGCGCCTTTTGTACCTGTTCCGTGGTAGTAGGAAATGCAAGTGGCGTCTCTGCCACAATACCTGCGGCATATTTACCCAAATTGGCGATCAATGCAGTAAATTCCATACCATCACCTGGTCGGGCCGCCCTTTTTCAAAATGGCCTCTTTCTGCTTTTGCTTTTCCAGTCGTTGCCGCCGCTCCTCCAGGGCCTCGTAAACACTCTCCTCGATTTGCCGGGGCGTCATGTTTACATCAGGGAAATATCTGCGTAGGCGATCTCCGGCAAGAATGACCTTAGTGTATTCAGGCCGCTCCTGCTCCCCCTTGAACGGGTCTTTTTCCTGTGCGGGAGTCTGTGCGGGTTTCTCTGGAGGTGTTGGGGTCGTAGTCGGTGTCGGTGCGGTAGGCGGTGTGGTGGTAGACATCGTGGCAACGGGTTCCGGGGCTGCGGATACGCCTGCTGTCTCAACGGGTGGTTTCGCCTTGCTGGGTTCGGGCCCAGGCGTGGGAGCCGGTGGAATGATTTCGTGGGCAGGAACACTGGAGGGCGGCGTTGCTTTGGCAGGCT
>CASEPH010000215.1 GCA_949289625.1 uncultured Clostridia bacterium | reverse complement strand
CCCCTTTCGACCCCTTACCCGCGTGGGGTACTCCCTACGCCGTCGTTTCTCCGCAAGGGGTGCAGCCGCGATCCGCTTTCCTCCAGAAAGCGATCGTGCCTACAGCGCAGACCCACGGGCGAACCGACAAGGGGCTGGTTCCGTCGCGGCGTCGTCGCAACGTCCGCGTTCCGTCGGTTCTGCTGTGGTTATGTAAACTTCATGCCGTAGCTGCGACACCGCCGCTGGAACGAACGGACAAACGCTGTTTCAGCGCGACGGCATCAGGTCCTTGTCGGTTCGGCCGTGGGACTGAGCTGTGGGTACGATCGCTTTCTGGAGGAAAGCGGATCGCGACTGTACCCTTTGGGGCCGCTCGACGGCGTAGGGAGTACCCCACGCGGGTAAGGGGTCGAAAGGGGCCTAGCCCCTTTCCCACTCTTTCCCCACTTTCTGTTGGCACAGAAAGTGGGCCGCCGGAGGCCCCCGGGTTGCCTCCGCAGGCAAAAAAACGCCGTCGCGAACGATATGCAGTCCGCGACGACGTGGTCCGAGTGACAGGGTTCGAACCTGCGGCCTGATGGTCCCAAACCACCCGCGCTACCAGCTGCGCCACACCCGGAAATGATGCCGTCCGGGGCCAAGGGGCGCTGAAGAAAACCGTCCCGCAAAACCGTCCCCCGGATCGTCCGGGATATTATACCACGTTTTCGCCGCGGCATCAAGGGGAATTTTTAATTTATTTCCTCCCGGGATTTCCCATAGCTTTGTATCCTTGGCACCTTGTCATTTTTTGTCGGCTGTGATATAATGAGGATCGGTTTTGACTGAAATACAACCCGGACTGCCGACGGTCGGCCCCGGGATATAGGATGTGCGTTTTTTCAATGGCAAGAAAAGAGAAAAAAATCGATATGCAGTGGCTTCGTCGGGCCATCATCATCGGTGTGCTGGATGGCTTCTGCGTGGCTCTGTCCTATTTTTTGGCCCTGTGGCTCCGGTTCGACTTCCGGTTCAGCGCCATTCCGCTGAACTACATGGAAGGATATGCCTACCTGCTTTTGCCCTGGATCGCCGTAACGGTGGTGGTGTTCGCCCTGTTCCGGCTGTATAACAGTATCTGGAGCTTCGTCAGCGTGGATGAGCTGTTCCGGCTGATCCTGGCCCATGGGGTGCTGCTGGTGCTGCTGCTGATCGTGGCGGTCCTGTCCCCCTACCCCATGCCCCGGTCCTTCTATTTCGCCGGCTTCGCCATGAGCTTTGCCTCCACCACCTGCCTCCGGTTCTCCTATCGGTTCCTGCGGCAGCTGAAGGCGGAGCTGTCCCCTGGCCGGAAGAAATCCGGCTGCGAAAACGTGATGATCATTGGCGCGGGAGAGGCGGGCCGGTCCCTGATCCGGGAGATCGCCTCCAATCCCCGGCTGCACCTGCGGGTGGCCTGCCTCATCGACGATAACCCCAGCAAGCGGCATCGGATCCTGGAAGGGGTCATGGTGGCGGGGGATCGGTGGGATATTCCCGCAGCGGTGCGGAAGTATCAGATCAGCAAGATCATCTTCGCCATCCCCACCAGCTCCAATCAGGACCGGAAGGCCATTCTGGACATCTGTAATTCCACCGGCTGCAAGATCCAGACGGTGCCCGGCATGTACCAGCTGGTCAGCGGAGAGATCAGCGTCAGTAAGCTGCGGGATGTGGAGCTCCAGGACCTGCTGGGCCGGGATTCCATTCAGGTGAATCTACAGGAGATCTGCCGGTATATCTCCGGGAAAGTGGTCATGGTGACGGGCGGCGGCGGCTCCATCGGCAGCGAGCTGTGCCGGCAGATCGCCAAGAGCAATCCCAAGCAGCTGATTATCTTTGATATCTATGAGAATAACGCCTACGACATTCAGATGGAGCTGAAGCATACCCATCCGGAGCTGAACCTGGTGGTGCTGATCGGATCGGTGCGGAATACGTCTCGGCTGGACTATGTGCTGGGGAAATACCGGCCGGAGCTGGTGTTCCACGCGGCAGCCCATAAGCATGTGCCGCTGATGGAGGATAGCCCCAACGAGGCCATCAAGAACAACGTGTTCGGCACCTATAAGCTGGCCCAGGCCTCCATCAAATACGGGGTCAAAAAGTTTGTGCTGATCTCCACGGATAAGGCGGTGAACCCCACCAATATCATGGGAGCCTCCAAGCGTCTGTGTGAGATGGTGATCCAGATGATGAACCGGGAGGCCCCGAATACGGATTTCGTGGCGGTGCGGTTCGGCAACGTGCTGGGCAGTAACGGCAGCGTGATCCCCCTGTTCAAGAAGCAGATTGCGGAGGGCGGCCCGGTGACGGTGACCCATCCGGAGATCACCCGGTTCTTTATGACCATCCCGGAGGCGGTGAGCCTGGTGCTCCAGGCGGGGTACTACGCCAAGGGGGGCGAGATCTTCATTCTGGATATGGGCCAGCCGGTGAAGATCGATACCATGGCCCGGAACCTGATCCGGCTGTCGGGCCACGAGCCGGACGTGGACATCAAGATCGTCTATACGGGGCTGCGGCCCGGCGAGAAGCTCTATGAGGAGATCCTCATGGCGGAGGAGGGCCTCCAGGAGACGGAGAACAAGCTGATCCATATCGGCCGTCCCATCGAGATGGACGACGAGAAGTTCCGGCAGCAGCTCCATCGGCTGGATGCCGCCTGTGAGGCCGAGGCGGAGAATATGAAGGACATCGTGGCGGAGATCGTCCCCACCTATCATCCCCAGCAGAAGCGGTAATTCAGAGATTTTCCCAGCTTGTCTTGATTCTCAAAATATCTCTCCTGGTGCGGAAGGAAGGTTCCTTCTGCACCAGGTTTTTTTCTGTTCTTTTCCGTTCATTCTCGTTTTTTGCCCTTGGCTGTCCCCTGCGCTTCGTTGTTCCCCTTCTACGCCATTCCTCGTCTTCGCCGTCCCTTGCCCGCCCAGATACAAAGGGGGCCGGAGATCTTCCGATCTCCGGCCCCACGTTTTTCGTATTTTCGTTTTTCCGTATTTTCGTATTTCTGCCTCTTTAGGGCGCCGTCACCGTCTCCCCGGCATAAACCTGAGCAATGAGGCTCTTGGCCGTGGCCACGGTGGACTCGTCGGGCACCATGACGTAGGCGTACTGGCTCATGGAATAGGGGATCTGGCTGTCGCCGGTGCCGTCCACGCTGTAGCTGACAATATTCCAGCTGCCGCCGCTGTTCAGCTGCTCCCGAACGATGGTGCTGAGGGTGTCATAGGGGATGCTGGTCTCGAAGCTTCCCTCCAGGGCGGACATCAGGGAGGAGTAGTTCAGCAGCAGTTCCGGGGACATGGCCTTGTTCAGTACGGCCTTGATGAGGGCCAGCTGATTTCTGCCACGCTGCCGGTCGCCGGAGGCGAAGGCGTAGCGCTCCCGGACGAATTCCAGAGCGGCGTCACCGGTGACATAGTTCTCTCCCTCGGAGAAGGAGTAGTTTTCGGTGCTGAAGGCCACCTCGGAGTTGACGTTCACGCCGCCCAGGGCGTCAATGATGTCCACAAAGCCGCCGAAGTTGACCCGGAAGTAGTAGTCCACGTTGACGTTGTAGAGCATGGCCAGGGTGTCCATGCAGACGTTGACGCCGTAGATACCGGCATGGGTCAGCTTATCCTTGGCCCCGTTGGAGATGGACAGAGGCACATAGTAGTCTCTGGGGGTGGAGATCAGTACCACCTGTTTCGTGGCGGTGTTGATGGAAGCCAGAATGTTCACATCGCTGCGGCTCTTCTCGGTGAGCTCGCCCCGGGTGTCGATGCCGCTGATGAACACGGTAAAGACCAGACCATCCTGGCCCTCGGTCTCCTCGGTGACGCCGGTGAGCCGATCCTCCGGTACCTCCTGCTGTTGCGTCTCTGTGACTTCCACTTCCCGCTCCACGGTGGTGATCTCCACCTCTCGGAGCTTGGATGCGGCGTCCTCATAGCCCTCCATCTCCTCCAGCAGGCCGATGTAGGCGCTGTTGACGATGATGGCGTCCACTTCAGACCCCAGCAGTCCGTCCACGAGCTGGGCCAGACCGTCGTAGGTCTTGGTGGTCAGGGAGATGCCGTATTTTTCGTTGATCTGGGCAATGGCCTCGTCGGTGTTTTCCCGATCCTGCTCCGCCAGAATGCCGTAGGTGTAGTCGGCAGCCACAGTGGAGAAGTCGTTGGCATCGTCGGCCCGGACATAGATGCCCACCGCAGCGGTCTCAGTGCGGACGGTGGTGATGGCCTTGGCGGTGCTCATGCCCTGAAAGACATAGCTGGTGCCGATGCCGAAAACCACCATCATCACCAGGGCCAAGATCAAGCCAATGATGTACCGGACCCGGTAACGGGACTTCCAGGTGAGAAGGCCCACCAGTACCACCACCAGGATCAGCGCCAGGAATAGCACCGCCAGCAGTTTTCCAGGCAGCAGCTTGGTGGAGATCACGGCGATGGCAAAGATGAAGGCCATAAAGGCGCACAGCAGTGTAGCCACCCGGCCCACAAACCAGTCCACACTTTTACGCCGTCTGCGTCTTGGATTGTCATACATAGGAATCACCCGTTTCTTTATAAAATTATTCTCTGACAAACAATGTTGCTCGCCCAAGCACCACAGGGACCAACGCTGATCCAGCAGCACCTGGTTGAAACTGGATATGCACAAAATTATAATATACGCGCTTCTAAAAAGCAACCGCTTCCCCGAAGAAACCAGCAAAAAGCAATTCGATCGCCATGCAAAATTGGGAACCAGGCATCAATTTTGCCGAAGGAACACGCGAAGAATGTTACGTTTCCGAAAGGCCAGCACAGCCAACGTGATTCCATACACAGCCAGCAGAACAAAGCGCAGCAAAGGCATGGTATAGAGCCAAAGGAACACAGGGATCAACCCCACGGCAAGCAATAGCCCGGGAAAGATTTTTCTCCGATCGAAAACATCCCGATAGCCCAGCCTGCAAGCGGTCCAGTAGTGGATCAGGAACAGGCAAATATAGCCCACCAGGGTTGTATAGCCGGCAGCCAGATATCCCACCTTTGGGATCAGCAGGTAATTCAGCAGGATATTGACACCTGCGGCCGCAATGGTGGCCACGGAGATCATCTTGATCTTTTTTTCAAAATATTCCACCTGCACATACATGGTGTAGGCGAACTGAAAAACGACGCCGACGAGTAGGGAGGGCAGCACATAGATACCATCCCCGTAGCTCTTTCCGCCCATGACAAGGATGATCTCCGGTACCAGGAAAAGGGCCCCAACGGTCATGGCCAGGAAGAGGTAAAAATAGGGGGTCGTGGTTTTTCGGACGGCCTC
>CASEPH010000214.1 GCA_949289625.1 uncultured Clostridia bacterium | reverse complement strand
GACAGCACGGGGCTGACCACCGTCAGGGAGCAGCGGCCGAAGCCGGACAGGTCATGGACGGCGGCCACACGGGGCGTCAATGGCATGATGATCCCTCCTGTTATGCGCGTATTCAAGTCATTATACCGGGTCTCCGCCCGGGGCGCAAGACAGCCCGCTGATTTTTCTCTTTACAAATCCGCCCCTGCCGAGGTATAATGGCCCAGAGCATGGCTGGAAGCAGGAACGCTTTCTGTTCGCTCCTCCACTGTATCCAGCTCATGTCTCCTGCGGCTGTGGATGGTCCGCCAAAGGCCGGACTGCTGGAACGGCCTGTGGGATGCATGCGGTGCAGGGAGCCACAGCGATCAGCACTGGCATCACCGCGAAAAACGTGGAAAACAAGCGGCAGGACATCCATACCGCTCTTATACGCGCCTGTGATGGAATTGGTAGACATGCGAGATTTAGGTTCTCGTGCAGCAATGCGTGTGGGTTCGAGTCCCTTCAGGCGCACCAAAAAAGAAGGACATCCAATAGGATGTCCTTCTTTTTTGGGTTCTGGCGGCTGAGAGCCGCCTCCACCCTTCGGTGATCCAAATGCTCGGGGCAAGTGAATTGCCCCTGCGCCAAGGTTTTGCCTGCGGCAAAACGCTTGTACGGCGCAAAGGCGCCGCCGGCCAGAAGGCCGGTTGGATGGTACTTCTGCAACGCCCCCATCGATCCAAAATATCGATTTTAGCCTCCCCTTCCACGTCGGAGCAAGCTATGTACCGCTTGCTCCGACTTTTTTATGTCAGAGCGCGCTCACGCCGCTGCTTCTCCTTTCCAAATCGAAACCACTTACGCTGGGTTGCGATTTGGGTCCGCCTCTTTGCGGCGGATCTGTCCCGTTACGGGGAAATATCGATTTTGACCGGTCCTTCCATTAACGCTGCCGGTTTCTTCCGACAGCGTTTTAACTTATAGATCTGTTGTCAAAATGTGATGAACAGCATTAAATATAACAAAAAATATGTGTTTCGTCTGACAAAATTTTGCAGCGATAAAATGAGGGCGTCGAGGATTGGTTCCCTCAACACTCACTTTTTTGCAATTTCAAAAGCTACTCCTGCTCTTTGATCCGGCTGTTCCGAACTGCTGTGAGATACTCCCACACCATGGCGTCCAGCGCGTCCTCGTAGATCCGGCGGGAGCTGCAATAGCTTTTCCCATTTCTCCGATAGCCCCGGCACACCTATCCCTCCCGCCGGGCCCCTCTCCAGTGCCGGATCATGGGAACGAAGGGGTTGCCTCATTCCCGGCAAGTCAGAAGTCCGGCTTAGCGGTGTTTCGCCTTATTTCCATTGGTTGGTCGGACCTGCGCTTTGTGTTTTTGCTGAACCTTCTCCCGGATGTCGCGCTCAATCATGACAGGGAAGAAACCCGATATGACGATCTCCTCGGAGCTGCGGGAAAACAATGTGCTCCTCCAGGGCCTGCGGGATGATGTCTATCAGCTGATCATCCTGCCGTATCCCGTGGAGGAGCCCGGGATCGCATGTGTGAGATACGGGGAGGAGCACCTCTACTTCTCCCTGCCGCCGGCCCACCCTTTGTCCGGCAGCAAGGCACTATATATGAAAGACCTCAATGGCGAGACCATGCTCCTGCGCGACCGTCTCGGGTTCTGGCGGGAGATGACCATCCGGAAAATGCCCGATACCCGTTTCCTGGAACAGGAGGAAGTCGCATTCGATGCGCTGGTGAAGGCATCCGCGCTGCCAAGCTTTGCATCAGACCTGGTGCGGGAACGGGAGGGGGAGCCTTTGGACCGTATCAATGTCCCGATCCTGGACGAGGAAGCCAACGTGACCTACTACTGTCTATACAAGCCATCTGGCCGAAACGACCTCAGCAGCTTTATCAGAACGGTCATCCGCAGAGCAGACCGATCCGGCGGCTGATCGCTTTAAGCGGCAAAACGAACGGCGGACGCCCGTGGTATGCACTACGGGCGTCCGCCGCATTGTCATCTTTTGAGCTGAGATGCGGTCACATTCTCTTTGCCGCGTCCAGCGCCAGGGCGGAGCGCTCGCACTCGTCAGAGAGCATGGTGAGCTGGACGCACAGCGGACTGCCCTTCATGCGCTCGCTGGCATAGACCAGCCCGTTGCTGCGTGCATCCAGCAGCGGGTGGTCGATCTGCGCCGGGTCCCCAAGTAAGATCACCTTCGTCCCCCGGCCTACCCGGGTGATGATCCCCTTCACCTGCCGGGGCGTCAGGTTTTGTGCCTCGTCGATGATCAGCCAGGTGTCGGTGATAGAGCGGCCCCGCATGAAGTTCATTGCCTCGGCCGTGATGATGCCCGTGTCGAAGAGGTAGTTGATCTTGCCCCGCAGCTCCTCCTCGCTGCACCTCTCCTTTTTATGGTCCAGATCCAGAAGGATCTCCAGGTTATCCACGATGGGCCGCATCAGAGGTGAGATCTTTTCCTGCTCGCTTCCCGGCAAGAAACCGATATCCT
>CASEPH010000213.1 GCA_949289625.1 uncultured Clostridia bacterium | reverse complement strand
GTAATACTTGTAATCAATATATCATCTTTCGTTTTGGGGTGCAAGCAGGCACCCTGTTTTCTTTTTGTTAAGGTGTAAGTATGGTCAGATATCTTCTGGTTTCCGCTGGCCCGTGACCAGAAAGCAGATCTTCTCCAACGCTTTCTGCCGCTGCTTGGTGATGTTCCGGGTGGTACACCCCATCTGTTTGGCGATGTCCTTGGTTGGGATGCCAAAGACGATATTCAACCTCAAAATCTCCTGCTGCTGGGACGTCAGTTCCCGCATGGCCTGGCTAACGGGGTACTCCGCCACCAGATTGGGCAGATCCTCCGCCTCCTGTGAAAAGATGATGTCCAGCCAGTCATCCTCCTCATACAGTTTCAGACTTTCGGGAATCTGATAGTGACCATCCGCGCTGGTCACTCCGTTCAAACAGGATAGATCAAAATCATCCCTGTGATCCTCGTGCCTGCGGTCATTGTTTTTGTCGTAGTCATCCAGTGCCTGCACCACTCCGGCCCAATCTCCCTGCTGGGCCAATGCCTGTAATCGCTGCTCCAATCGCTCTTCCTTCAGGTCCCACATGGTCTTCTTCAAGTTCCTCACCTCCCTGGTTCCGTTTTTGGCCGTCTCACCGTCTATATAATAGGCGGTGTAATTTATGTAATCATTATAATCGATTACAAAATAAAGTCAAGGGGGTGTGACCATGACCAGAGAAGAAAAAGGGGCGACCCGTTACCGGGCCATGTTCCAGCACTATCCGGATGCGCTGACCCCGGCCCAGGTACAGGAGATGTTAGGGATCGGCAGACGGATGGTCTACGGACTGCTGCGCAGGGGAGAGATCCAGAGTGTCCGCATGGGACGGCTGTACCGTATACCCAAGATCGCGGTCATTGACTACCTCTGCGCAGTAGATCAGGCAGAAAAGACTTGAAAACAGCGTCCGCTCAAGGTAACATCACAAGACCTTGAATGGACGCTGTTGATTTGAGAGGAGGAATGGATGGTTCCTATGAGCAATCGAGAAGTTACCGGAAGTCTCTTCGAACGAAACGGCCGTTACACCGCTGTTTTAAACCTGTATGATAAAAATGGAAAACGCAGGCAAAAGTCCGTTGCCCTGGGTATTCCGGTGAAGGGTAACAAGCGCAAGGCCCAGGCACGCCTGGAGGAATTGAAGAAGGCGTACAGTTCCGGGATCATGGAACCGGAACCCCCACAGGAGGAGTCCCCGCTGTTTGCGGACTTCCTGCGGGAGTGGCTGAAAATCACGGCTCCCACCATTGAGCGCACCACCTATCAGAGTTACAAGGGCCTCATCGATGCCCGGCTGGACGCGTTCTTCCGGGAGCGTGGACTGCGACTGGAGGAACTGGAGCCTAAGCACATCCGGGAGCTGCACCAGTCCATCTTCAAGGACGGCTGTAACGCCAACACCGTGATCCACTATCACGCTGTGGTACGCAAGGCGCTGCAGTATGCGGTGAAGAACGGGCTGGTAAACGAAAATGTGGCCGACCGGGTTGACCGGCCCAAGAAAGGAAAATATCTGGCGGCGTTCTACTCCAAGGAGGAATTGGCTGCCCTGTTTGATGCCACCAAGGATGATCCCATCTCGGTGGTAATCCAATTGGCAGCCTACTATGGTCTGCGGCGCAGCGAGGTGCTGGGTATCCGCTGGAGCGCCATCGACTTTGAGAAGGGCACCTTGTCCATCAACCACAAGGTCACCGAGGGCATCGTGGACGGTAAGGTCCGGCTCTACACCGAGGACAAGCTGAAAACTAAGTCCAGTTTCCGCACGCTGCCTCTGATCCCGCCGGTGCAGGTTCTGCTGGAGGAGCAGCGTGCCCGGCAGCAGAAGTACCAGAAACTGTTCAAGAAGTCCTACTGCACCGACTACCTGGACTATGTGTGCACCGACGAGATGGGCAAGTTGTTCCGGCCCAATTACATCACCGACCATTTCAAACTCCTGCTGAAGCAGCACGGCCTGCGGCACATCCGGTTCCATGACCTGCGCCATAGTTGCGCCAGTCTGCTGCTCAGTCAGGGTATTTCCATGAAGCAGATCCAAGAGTGGCTGGGACACTCCACCTTTGCCACCACCGCCGACATCTACTCCCATCTGGATTTCAACTCCAAGTTGGAATCGGCGGACGCCATCACTGCAGCCTTTGCCGAGGAGAAACCGGCAGAGGAGCAGGAAGAGGATGACTTTGGCATGAACCTATCTATGTGAGGTGACGGGATGGATTACAGTTATCTTCGAAGAGAATACCCAGAAACAATCTCCATGGATCAACTCTACCGGATCGGCCACATCAGCAAACGGAAAGCCCGCTGGCTGTTGGAACATGGGGTAATTCCCTGTCAGGACTCCGGCAAACAGACACGGCGTTTTTCTATCCGATTGGAAGATGTGATTTGCTTTCTGGAACAGCGGGATACGGGACTGCTGGATAATGTCATTCCACAGGGGATCTTCTCCAACAGTAGTCCACCCCCAGTCCGTCCAGCCAGACAAGTGCTGGATGAGGACAAATTTTGTGCCTATCTGCTGGAGTGCTGGGAGGACTGGCCCGATATGCTGACAACCCGACAGGCGTCGGAACTATGTGGGTACAGCGTGAATGCTCTCAACCGCTGGTGGAACCTGGGACAGATCCAGGGGGTGAAGTACCGAAATGAGCTACGGTACTCCAAGGAATCTCTGGCCTGCTGGCTGGCATCCGCCAAGGGGCAGGCCATTGCTGCACCCTCCCAGCAGCACAGGGAATGGATGAAGGAGTTTTAAGCAGAAGAACAAGACAGCGGCATGGAGTTTGACTCCATGCCGCTCTATTTAAAAATTCTTATTCGTTGTTCATAGGAGGAGCATATTTCCAACAGAATCCACCGGCCTGCATTCTCTTATTTTTTGCGCACATCGTGATATTTGAAGCGCTGATATGAAGTACTCGTCCGGCTTCCGAAATACTTTTCCACTCCTGTATAAAGGTTCCATCCAAGGAATATTGATAAATCTTTTTGGACAACGGATGATTTTCCCTAATTTTCTCTCGATAACATCGATTACATCCTGTTCCATTCACACGATGACCGACTGAAGTCTGCCACTCATATCCACAGGAGTGGCACTTCCACCAAACCTTTAGATCTGAGCCTAATGTGACCATATCAGGTGTTAAATCCTCATTTTTTATAGGATGCCATTCCTTTGCCAGATCGGGACGCAGTACGGCCAGAGACTTTTCTGTTAAAGGGGTAGCATATTTCATGATTTTAAACTGATCCTTCTGAAGATCTATAGCCACAGTACTATGGACATGAGAGGGGATTTTTCTGCTCCAGAAGTTTGATGATGGATCAATCTGATCCATCAGATAGCGAATCAATTGCTCTAAATTTTTTCGATTGTCCAGTTTCTCCGTGTGATATATCATATCTGCAGTTAGTGGTGTTCCATCCTGAATTTCCTCTTTAATACGAATCAATTTGATTCCTTGCTCAGAGCATAAACGGTATTTTTCTTGTTCACTCTTCTGCTTGTTTTTGTGCCAGTAAGATCCATCATACTCAATAGCCAATTGAAGAGAAGGGATGTAAATATCCAGTTCCATCCGCCCCGGCAGAATGTCGCTGCACCGGCTGATTGCATCCGGATATACTTGCTTGATATAGTAAAATACCGCTTGTTCCGCAAAAGAGGTCTGACGGCCAGAATTGCAGTCTGGACAATTGGTGCCGTGCCCGCGATGCATCACACTGGCTTTATATGAATGTCCGCGTGGACACAGCCACCATACCTTTTTTCCGCTTCCAATTGTTACCTGCTGCGGCGTCAGAGTTCCATTTGCCGTGGGATGCCATTCCTTTGCCAACTCTGGATAGACGGTTGCCAGATCATTTTTTCCAGGTACCACCACTTTATTTGTGCAGCAAGGACATCCTCGCCCCAGTATAATTCGATTGCTGATTTTTGCCTTCCATGAATAGCCACAAACAGGACACTTCCAGTATACCGATTGATTGCTGGAGGGAGAACACTGTTCCGGTAAAAGTTTTCCATTTTTCTCATAATCCCACTGAGACGCTATGCCAAAATCAGCAACTGAACCAGAACTTTTTAAAATGGTTTCTGTTCTTACAACTGCTCTGCGTAGTTTTGCACATTCGGGACACCCCGTTTTTCGTTGCGTCCGTTGGCGGATGCTGGCTTTCCATCTGTGTCCGCACACAGAACATTTCCAGCATACAGTTTTAGTACTTCCTGGGACAATGTCCAATATATCAATATTTCTATTTCCTTCAAAATCCCATTCTTTAGCCAGGTCCGGAAAGAGCGTTGGTAAGTCATTGTAACCAATCCAAACTCGCTTGTTTGAACAAAAGGGACATTCCTTTCCGTTAACCCTCTTATAAATTACTTCTTCCCAAGAGTGGCCTTTTCCACATTTCCAATGCGCTGTTTTATTGCTACCGCAAGTCAGTTTATCTGGATCCAATCCAAGTTTTGTGTTCTCCTCGAAGTCCCATTCAGCCATGAGATCAGAATTCTGAGATATATAATTTGCCATCTCATCGCCCCGACTTTCAAATTAATTTGATGTAGTAAAAGGCTCCGGAAACAGGTGTTTCCGGAGCCTTGGCGGAGGTGAAGAGATTCGAACTCTTGCGCCGGCGAAGCCGACCTACCGGATTTCGAATCCGGACCCTTCAACCACTTGGGTACACCTCCATATTTACGTTTTGGGAACTTTTAAAAGAAAATGATTAACATAACGCAGAAATCTTCGCGAAAGACCATACCGAACCGTATTCAGCCATCTCCGGTGACATGGAGTAGGCGTCCCGTGGTGCAGCGAACATCGCTTCCGGCTCCTCATGCGCTCCCAATAACTGCCTGCTTATCATACCACAACCTTTTCTCTTGTGCAAGAGATTTGCATATACTGGGAAAGAAAACTTTACAGGAAAGGGAGACGTACACAATATGGCGCCGCATATTCTATTGTATGGATGTCCCAGACAGTTTCCCAAGGATGAGTGCGCGCTGGTCCGAGCAGGAGCGGTAGTGCGGTTTGCGTCTTGGGAGGATTGCGATGGACTGGTCCTTCCCGGTGGCGGGGACCTTCATCCGTGTTGTTATGGGAAAACGTGGCGGGATTGCCGTCAGGTAGATGTAAGACGTGACGAGGAGGAACTTCTCATGTGCCGGAGGTTCCTCGCTCTGGGACGGCCGGTCTTGGGGATATGCCGTGGGATGCAGCTCTTGAATGTAGCTTTGGGCGGAACATTGTGTCAGCATGTGGATGGGCACAGTGGTTTCCTGGGACAAGATGGCTTTCATGCAGTCGAAACCTCAGCGAACTGCTTTTTATCGCAGCTGTATGGACGGAAATTCACAGTAAATTCAGCGCATCATCAGGCGGTTGAAATCTTGGGAGAGGGCCTCGAGGCAGTCCAGTGGGCAATGGACGGTGTGGTGGAGGGAATCGCACATCGCAACCTCCCGGCTTGGGGCGTGCAATGGCATCCGGAACGGTTGGCGGAAGGTGGGAAGAAGCAGGACACAGTGGATGGGCAGCAGTTGTTTTCCTGTTGGATTGACCAGTGCCCATATTGAAGAAATTTTTTTTGAAAAGGGGAAAAGATTGTTGACAAGCTGTGGTTTGTATGCTATCATATCTAGGCTGACGATTCGTTCGGAAGGTATCTGCGGGTATAGCACAATGGCTAGGGCACCAGCCTTCCAAGCTGGGGATGCGAGTTCGATTCTCGTTACCCGCTCCATACGCGCCAGTAGCTCAGT
>CASEPH010000212.1 GCA_949289625.1 uncultured Clostridia bacterium | reverse complement strand
GGGGAAGTACGACACCTATAAGCTCTCGTCCACCCTGCAGGACCAGTCCGTGGCCATTGCCAACGGGACCAAGGAGACGCTGGAGCTCTACGGAGTTCCCGTCTCGGAGATTGAGTATTTCGGCCACGGCACCACGGTGGCTGTGCGGCGGGGCCGCTATGGCCGGGAGCTGAGGGCCGTCTGTGGATTGTCCAGAGGCTTCTTAGGTTATAAACTTTTGCGAAGGGCGCTTAAAATGGTCTTGAAATGGACCGCACAGATGAGAAAAAGGCAGGCGCTGGATAAAACCGGCCACAGCGGGGGGGCCTGCTCCACCAAGACGCATTGAATGCCCAGAAGCAGGGAGCTGGCCAGAAGTTTGAAGATGCTGTACTGGATACGGAGCATGGTTCGGGTGTGGACAGCCCGCACGGCAAAAATCAAAACATAGCTCAGCAGCGTGGAGAGGGCCGCGCCCATAGAGCCCCAAAGGGGAATCAAGAAAAAATTTCCCGCCAGATTGCACGCGGCTCCCAGCATGGTTGTGGCCAGTGTAGCGGCACTGCGCTGCTCCACCATGTAGATGGAGGAGAGAAAGGAACCCAGGCAGGCAAATGTAGTGGCCTGGGTGAGAACCGGAACATATCTCCACGCCTCATAGTACTCCGGCGCGGCCAGCAGTCGGGTGGAGAGCTGTGCGGTAAGAATGACCCCGGAAGCGGTCACAAAAGCCATGGCTGAGTAGGTTGCGTATACGTTGGAAAAAAAGCGCTCCTTCTCCCGCTTTGGCTGATCGGACAGGGCCGAGATCTGCCATGCGGAGGTGAAGATATTGGCGAGAGTCAGGAGAACGTTTGGGACTTTATTGGCCACCGCGTAAATGCCGGTTGCGGCATTTCCGATCAGCAGAGCGATTAGATAGCGGTCAGAGATATTGATGATCCAACTGCAAAGGGTACTGGGAACCAGGGGCACACTATACCGGAGCATTCGGCCGGCCTCCCCACGAGAAAAGGAGGTCAGGTGAAAATAGTGCCATTGCTTTGCCCTGACGAAAACAAAAGCGGCGGCAATTCCGTCGGCCAGTACATTAGCCAGCACATAGCCGGTGACCCCCATTGGAAACACCGCCAGCAGCAAAATATTGAACAGGATGGTCAGTGCGGTACGCAAGACACCGTCCAATGCAAAGAGGCGGATGTGGCCCATAGATCGTGCAAACTGGTCGCAGACGGAGTGGAGATTAGCGGCCAATACATAAAGAAGAATCAGCCACACATACCCCGAAAGGAACGGGATATTGTTCAGAATAGGAGATGCCAGAAGCAAGAGGATAAAACCAGCCATGGTTGTCAAAAGGCCGATTGTAAAAACGCTGTTTTTATTTGTGCTGCGCTCCAGCCCGTACCGGATCACTCCATTGGCAATCCCAACAGAGGCAATGGGAATGATTAAATTGCCAGTCTGGATCAGCAGATCGGTGATGCCGTATTCTGTGCTGGAGAGGACGCGGGTATAGAAAGGGGTGAGCAAAAAGGTGAGAAACCGTGCGCCGAATGTGCTGATCCCAAACAGGAACGTATTGGAGACTAAATTTTTATAGGGATTCAAAGGGCCAGACCTCCCCACCCCAAATTGCTGACAGATTGACGAAACATGATTTTTCCACCGTTTTATAGTACCTCAAATTCTTAAACCATTGATAAACCGGGAATAAACAATTATGGTGCCGTCCCCAACGAAAAAGAACCCCCTCTAAGCTATGAAAAAGGTTAGAGGGGTTCTTATTTGGAGATGCCGGATCCGCTTAACCTGCCAGATCCACCTCGCTGCCAGAACTGTCTGTGCCAGCGGCAGTCATGCGGTCTACGGTGTACCAGGCAGCGGTGCTGTTGTGATCGCCCAAATTCTCATACACCTGGATGGAAACACTGCCGTCATCATTGGTCTGGGCGGCAGAGGTTAAGTTTTGGTTATCCTGTGCATGGTTGGTTTCCTTGTAGAAATTCAAGGCCAGATCGGCCAGCTCCTGATTGCTGTAAAACTGGAATGTGTCGGACCCCTGGTCGGAGACATAGGTAAGTTTCTCTGTGGTGCCGTCCGCCCACACCAGAGTGACCGTGTCCCCATCACGGCTCACGGTGCAGGAAGCGGCATTGTCCGCCGCCCCCATGGAAAAGGTGGCCTCCGTTCCAACTAAGGAATATGTGAATCCCACACCGGTTCCATCCTCCAGGCTGGCAGTCCGGCCTGTAGTGTCGCCCTCGTCGAAAAAGTAATATTGCCCGCCGTCGGACAGCCAGGTGCCGGGTGTGAACGCGGCGTCCTCATTGGGTGAAGCTGAAGTTGTTTCTCCAGATGTGCTGTCTGAGACGGCGGGGGGCTGCGTCGGCGCAGACGTGTCAGAGCCTGTGCTGCCGCAGGCGGTCAGCAACATTGTAAGGGAAATTGCCAGGGAGGCAGCCCCTGCAAAATATCTTTTTTTCATCATAAATCGCCGATCCTTTCTTTTTGTTTCGTAGGTTCCTTCTGCTTGCAGCGGATTGGTGTGAATATTGTTTCCTGTGCGGGATGTGATAAGGAGTTTTGCCGGTATATTTGCCGCTCCAATGATGTCCTGTTATACCATCGGGCGGGTATCCTGTCAACAGGACTTCATCATCGTTCATGAAATAGAAAGAATTTGTTCATACAAAATCAGATATCAATAACTGCGGCTCTTTCAAAGACAAAAGTCGGAATTGCAGTTCGTTGACCAGTGCCGTATGATTTATGGTTCGCCATAGCCATATTTTATGTGCAGTTTAAGAATAGCAGAGAAAAATGTGCTATGATACCAGATGCAAGAAGGAGGCGGTGGGAATGACCATCAAAAAGCGCCTGTTCTGTTCCAATATTCTGATGATCGTAGTTCCCGCGGTAATCGTGGCTTTTATCGGCTTGTTGTGTATGGCCCTGCTCTGGATCTCGTTCCAGGGCGGGGGCGGTATGCACCTGGAGGATGGAGAAGACCTCAGATATATTGGTCGGGATATGGCCGGCCAGATTGAAGGTTTTATGACCGATACGCCAGACACATGGACCAGCCAGCTGGTACAGGCTGCGGACAGCATCGACGAGACAGATGCGTTTATCTCTGTTGGGGACCGCAGTGTATATCGAATGGACAATACGCTCAGCGGCGGAAACTGGTCTCTGTACCTCTTTGGCACCAGGCAGGATCATCTGGACAGCGGCCTGAAGGTCATCCTCGCACTGGCGGCCATTGGCCTGATCTTTATCGTATTTCTGACTATCCTGATGACCAACCGCTTCCTCACCCGGTTCGTGGTCCGTAAGATTGAAGAACCTCTTGACCTGTTGAGCGAGGGGGCACGCAGGCTTGGAGACGGCGATTTGGACTATCGGATCGTCTATGTTGGGGAGGATGAATTTGCTCCGGTGTGCACTGCCTTCAATGAGATGGCCGCCCGCCTGAAGGACTCCGTGGAGCGCACCCGTCGGGATGAGGAGAGCCGGAAGGAACTGCTGGCGGGCATCTCCCACGACCTGCGCTCCCCTTTGACCTCCATCCGGGCCTATGTGGAGGGGCTGCTGGATGGAGTTGCAAAAACAGAAGAAGCCAAGCAGCGGTATCTCCACACGATCCATACCAAAGCAGAGGATAT
>CASEPH010000211.1 GCA_949289625.1 uncultured Clostridia bacterium | reverse complement strand
GCCGGAGGTCACAGAGGCCACGATGTCGTCCTTGTCCAGAGTGCCGCCCACGTTGTACAGAGCCAGATAGTCCTCCATGGCCGCCTTGAACTCGGGGGTATCGACGGTGGGGTTGTTGTTCTCATCCACGACCCAGCCGCCGTGAACCACCAGGTGGGGCAGGAAGTCAGAGAGGATGTTGTCAGCGCTGCCGCCGCGGATCAGGAAGCCGTTCTTGCTGGGATCCGCCGCCCGGGTCTTCTGGGCGATGTCCTGGATGTCTGCGAAGGAGTCGATGTCCTCGGGGGCGTAGCCGGCGGCTTCCAGAAGCTCCTTGTTGTACATCATGACCGTCACGTTGCCGTAGTAGGGAGCCAGATAGATGTCGTCGCCCACCTTGCAGATGGTGGTGGTGGCAGGAATGATGTCGTCATCGAAGCTGTAGCCCATCTCGCTCAGGTTGGCCAGCACGCCGTTTGCCGTGAACTCAGCCATCCAGGAGCCGTCCACCATGCACAGGTCGTAGGTGCCGGTTTCGTTGGCGGCATCCAGGGCAATGCCGGTGTGCAAATCATCGAAGGATAGGAGCTGCACTTCAATGTCCACATTGTGCTCTTCCTCAAAGGCGGGCAGCATGGCTTCCAGAGATTCACCATAAGCGCCGCCCCGCAGGATCAGGGTCATTTTGGTGGGAGAGCCGGAATCGGAGCCTCCGCCGTTGTCGGTGGTCGCATCATCTCCACCGCCGCAGGCCGCCAGAGACAGGGTCATGGCCAGTGCCAGGACCAGGGTCAGTAGCTTTTTCATTTCTTTTCCTCCTACATTTTCTCTCATTTCGTAACCTGGGAACTTGGTCGCGTATATTTTGTTACTCTTTGACAGCTCCGCTTGAAAGACCACTGATCAAGTAGTTCTGTGCAAAGATCACAAACAGAGTGATAGGGATCACGGAGACGACACCGCCGGCGGCCACCAGACCAAAGTTGGTCAGGTTATCCTCCGTGTTCAGGACAGACAGCGCCAGAGGCACGGTGTAATTGGAAGGACTGCGGGTGAAGATCACGGTGTAGGTATACTCGTTCCATGCATACATGAAGGACAGCATAGCCACTGCTGCGATGCCTGGTGCCACCAGAGGCAGGACGATCCGCACGAAGAGCTGCCACTCTGTGGCACCATCCACTTTGGCACTCTCCTCCACCTCCTCCGGCAGATCCTGGAAGAAGCTGATGAGGAACCAGATGATCAGCGGTACGTTGATCAGCACACATGCCAGTGTCACGGGGAGTTTCGTATTCAGCAGTCCGATCTTGCTGAACATGGTGTACAGCGGGATGGTGAATGCCACCGGCGGCAGCACCCGGACTAGCAGTACCCAGTAGGTCAGGGGCCTTTTCAGGCCAAACCGGAACCTGCGCCGGGCCAAGATGTACGCCGCGCAGATGCCCACAAACAACGATAGTACCAGAGAACTCAGGGTGGTCTGCAGGCTGTTGATGGTGGCCTGACCAAATCCTTTGTCAACAAACAAGCTGACAAAGTGCTCGATGGTGAGGGAACTTGGGATCAGCGCGATGTGCCCCTGCATCTCTTCCGTAGGGCGGATAGCCATGGCCACCAGCCAGTAGATGGGGAACAAAGCGACCGCCAGCAGCACCGCGCAGCCGATGGCCTTCCCCACCGTTCCCATGCGTCTTTTCGCTTTCATTTCCACTCCTCCTCGTGTACTAGGGAAAAACCTGATAAATTATACAGGTGCCTCTCCGATTCTTCTATCATCTCTCCCGAGAGTCTATGCAAAATTCGCGTGAAATCTCTCAGGTAGAGCTCCGGATCTGCAGTTCCGTGGGCACCACTGTGACCTGTGGGACCGCTTTCTCCCCGGCCAGCAGGGTTTGCATCATCTTCACACTCAGCTCTCCCATCTGGCGGCAATCAATGTGGACAGATGTCAGCTCCGGCTCCAACATCCGGCAGACAGAGCTATCGTCCAGTCCCGTTACTGCCAAGTCCTCCGGGAGCCGCAGACCCAGACGCCGGGCGGCTTTCATGGCGCCAGCCGCCACCGCATCATTGGTGCCAAAGATTGCTGTAGGGCGGTCCTCCCGTGACAGCAGTTCCAGACAAGCTTCCGCAGCGCTCTCCACTGTCGGATCACACAATTTGATATGTCGGGCGTCCACCGGCAGGCCATGGGCCTGGGCAATCTCCAAAAACGCCCGGTACCGTTCATTGAGAATATACGGAGAAAAACGTCCTGCCAGCATGGCGATGTCCCGGTGACCTCGGCTGATCAAATGCTCAAGTGCCTGACGGACTCCTCCATATTCGTCGGACACCACGCAGGGCAGATCAAAGCCCGGCATTCGGTTATTCACCAGCACGACGGCCACCTTCCGACTCTGAAGCTCTGAAATCATATCCGGTCGGGCATTACCTCCCAGGATCACACCCTCCACTTGCTTGTTCTTCGAATTACTGGCCGCCAAGTCCCAATCCGCCGCTGTAGAGATCACAAGTTCGTAATCCAGCTGGTTTATAGCGTGCATGATCCCGTTGCAGATTCCGGCATAGAACTCGTCCAGAATCGTGGCACCTTCCTTGCAAATCAGGAAGGCGATCTTGTTCGTTCTCTGGCGGGCCATGGCTTGGGCAATCGCATTGGGAGAATAGTGGAGGACTTCTGCTGCTTCGAATACTTTCTGCCTGGTTTTTTCACGTACCATCTCCGGGTTGGAAAATGCACGGGAAACCGTTGCAATCGACACACCAGATAGTCGGGACACATCATAAATGGTTGGATTCATACATTCCCTAATTCCCGTCAAAATTTAAGCGTTTTCTTATATTATACAGAAATCTCCAAAAGTTCTGAAGAGCCCTCATGCTTTTGGTAGGATTTTCTAACCCAAAATTAGCACAATTTGCTTATAAAATCAAGTGAAATTACGCCTACTATTGTATATTTTACATAGTCATCAAAAAGACTTAACATTTCTTGTGTACTTTTCTTTTTGTAATCGCTTTCATAATGAATGCATTTAAATCTTGTTTCCTCGGAGATGCAAGGCAAGGTCTATCGGATATGCTCCTGGCCATCACGAGGCTGCTCCGCTGCTTGGGAACCCTCTTCTGGAAACGATCCATGCCGTCCACGCCAGATGGACTAGAAGCACCAGCGGAAACTTCAGCAGAGTCGCATTGCCCTGGGTCATAAGCCAAATAATTGCGAAGAGATACCCTGGCAGGACATCGGTGACATGAAAATGAAGGTGTGGTGAGCCGCACAAACTCTGCGCCTCAATTCAAAGAATAAAGGGCTCCGGGGATATATACTATTGGGATCATTTTTTCGGAATGCTTAGAGGAGCGTGCAAAAAGATGGTGTGTCTAACAGGAGGCGACGATCATGTACGACTATATGAGAGTTTTGCATCAGCGGTTCTGCAAGGAGCCGGAACGCAAAGAAGTCCAGGAAGATCTAGAGTAGGCCTACCACATACTCCGCGAAAAGATCTCCTGGCAGGACCGTGAGACACTGCTACGGATCGTAGACCTGGAGATCGAGCTGCAGGAGGAGACTTCGCTGACCTCCTTCATCGCCGGATTTCAACTGGATATGGGAATCGCCAGAGAACTGGAGCCGTACTCTTTCGAGGACGAGGAAGAGAGGCAAGCTACAGAAAGGGCAAAAATGATGTATTCCCAGGTCAAAAATTGATATGCTATACAAAGAAAGAGCTGCCGGAGGCAGCTCTTTCTTAACTTTTTGATAACAGTGGCCGTGGGCCCTGGCTATTTCTTTTTCCTATGGTATGTTGTGTCGTTACAAGGGAGGCGAATTCCATGGCAAAGAAACGAGCCAACGGGGAAGGCAACATCAGAAAAAGGAAGGACGGTTGCTGGGAGGGACGCTACACCGCTGGGCACGATTTGGTACAGTCTAGCTCCAGGGTCCGCAGATCCTGCAGGATTTCCAGCACTTCCAAATGGGACATAGAGGGATATGGATTGCCATAACGGCTCTGGGCCATGATGGAGAGCGACTGGAGCTTCGTCAACCCGGAGAGGGGAGAGAGATCGTCTCCATACGCATAGATGTACAGTTCGCGAAGGTTCGTCAGGCCACGCAGAGGCTCTAGGAAGGTATCCGAAGGATTGATCGTGCCGTTATAGAGGCCGTTATAGAGATAGAGCGTTTGGAGTTTGGCCAGGTTCTGGAACGGTGTCATGTCCTTCACGCCGAAGCACATCTGCAGGTAGGTCAGTTCCGCCAGCCCCGACAGGCCCTGAATAGTTGTCGGACGACTTCAGCTTTTCACAGAGCCCGGTAAAGATGACGCCCAGTGCATGGGCACCGGCATCTGGGCTTCCCAAACTGCGCGCACCAACCGTTCCGGCCCTGCCCATTCGGGCAACGAGATTTTTGGTGGATTCAGCGCCGCGAACGGCTGCCTCCGCGCCTTTTTGAAACGCGGCCAAGAAAGGCACGTGTTCCTGCGCACTAGAGCGCCAGCTTTCCGCACATGGAATCAGCGCGTCCAGCAATGTCTTATCACCGACCTTTGCCCCCCGCCCAAAGGAGCGTTCTCCTGTTTGCTGAATGCCGAGGACGGCGGCGTCCAATAGATCCGCAAACTGAGAGACCGTAAGGCTCGATGTGCTTCCTGCGACTTTTGCCGCCGCTCTGAAAGCGGCGCCCCAAATGGGGCCAGAGGCACCGCCGCAGTGCTCCATGATAATGAGCGCGCAGGCGTTTAGAAACGATCCAATATCGCGGTTTTCGCAAATCAGCCCGTCCCACTCTTCTTGAAGTGCGCGGAACCCTTTCGCAATGCTCATGCCAAAATCCCCGTCCCCAGCAACCGAGTCCAGTTCACAAAAGGGGATTTCATTCTGTATGATGATTTGACTCATACAGCCGACCAAATCAATCACATTGTCAAGAGACAGCCGTTCGTCGTGGATTTCGGTCAGCTGAGCAGGCGTTTGGATAGGATGGACTACGGGATGCTTCGACTGCGCACTTTGCGGCATGACGGATTCTGGATGGGCGGGAGCGGGAGAATTGGAAAATGCGGGAACCTGAACCGGGGAGAACAGGTATTTTTTGATTTCTGGCGTCAATTTTAGCAAGGTGATTGAGGCACCGGCCATGTCAATGCTTGTCATGAGATTTCCGACCAGTGTACTGGCAATCAGGACACCTTTTTTTGACAAATACGTGCTTACGGCCCAGTTCAATAGATAGAGCTCCTGGAGCGGTGTCCCGCCAAAACCATTGATCAGAACAGCAACTTCTTGGGAATAAGAGCCGTCGAGCTTCAAGGCTTCCAGCAGGGCCCCGGTCATCTTCTCAGCCAAGGCATCTGCGGAGAGAAGCGCCTCCCTATGAATACCGGGCTCGCCATGGATGCCGACTCCGTATTCTATTTCGCCGTCGGCAAGTTCAAAGGTGGGAGTCCCCTTGGCGGGAACTGTGCAGGAT
>CASEPH010000210.1 GCA_949289625.1 uncultured Clostridia bacterium | reverse complement strand
CCGAATGAAAGCCCGGTTCCAGACGGAAACTGAACAGCTCAAAGAAGCGATTGCAAACCTGCAAGAAGAACGCAAAGAGTATGAAAAGGAAGTCACGACCGACGACCCTTACCTGACTACTTTCCTGAAATATAAGAATATTAAGGAACTGGACAGGAATATTGTGGTTGACCTGATCGACGCGATTTACATTCATGCTGATAAAGGCGTTGAAATCCACTTCAAATTTCAAGACCAGCATAAACGCCTGATGGAGTTTATCAACAACAACCTTGCCGCCACACGGCGGGCAAAAATTAAAGCCGTCTGATTGACGGCCTGCGGTTTTCTAATCTTCTTATTTCCCTTTTGTGTATAAATACATGAAGCGGTGGCCTCGTCCAGAATCACCACGGGGGCGTTTTTCAGCATAGCCCGGGCGATGGCGATACGCTGCCGCTCTCCTCCGGAGAGATGGACGCCTCCGCCGCCCACCCGGGTGTCATAGCCATGCTCCAACTGGCGGATGAAACCGTCGCATCCGGCGGCTTTGGCGACTTGTTCCACTTCTTGATCCGTGGCATTTACCCGGCCCATACGGATATTTTCCCGGATGGTATCGTCAAAGAGGTAATTGTCCTGAGAAACAAAGGCCACTTGGTCGTAGAGTTGTTCCAGCGGGATACGGCTTTCCTCCACGCCGCCCAGGGTAATGCGGCCCTCGGTCACATCCCAGAAACCGGCGATGAGCTTGGCAATGGTGGACTTGCCCGAACCGGAGGGTCCAACCAAAGCGGTGAGGCTGCCGGCCGGAATGGTGAGGGAGATGTTGTGGAGGATCTCCTTGTCCTGGGCATATCCAAAGGAAACATGATCCAAGGCGATATCCGGTTTTCCCAGCTGTGCCGGCTGTGTTCCGTGATCCTGCTCCGGCTTCAGGAGGATCTCGTCCACCGAGCCCACGATGGTACCTACCTTGGCAAGATTATCCACAAAGCCCATGGCGGCAATGAGAGGTCCCACAATACTCATGGACAGGATGATGGTGGTGAGAAATACCTCTGCGGACAAACTGCCGTCCGTGTAGAAGCTCCAGCCCACAGGCAGCACCGTGATAAGGGTGGTGGGAGCGATGGCATAGGCCAAAGCCATTCCGAACTGGCATTTTTTCATTCAGTTGTAGTAGTAGGCAGCATTGGCCCGCACCCGAGAGGAGAACTTCTCATAGGAGTTCTTTCCCTGATTGAAGGCCTTGATGACCTCAATGCCGCCGATGTACTCCACAATAGTCTCGTTCATGGCCTGGGTCGTCTCCACCGCACCCTGATAGTCCTTGCCGTAGCTGCCCATAATGGCCATCATAAAAGCCACGCCCACAGGAATGGACACCAGACTCAGCAATGCCATACGCCAGTCCAGCGTAAACAGATACACGAGAACGCATACCGGCGCCAGCAGATTGGAGGTCATCTCTGGCAGCAGGTGAGCCAGCGTCGTCTCCATACTCTCCACCTGATCTACCACGATCTGTTTGAGCCGGCCGCTGGAGGTGTCCAGAATGTCTCCCAAGGGTAAGCGGGGCATTTTGGACAGAACCATCTTCCGGATGTCCCGCAGGATCTGGAAGGTGGCCTTGTGGGAGAGGGAAAGTGCCAGATTGTAAAGCAGGGTTTTGGCCAGATAGCCCCCCAGAGCCACCATACACCACAGAAGATAGAAGTTCCAGTCCCGCTGCCCGGTGAGAAGCGCTACCAGGATACGCCCTGCCGAGAGATACGGCAGCAGACCCAGCAGGACACCCGCCACCGCGCAGAAGATGGCGGCAATCAGGCCACCGTGATGATCCTTGCCCAGTTGCCACAACCGCAGCAGTGGGCTTTGTGTTTGCTGCATAAATAAGCCTCCTTAGTTAGTTATTGCTAACCTTTGGTTCTATGAAAAGGCCGCCGGAAAAGCGGCCTTTTGCACTACCGGAAGTTTTCAGGATGAAAAATCGTTTCAAATCCTGCCATGTGATAGCGGTTGAGCTGGCGGACATAGTGGAGCGCCCGGGCCTTATCCATGCGGTGCCGCACCGGCTCAAACATTCCGTTGAAGTAGGCGGTGGTAACGATATGGATCAAGTCCTCGGTGACCTGA
>CASEPH010000209.1 GCA_949289625.1 uncultured Clostridia bacterium | reverse complement strand
AAAAATATCCCGGCACAGGTCATTTTGCAGAACTATATGTTCGAGCGGCTTCTCGTCCGCCTTGCGGCCTCCACATATAAAGACAAGTTTGTGCTGAAAGGCGGAATGCTGGTAGCGGCCATCGTAGGGCTGGACAACCGGGCGACGATGGATTTGGACACTACGCTGAAAAACCTGCCTCTGACCCCGGAGGCCATCCGCAGCGCATTGGAGCAGGTGGCCGCCGTTTCCTTTGACGATGGCGTGGCCTTCGAGGTTGGGAAAATCTCTCCCATCCGGGAGGATGACATCTACGGCGGTTATCGGGTAATGCTGAACGCCCATTTTGACACACTGATTACCCCACTGAGCATTGATGTGTCCACTGGAGACGCTATCACGCCCCATGCGGTGCAGTACCAGTTTTCTGAAATTTTCGATGATGAAAAATCCTACGAACTGTGGGCGTACAACATCGAAACCGTTATGGCGGAGAAGGTGGAGACCATCCTGCGGCGCGGCGTGTTCAATACCCGCCCCAGAGATTTTTATGATGCGTACATTCTGGCAACCACACAGAAATTTGATAAGGCTGTGTTTACCGAAGCGTTGAACGCCACCGCAGCCCATCGCGGCACCGCCCGGCAGATTGCGGATGTGCCCGCCATTCTGCGCAACATTGAGAGTAGCCGGGAACTCAAAGCCATGTGGGAAAAGTACCGCAAGCAGTTTGCCTACGCCGCCCACATTGAGTACAGCCAGATCATGGATGTGCTAAAAACGCTGGTCGCCTGACAGCAGCACCGACTCGAAATTTCAGAGCATCAAAAGCTTTGGGGGAGCGGAATAATCCCGCCGAGACCAGTGCTCTGTTCTATAGAATCCATTTCATTAAGGAGTAAAGTTCAATTAAAAAAGGAGCGCATTGGCCATGAGGATGATTCTGGAGACCTGTCAACCCAGAAAAAGCATTTTGCAAGGAACATTCAATCCTGAAGTGTTTACCGCCGCGCTAAGCCCTGTTATTCAGTTTTATCGCAACGGAAAAACTTCGATTGATTCTATCTACACTAACGCTGAGACTTTCTTCACGGAAGCAACCTATCCGACAGAAGGTTTGCGTCAGACAGTATCCAGTGTTTTCCGCCGGATTGCTGGGGATCAAACTGCTCCGTCAATCTACCGTTTAGAGACATCTTTTGGCGGTGGTAAAACGCACTCTCTGATTGCCTGTGTGCATATTGCAAACCGGGGCAAAGAGCTAGCGACTGTCACTTCTGAAATTATCGATCCACAGTATCTTCCTGCACCACACAGCGTCATTGTAGTTGGTATTGCTGGAGACGAAATTCCTGTCAACAAGATTAAAGGGGATCGTCTGATTCCTTATACCCTTTGGGGTGAGCTTGCCTATCAGATTGGCGGCGAAACGCTTTATAAAGAAGTAAAGGGAGAAGCTGAGTCTTTTGCTGCGCCTGGCAAACATTTCTTGGAGACTGTTCTGGGCAATAAAAAGGTTTTAATCATGCTGGACGAGCTGGCTCAATATGCCGCTCGCTTGGAAGTCGCTGTTCCCAATAAGGGTGCCGACCAGTTGGCAGCGTTCTTGATGGCCCTGAATGGTTATGGGACGCATTTGTGGCTTCGTCCTACCTTGCCAGCAAGGGAGCAACCGTATCGAAAGATGGCGTGTGGTACCTGCCAGGCAGTGAGGAGTTTTGCGAACTAAGGGTAACTAATCAGCGTGATGCTATCACGGACAAAGTGTCATACCTTTCCTGGGGAAACAGTGTTGTGGACGATCTCCTTGCTTCGATTTGCAGCAAAATCCCGAATAGCGGGCCGATTCAAAGGATCTCTGTGCAAAATGGAAATATGGAAATGGTAGGATACCTCGTAGCTTCAACGGGCGGGGCAAAGCTTGTTATGTCAATTTCTGATGTGAATGGGCTGCATATCATAGGCCTTTGCAGTTCCGGCCAGAATATCAAAGATACGTCTGCCTGCATAGGCGGCAATCTCCGGTGTCTGCCCCCGATATTCGACGCGCATCATGGCGTTTGGGGCGATGGTGTTGGCACATACGCCGGCATGGAGCTCACCTACATTGACACGGCACAGGCCCGCTTCGTGCGGGGCAATGCTGTGTATGTTCAGTGCGGCCGAGCAAGCCGCCAGCAAGGCATTCCGCCCCTCTTGAGAGGCACCGCACGGATGCGCCGCTTTGCCCTCCAGATATATATCCAACTGACGGTCACTGAGAAAATCCCGGCATCCACAGGCCACTGTATGGGACGGCAGCGGCCTGTTTTCAGCGCTCAAGGCGATATGGACAGCAATAAAGTTCATCACATCGTCCAGATGCCCCTTGTCCACAATGGATTGGGCTCCATAGAAAGTCTCCTCAGCAGGCTGAAAAAAAGTTTGATTTTTCCACAGAACAAATTTTCCCGCCGCCTCAATTCCTCCGCAATGCCAATGCCTATGGCGGTATGCCCGTCATGACCGCACGCATGAACCGACTTGGCGTTGCAGGAGACATAGCCCTGATCGTAAGGGCGATAACCTTCCTTGTGAGGCTCGTCGTAGGGAAGACAGTCCATCTCAAATCGCATGGCCGACACGGGGCCCGGCCGCCCTGTGTCCAAAACCGCCATAACACCGGGCCACCCCTTCGTCCGGGACACGAAGCCAGGATCTGCCCCTTGGCGTATAGCCCGTTCCATCTCCTGTTGGATTTGCTGCCTGCTTAGCCGCTCAGGCTCCTTCACGCTTTCTGGTTCGATCACATCCGGCCCCATTGCCACATCATACCCCATCCCAGTAAGAAGTTCGGCCACCCGCGCGCTGGTTCGAAACTCCCGCCAGCCGGTTTCAGGGTACTTATGAAATTCCCGCCGATATTCTGCCAGTTGGTTCATGCAATTCCTCCTCAAGATGATTCCATGCTGTGGCCCAGAGCCTCCCCTAAAATTTGGACTCCTTTTTCGATATCCGCATCGCTGATATTGGAGTAACACAGCCGGATGTGGCTGCCGCCCTCGTAGCCGTTTGGATAAAACAGGAAGCCGGGCATGATCAGCAGTCCACGCCGTTCCGCCTCCTGGTATAGTTTGCGCTCATTGATACGCTCATCCAGGCCGCACCAAAGCAACAAGCCGCCGCTGGGCTTCTGGTAGGTTATACCCTTATCCAGGAGCTGATTCAGACTGCTGCAGAGCAGATCCCGTTTGCGGGCGTAGTGAACCGCCAGCCGTCGAATATGTGCCGCATAATAGCCGCGCTCGATGTACTCGTTGAGAATATATTGTCCCAAGCTGCTCACGAAGTTTTCATCCATCACGATCAGCCGTTCCAGAGTCTCAATCAGGTCTGTGGGCCCTACTATATAACCCGTCTTGATACCATAGGGGAACGTCAGAGAAAAAGAGTCAATATAGACTACAGAGCGATAGCGATCTTGCGCGTACAGACTGGGGAGGCGGTTCCCTTCGTATCGGAAGTCCCGCTGTGAATCCTCCTCAATAATGGGGATGCAGTACCTGCCAGCCAGCTCTAAAAGTTTTTTCCGCTTCTCAAGCGACATAACTATCCCTGTTGGGTTGTGATAGTTAGGCATGGTGTAGATAAACTTGGGAGCACATCTTCGAATGGCGGCTTCCAGCTTGGCCAGATCAATTCCGTCCGGTTCCATAGGAACCGTAACCAGGTCAATCCCTTTGTTACGGAAGATGCTGGCATTGTCCGGAACTACTGGTTCCTCTGCAATTACGCAGTCTCCCTCTTTGAGATATAGTGTCATAATATGGTTAAGTGCCTGGTTGGTTTCAGAAACCAGTTGAATATTTTTGGGGCTGACATACATGTTCTCCTGAAACAGTATGGAGCAGATATTTTTCTTTAGCCGTTCCGCCTCAGCCCTGGGACTCTGCGACAGATCCCGCAGGATCTCCTCAATGCCCTCCTTCGGATAGGCCGCCTCATCCATGATAATCCCACCCATGGAGATATAGCCGCCCTGCTCCGACCGCCCGAAAATATCCAGGAATAGCTTTTCCTTATCTGTAAAGTGGTAACGGATCATCTTCTCCAGGGGGAAAAAACGCTGAAATGGTATACCGTCATCCGCAATCTCTTTGACAAAATATCCCTTTGGCCGTTTTTGGGAGACGATCAAGTAGCCCTCGTCTACCAGTTCGCCATATGCCCGAATTACTGTATTTCGATGGATTCCGAGTTCCTCTGCCAGCTTTCGCTCTGCTGGCATCTTGTACCCTGTGCTAAGTTCTCCCGACAAAATCAGGTTTTGGATAGCGCATTTAATTTGAAGATAAATTGGTGTCTGGCTACTCCGGTTGATTCTGAGGTTCATTGTTGTATTCTCACCACCCAGCATATCCGCTTTTGTATAAAATCCCCTGTTCTGTCTGGCTATTTTTCTTTGAATTTATGGAAATTATATCAGCAACAACCTTTGTACAAAAGTACCATAA
>CASEPH010000208.1 GCA_949289625.1 uncultured Clostridia bacterium | reverse complement strand
AGAGCACCCGCCCGAACTTGCCGCCCATGATGAAATGGTCTTTCTTGAACTCCAGGCTGTCCGGGCAGATGGCGTCCTTAAAGGAGCGGCCATTCCGCATACAGTCCCGCAGGTCCATGCGGTATTCCGACTCCTCCCCGGTGCGGTAGAAGTCGTGGAGGACCCGCAGCCGCTCCACCGCGTCCAGTTCCTCACAGCGGGAGTCCAGGTGGTTCAGCCGGGAGGTCACATCCGCGGTCACCCGGTCGAAGAAGGTGCGGGCCTCGTCAATGCTCTTTCGGTGGACGGAGAGGGTGATGTACCGCTCCTGCACCACACTGTTGGAGGAGCCGGTGACCTTGTCCATGAGCATGGCGTTGTACTCCGCCCGGTAGCCGTCCAGAAAATCATCCTTTCGGGGCAACAGGATCTCCCGTTCAAAGTTCTTCCGGTCCAGCCGCTTGTTGTTGATGGTGATCTTGGTGGTGGAGCCTGCGTCCAAGGCGTTGAGCAGTTCCGAATACCCCAGGAACATGGAGGTCTTGTCCTCCTTGGAGGCAATGGCATAGTTGATATCCGAGAAACGGATGGTCTTGGAATATTTGGTGCCGAATTGAAAGATCCCATCCGGCCAGAGGCGGTGGATGGGGATGGCGTCCTGTACGGATCTGGGAACCGCAATCGATTCTCTGTCTTGCTTGAGGGTGTTCTGCAGGGTCTTAATCACACGCGAGGTCCTCCTTCATCGAAGTGTGTTCCATTAATTTTGCGTAGAGATTGTCCGATTTGAATACGAGATGCCGTGGATATAAAAGTTCCGAGCGAATCACCGCGGTCAGGAACCGTTCAAAGGTCATGCCGTTGTAAGAGAAGAATCCGCAGACAGCGAAGGGGAAGGCAGCCAGCACACACAGCCAGCCGGTCTCCCCGGTCCCTGCCAGATCGCGCAGCCCGAAATAGACACCCACCGCCACGGCGACGGCCAGCAGGGCGAAAAGGAACTGCCGCAGGGAGAGTCCGAAGAACAGGCTCTCCTGGTAGTCGCGGACTTCTTTGTTAATGCGTACCTCCAAAAAAATCACCTCCTATGCCGACCGAACCCTCTTCCGTTGGGGGCGGTTCGGCTTTTTTAAAAATCGGCGAACAGACTCTTGCGCAATCTGTCCGCCCATGGTAATATGCCACAAACCAGAAAAGGGAGGTCGCGGCGATGCTGTACTTGTTCCTTGGGGCGGGGCTGTTCCTCCTGCCCGTTCTGCTCCGGCTGGCGGTCCGGCTCCGGCTGGGGATCCCGCTGCTGTACGCCATTGGGATGCTCACCGTGTTCCACAGCTGGTACCAGGTCCACACTGCGCTGGCAGACGGCATTTTCTTCGCCTTGGTGGGTCTGGCCATTCTGTCCTGGGTGGTCACCGCCGCCCGGAATGTCTATGCGTGGCTGGACGAGCGGCTTGCAGAGCGGGCCGCAGCGGCGGAACTTGCCAGCCGGGTGCGTCAGGCCAGGGCCAATGGGGAGTCCACTGTCAGTACCGAGGGGTTGTGGCTTTGATATCATCCCAGCCCCATCAGCTCCCGGATAAGCCGGTCGCTCATTTTGATGGCCCCCACCAGCACCAGCATGTTGAAAATCAACTCCCCGATGTAGTTCCAGACAATGGTGGCCGGCGCCAGGGTGTTGTCCGTGATGGCGGGCGGCGCCGAGGCAAAGGCTGAGAAAATCACACAGGCGAGCACGATGACACAGCCCTCCAGGCAGATGGCGGCGTAGCTTTTGAGAAAGGCCACGCCGATGCTGCTGGAGGGCTGTCCCGCGAAACTGGCCAGGGGGATTGGTGCTATCGCCGTCGCCATATAGACTTTAAAAAAGCGGCTGTAGACGGTGAGGATCATGACCAGGGACAGCACCCAGATAAACAGGGAGCCCAGCAGGGTGATGGCCCACAGGGGGATGCTCTCCAAAAAGCCAACGCTTTCAATGATGGTCACCATCTCTCCGGGCAGGGCGGTGGCTGACATGGCTGTCAGGCCGGAGGAGGACATGATGGTGGACACCATCCCCTGGGCGATGCGGAACAGCGCTGTCATCAATTCCATCCCATGGCTCACCGCGGCCTGAGCCAGCACGAACCGGACAAAACACCGGAATGCCATCTCCGGCTTTTTCAATTCCGCAAAGCTGCCGCAGGTCTTGACCACGCCGGCGGCAAAGAAAAGGACCAGCAGCCCATACCCGACCGCCTGGAGGCCGCCGTTGATGTTCTGGATCACCGCCCAGACCCCGCCGCCCTTGAAATTCTCCGGGCTGGTGCTGATCAGCTGCCAGATCTCCGCCAGCTTGTCATTCCAGGTCCCCAGGGCGGAGTTGAGATTGTCCACGATCCAGTTTCCGCTTCCGATATTGATCACCTCCTCCTATATTAAGTGTGAAGGGGGGCGCAGCCGCGTCCCCCACAATGGGGATGTTCAGCTTCCGGTGATCAGGGTGAGGATCTCCTTGGTGAACACGATGACAACGCCGCCGGCCAGGGTGAGGAAGCCGTTGGATCGCTGGGACGGGTCGTGGGACTGGAAGGACAGGCCGACTTGGACGATTCCCCAGCCCAGCAGGATCAGCCCCACCGCCCGGATCAGGGAGAAAATGAAGGTGGACAGGTTGTTGATCACCGCCAGGGGGTCGCTTGCCGCGGCAAAGGCGGGTACGACAGCGGCAGACAGGGCCACAGTCATGCAGACCAGCAGGCTGTACCCTCTCCGCACACGGCGCTCCGTCAGGGACTTCTTTCGATCATGGTGTTTTTTCATAAGCTGTGATCTCCTTTTGTTCATCAAATGTGTCGTCAGGGGCTTCCGCCAGGAAAAGCGGTCGGCCGGAAAACCGGAGCGGCCGGTCCCTCTTGTGGATGTAGGGCGGCCCTCCGCCGTCCACGGTGTGCCGGATGGCTGGGTGATTGGTCAACTCATACTTCAGGTCTATCACGGGCCTGGCGCCCCGGATGAAAAGGATGGCGTACCGGTTGTCCAGTCCACGCACCTCGTCCGGGGTAAGCAGTTCCCGGCCGCTGATCTGGAAGTTGGTGGACCAGGAGCCCGACCTGCCCCGTGTCTGGCCGTGGGTGCGTGTGTCGATGGTGGCCTTGCCCAGAGCCTCTGAGATGTACTTGTGGGTACTGGCCTATACTGATAGGTAAAACTCTGGCGCAAATTAACGCCTCGGTCTTTTCCCCCAGCCCACACCGTGCGTGCACCTTTCAGCGCACACGGCGTTCCATCTTAATCGATGAAGACCAGAAATTTATCTGGCTTTCTCAATGACATCAAGCATATTTTCACAGGAACAATATTTTAAAGGTTCCCAATCAGGAACTTAACTCTGCCTGTTCTGTTCGGATATATCTGGTAGAGACGCTGTGGGTCTTTGCTGTGCAGAATGCGGTGTTCTTCTTCAGACAGGACACACAGATTCAAGAAATTGTTGTCGCCTCCTTTTGACAAAGGTTTTATATGGTGACAATGGTATTTCTCAACCGGGACAAACTGCCCCGACAGATAACTCTTTCCTCTCATGCTGCTGTATTTGCTGATTCTGAACATCGCATAGCGGCTGTTTTTCAGATGCTTCGACGAGTTAATAAGATAGGATATATCTTCCATTGATACTCCGGGTTTGTGCGTCTTCTTCCCATAGTTATAAGGGTTACGCCTTGCGACAATTCCTTTCTTTCCAAAGATCAACCCGGAATCCCAATTTGCCCATCCGATTTGAACGATGGGCAAACCATCAAAGCAGTAATAGCCGTTTCTTCCCCATGTTTTGTACCGTCCGTCCAGGAAGTTATTCTTATAAGATTGTTCTGTGATGAACTTAGCTTTTTGTTCCATTGTGTGGTAAAACAGTTTTCGGATTCGCCAACCAATCAAGTCGAAGGATTTATAAAAGTGCGTCATGCCCCGGTAGTAGTTGTGGAGACCTACCACATAGGCATTCCAGTCGTGAATTGTTTCTGCGTTGGCACATTTTTGTATTTCATGCAGGATTCTCCTACACTCTGCTACAATTTCATCCGCTCGCTTTTGCGGCAGGGTATTGGCAACCATGTACTTACCTTTTTTCTTGGGGTTTGTGGTGTTCTGTCGGAACACAAAGAATTCATATCCAAGAAATTTCATACGCTCTCTGGTCAAATCATAGATTTTGGTTTTTTGCTCGTTGATGACCAGGCGCATATTTCGCGTCAGATATCTTGTAATGCTGTGACGGAAGCGTTCCGCTTCCTCTTGAGTTTTGCACAGTACCAATATGTCATCCGCATATCGCACATGGATACCCAGCTTGAGGCCGGTCTGCCGCATATAGGTTCTTTTGGCTGTCTTGTGGTGAAATTTAGCGTTATTTTTGTCATGCCAACAATCACCTTGGTCTCTTAGCCATACATCAAATCGGTGCAGATAGATATTGCTGACCAGCGGCCCTAAGATACTGCCTTGTGGGCATCCTTTCGGGTCTTCCACCTTGCAGGAGCTCTCAAAGTATCCTTTTTTGATGTACCGGAAGATATAGTTTAGAATCACTTTATCCCGGATTCCAATATGCCACATCTCCCGATACGCTATGTCCGGGTCAATGGTTCCAAAGTAGTCCTGCATATCGATTGCGAGAGCAAACGGTGTTGTCTGAGCATGGTTTTTGACCTTGGCCAACGCATTGTGTGCGCTGACTTGTTCCCTGAACCCAAAAGAACTTGGAACGAATTGTGTTT
>CASEPH010000207.1 GCA_949289625.1 uncultured Clostridia bacterium | reverse complement strand
CGGGGCCCTGTATGAGAAGGACAACACCGCCCTGGTGTGGAACGCCCTGGACGACCCCGGCAAGCATGTGATCGTCCAGACCGCCCCCAGCGTCCGGGCAGGCCTGGGGGAGATGTTCAATCTGCCCATCGGCACCAACGTAGAGGGAAAGATGGCGGCCGCCCTGCGGCGGATGGGCTTTGACGGGGTGTTCGACACCGACTTTGCCGCCGACCTGACCATTATGGAGGAGGCCAGCGAATTTCTCCAGCGGGTGCAGAATGGCGGGACACTGCCACTCATTACCAGCTGCTGCCCTGGCTGGGTGAAGTTCTGTGAGACTTTCTACCCCGACTTTATCCCAAACCTGTCCACCTGCAAGAGCCCCCAGCAGATGTTCGGAGCCATGGCCAAGACCTACTATGCCCAGAAAATGGGCATCGCCCCCAAGGATCTGTTTGTGGTCTCCGTCATGCCCTGCACGGCGAAAAAGTTTGAGATCACCCGGGAGGACGAGTGCGGCGCTGGGGAGGGTATCCCCGATGTTGACGTGGCCCTGACCACTCGGGAACTGGGGGCCATGATCCGCCGGGCTGGCCTGCTCTTTGAAGAGCTGCCTGAGGAGGACTTCGATCCCGCTCTGGGCATTGCCACCGGAGCCGGTCACATCTTCGGGGCCTCCGGCGGCGTGATGGAGGCCGCCCTGCGCACGGCGACGGAGCTGCTCACCGGCAAGGAGCTGAAGAGCGTGGAGTTCTCCGAGGTGCGGGGCGCCCACGGGGTCAAGGAGGCCACTTACGAGATCGCCGGGAAGGAGATCCGGGTGTGCGCCCTCAGCGGCACCCAGAATGCCCGGCAGGTGCTGGAGGACGTCCGCAGCGGCAGGCGGCAGTACGACTTCATCGAGATCATGGCCTGCCCCGGCGGATGCGTGAACGGGGGCGGGCAGCCCATTCAACCCTCGGTGGTGCGCAACTTCCGCAGCGTGTCGGCGGTGCGGGCCAAGGCGCTCTACCAGGAGGACCGGGACATGCCCCTGCGCAAGAGCCACCGCAGCCCCCTGATCCAGGAGGTGTACCAGACCTTTCTGGAAAAGCCGGGCAGCGAGAAGGCCCACCAGCTGCTCCATACTTCTTATATAAATCGAAGCAGTCAGACATAATAGCTGACCAGCAGCTCCCTGCGTGAATACGTAGAGAGCTGCTGGATGTGTAATGGATGTAGAGGAGGGTGTAATACGTTCCATCAACTGATTCGCAATAAACATTCTCTGATCATTGGGCTTTTGCTGCTTAGCTATTCCCTTCTATGTCCTCTTTTTCTGACAGATCGCACACTGGGGATCTATGAGACCTACCGGCTTGCGCTTCATGGGGAGAGCCTCGCCGCCCTATTTATTACCGTTCTGAAACTGATTTTGTTAAACTGTATGCGGTCAATCCCCATTTATCTGGGTGTTTTTCTGCTCGCGGAGTCTTTCTCTGCAACGGGGCAATTTTCTCACTGGTCATTATTTCGCCGGGTGCTTCCGTTGCTGCTTATCCCTTTGATTTATTATCTAGTCGCTCCTCTGTATGGAATTCGGTATGATTTTGGAATGCCGGCCCTTATTCTAGTTACCTATGTTCTGATTCTTTCTCATCTGAATTTGTTTTCCGTCAGCATCCCCCAAAAAATTATAACCTTTGTAGTGCCTTTTGTTGGAATGCAGTTTCTGGATGTTACGCCGGGACTTACCGGCTATGGGTTTGGACGCGGGGAAATATCCTCAGATATTAAGATAGCCGCCTTGATTATGGGCGAGGAGTCTGAATTAACGATCTACTGCCTTACTCTTTTTTCGGTGTTGCTGTTTTGCAGTATTCTCCATTTTCAACTATTGTTACAGGAGCACCAAATTCAAATAGCGGCTGCACAAAGCCAGAAAGTGCGGGATGAACTGTATCAAGCGCGCCTGGAAGCGTTACGCATGCGAAGCAGCAGTGAGGCACAGAACTTAGTACATGATCTGAAGACACCTTTGACAACCATACAGCTCTTGGTCGGACTTTCCGCCATGATGGAGGAAAATCCCTTGATTCAAGACTATTTAGAACGAATTTCCAACGCCTCTGAAAATATGTCTGTCATGATTTCTGATATTTTGCACGAAGATCATCTGACTGAAACGCCGGTAGAGGAGTTTGTCCGCCTGGTTCTGGCAAGCGCATCGGTTTTTCTTCCATCTGAGGTGTTGGTTGTTTCCAATCGATGCCCGAAGGGAACCACGGTTCGAATCAATCGTATCCGTATGATACGAGCGATGGTCAACATCTTGGAAAATGCTTGGAAAGCGGTGGGGCAGAAGAATACGGGGCGGATTGTGTTTACCATCCAAAAGGAAGAGAGCTGGATCCAGTTCCAAGTCGCGGACAATGGAATTGGAATTGACAATGAGCAGCTGCAGCATATTTTTGACATAGGCTGGTCAAATACGAAGTCTACCGGCCTGGGATTAAACTATGTCAAACAGATGGTAGAGGCTCACGGCGGCCGGATTCAGATTCAAAGCATCCCCATGAAAGGGACTGTTGTTACGATTTCCATAAAGGAGGCCACAAACAATGGCAGATAAGGTTTCTATATTGGTCATTGATGATGACCCGGATACCCTTTATACGCTGGGACAGATTTGCAACTTTAAGGGCTGGACTGCCCTCCTTGCCGATGGCTATCTGGAGGCGGAAACCATACTTGCCAACCACACCCCTTCCTTAATCCTTGTGGACTACCATATGCCGGTGATCGATGGAGTCGAAGCAGTGATCCGAATCCGAAAGAAGCTGCGGCAAACACCAATCCTGATTCTGACCAGCGATGAACAGCTGCAGTTGATGGAACAATTTATGGCGGCAGGGGCCAACGATTATGCATTGAAACCGATCCGGCCGCCAGATCTTATTTCAAGAATCAGTGCGCACTTAAATTTTCAGGAGCGAGCACAGTATTTTTCGGATTCCGAAAAGAACATTGCGCCGCATACCTTGGAGACCATTGAGCGATATCTCCGGTCACAGTCTGAATTTGTTACGATTGATCAAATTGTAGAAGGGACACAGGTCAAAAAGAAAACTGCATATCGGTATTTGCAGTACCTGATTGAAAAGGGAAAGGTAGAAAGTCAGCAAATCTATGGATTAAAAGGACGGCCTAAAATTTGTCACCGATGGAAGGCTGACGGATAGGACAGGGAAGTACTCCAACGCAAAAGTGAGTCGTTGGAGTATTTCTTTTTCCGCTTATGAATAGCAGGATAGAGATCTTTGACTCAAGCGATTTTTATCTAAAATAGACAAAAAGGAATCTAAAAATTTTTCGAAGGAACTGTCTTCGACTGGGAAAAATGAGACTAAATTGACGGTGCGGCCAGTAAGAAGTTATGATGAAATCTGTAAAAAACCTGTAAAAAGGGATGCCCAAACAGAAGTGTTGTAAAGCGATAAGGAGGGTACATATGAAGTTTTGGACACGAGCACTTTCCCTTGCACTGACGCTGTCGATGGCAGCCTCCTTGGCGGCCTGCGGTCAGACGAATTCCAGCAGTTCCACATCTGCTGGAACATCCGGTTCCACCAGCTCCTCCGCCGCGGGCGGTGAGGAGTCTGGCCCCTACATCGAGATCCCGGCGGAGTATCAGTCCTGGGACGAAAGTGGGCAGAAGGTGACCCGGGATATGCTGGCTACGGGAGAGAATGGAATGGTTTCTTCCTTGAATTATGTGGCTTCTAAAATCGGCGCCGATATTTTGGAGTCCGGCGGCAACGCCATTGACGCTGCGGTGGCCACCGGCTTTGCTCTGGGCGTGTGCGAGCCCATGATGAGCGGCATCGGCGGCGGCGGAGCTATGACCATCTACGATGCGGAGCTGGACGAAACTGTGTTCATCAGCTTCCGTGAGGTAGCGCCCCAGAATATGACTGCCGAGCTTTGGATCGAAGACTCTGAGGGCAATGTGGTGGGTAACCACAAAATGAAGGGTGGACTGTCCGTGGCTGTGCCTGGCGAAGTGTCCGGACTGTGCTATGCCCTGGAGACCTACGGCTCCATGAGCCTGGAGGAGGTTATCCAGCCAGCCATCGACCTGGCCTATGAGGGCTACACGGTTACTCCTGACTTCGTGGAAAACGTGAACCGGGCCTATGACACCATGCGGGCCAGCGCCCAGCTCAGTGAGATCTACCTGAACGAGGATGGACTACTGCCCGAGGTAGGCGACATCATTCAGAACCCCTATCTGGCCCACGCTCTGGAACGCATCCGGGACAACGGCCCCGAGGGCTTCTACTCCGGCCCGGTGGCTGAGGCCATCATCAATGCGGTTCAGAAGGCCGGCGGCGTGATGGTCCAGGAGGACCTGGACAACTACTCCTGTTGGGAGGAGGAGCCTGTCTCTACTACATATCAGGGGTATCAGGTCATCTCTTCTCCGTCCCCCTCTTCCGGCGGTACCTTCATCATCGAGACCCTGAACATTATGGAGAATCTGCCCAAATATGATCAGGGATCACTGGATTGGGCCAATCAGCTGGCCGAGGTCCAGAAGCTGGTCTTTGCTGACCGCGCCGAGTACATGGCGGATACCCGCTTTGTGGATGTGCCCATCGGTGGCCTGACCAGCAAGAACTACGCCGCTCAGCGCGCCACGGAAATTCAACTGGGACAGGTTCAGCAGTTCCTGCCCGGCAACCCTGCGGACTATGACGATCAGCGCTATAACACTACCGGTTATGTGGTGGCCGACAAGGAAGGCAACATGGTAGCCGTCACCAAGACGCTGAACTACTGGTGGGGTTCCGAGGTGTATGTGGAGGACTACGGCTTCTTCCTGAACGACCAGATGGACGACTTTGTCACCGGCACGGACTCTGCCAACTCTGTAGAGGCCGGCAAGGCCCCCCTGTCCTCCATCTCCCCCACGGTGGTGCTGGACCCGGACGGAAATCCGTTTGCTGTTCTGGCGGCTCCCGGCGGCATCACCATCTATCCGGGGATCGCCCAGCTCATTATGAATATGATCGACTATGACATGAGCCTGGACGAGGCATTTCTTGCCCCCCGCATCATCGCCAATGGCATGTCCGGTGCCTTTAACTACTGGAATCTGAGCGAAGAGACCATCCAGGGCCTGGAGGATTTGGGCTATGAGAACCTAGTCCCAGACGGAACCTTCCCTGCGCCTACCGGCATCCGCTATGTGGACGGAGGACTGGAAGGCACCGTAAACAAGGAGAATCCCGACGGTGCGGCCATCGGCTTCTAACACGGCAGCTGTTCTTGAATCTGCATCCCTTATGGCCGGATTGGGGCAGTCCGGTTCGGCCATGGAAATGAAATTCTATCTTTTATCTTGAGCAAAGGAGTTTTTCCCATGAAACGTCTTCCCATTGTCCTGTTAAGCGCCGTTCTGACCCTGTCCATGCTGACCGCCTGCAGCGACAGCTCCAGCAGCGCCGGTTCTTCCACCCTCGCTGGTGGCACCTCTGCCAGCACCTCTGCGGCGGGTAGCTCCTCTACGGAGACCGAACTCCCTGCCCTGACCGGCGGCTTTGAGACCCCCGCCCTGATTACCCCTGCCGGCCAGAGTGCGGACGGCGATATCATTCAGACCCTGTGCACCCGGGCCAACATCACCGTGGACCTGGACGAGGATGCTACTGCGGATGATCTGAGTGGCTATAAGACCCTGATCTTTGCGGTAGGCGGCTCCTCCAAGGGCCTGGGTGCCGCCGGCATCAACAGTGAGGATGAGCTTGCCCGGGTACAATCCCTGATCACTGCCGCCCAAGAGCAGGGCATCAAGATTATCTCCATGCATGTAGGCGGTTCCGCCCGCCGTGGTGATCTGTCCGACGAGTTTCTGCCCGATCCCATGCGGGCGGCTGACGCCGCCGTGGTCGTGTCTGGTGGCGACACCGACGGCGTGATCCGCGGCTATCTGGCCGAGAACAACACTCCCGCCGCTTATGTGGAGAGCCAGGTTGACTGCATTGACTGTTTGACCACTCTGTTCAGCTGAGCGGTTTCAGAACTCAGTAACCCCCTATGCCGCAGCGGCCTAGGGCTGTCGACGGCCCGACTGCTGCGGCATATCGACTCTCTGCGCAGACTTTTTATTCCATCTGCTCGAAAGTGAGGTTATCCCATGAACTTACAGCTCATCATCTTCCTGGTCATGGTTGGCGTGTTCATGCTGTGTTGTTTCCTTCTCAAGCTGCCGGCCAGTATCGCAATGATGCTCTCCGCAGTGGCCGGGGCACTGGCATACGACCAGAGCTTCCCCATCCGGCACTTTGTAGAGGGAACCTTCTCCTACATAGATACCATGCTGATCATCTGTACCGCCATGATCTTTATGAAGGTTATTGAAGCATCCGGCGCGCTGGACGCCCTGTGCTCGTTGATCATCCGTCGGTTCCATAAGCACCCCGCCATCCTCCTGATTTTCATTATGGTGGTCATTATGTTCCCCGGCATGATTACCGGCTCCTCCACCGCCTCGGTGCTCTCCGGCGGCTCCATCGTGGTTCCCATCCTGCTCACCATGGGCATCAGCCCGGTGAACGCGGCGGCCATCATCGCCATGGGTGCCCTGATGGGCATGGTAGCCCCTCCGGTCAACCTGACCGCCATGATCATCGGCGGCGGCATCGACACACCCTATGTGGGCTTTGAGCTCCCCCTGATCCTGCTGGCCTTCCCAGCGGCCATTTTTGCCGTGCTGTATCTGGGCCTGAAGTCCGCCCGGAACATGGACTACGCTGTGATCGAGCCCACCTTAAATAAGGAGCTGGGCGAGAAATACGGCTTCCGGATCTATCTGCCCATCCTGCTTCTGGTTGTACTGATCGTCCTGACCAAAATCTTTAAGGTTATCCCTGATATGCGCATGCCGGCCATGTTCCTGCTCTGTGCGACCCTGGGGCTGTTTACCGGCCGAAAGGTCCAGCTGGTTGGAACCGTATCTGAGGCGGTCCACTCCGCCCTGACTGTCATGGCCCGTCTGATGGGCGTGGGCATGTTCATTCAGATCATGTCCCTCACCGGTGTGCGCGGCTTCATCGTCTCCGTGTGTCTGAGCCTGCCGGCCCAGCTGCTGTATTTGGCGGCGGCCATCTCCATCCCGCTGTTTGGCTCTATCTCGTCCTTCGGCGCGGCCAGCGTCCTGGGCGTGCCCTTTACTCTGGCTTTCCTCAGCGGCGATACCATCCTTACCATTGCGGGCCTGACGATGCTGGTGTCTCTGGGCGATATGATGCCGCCCACCGCCATGGCCGGTACCTTCGCCGCCCAGGTGACGCCCGGTGTGGAGAAGTACACCCCTGTACTCAAGCGCTGTGTCGTACCTATGCTGTTTATCCTGGTCTGGGGCCTTGTGTTTGTCATCTTCTCCAACCAGATTGCCAGTTTGATCGGATAAGGAGGAATCAGAATATGATCACGATTGTATACCGCCTGATTGTTCTTATGGTCTTGATCTTCGTTGGCTACGATTTTGTAAAGTCAGACAAGCCATCCGGAAAAATCGAGGCCTGCATGGTCATGGTTCCCCTTTTGCTGCGCGTTTTAATGATTAAGTGAAAGGAGCATCCGTATGCTTGAAAAAATTCGGAAACAAAAGGTACTGATCTCCGTTCTTTGTATTCTGGTCAGTGCAGCGATTGCCGTAGTCTCCGGTATGGATTTCTACCGGTTCCGCAACTATGAGGAGGTCATTATTCCCGGGGACGGGG
>CASEPH010000206.1 GCA_949289625.1 uncultured Clostridia bacterium | reverse complement strand
TTTGCTGGACATGACAGCGTTATATATCTGATTGGCCACATCCGTATCCCCGTTAAGATGGTCATAAAAGGCTCGCTTGGCGGCACTCTCCCGGATTCCCGAAGGATATTCTGTGCCGCTTTCCGGCTTATGTACCTTTCTTGCCAGTTCCACAATCTGACGCAAATACTCCTCATAGTTGATCACGTCATTTTTGCGCTTTTCAATCAATTCTCGAAGAAGCGCAGACATCTTCTCATAGTATTTGGGGTTACTTTGGATTCTTTCAACAATTTCCTTGCCAATATTGTTTTCAATAGTCTCTGCAACTGCTTCCTGCTCTTTGGGTGTAGAGGCAGGCATATCCTTCAGCGCAGAAATTCCGTTGTCTACCAACAGCTCCACCAGTGTTGCTCCTCCAAAGGAGGTCAACACACGACTGGGATCAGCCGACAAATAGGTATCGATTAAATGGCGCATGTCCGGATCATATTTCTTCAAATCCACATAGTCACCACTAGCCAGACGCACATCGTCACGCACCTTGATGTAGTAGGTAACTTCTCTCTCCAGCGCCTTGATCTGTTCCACGGTATAGTGGTACTTTTCTTGCAATTCACCCGATACTTCACCAAAAGCGCGAAGAGCTGTCGCTGACAGATTGTAAAGCTGTTCCCGCTTGGGCATATTTTCTTCCAATTCATCCAAGTCAAAGGATTCGGTGTTGACACCGCAGAAATAATGGTAGTAGTCTACCATATCTTTAGGCGGTGCCACAGGCTCGCACAGTGCGCGCAGAGCTTCCAGAGAATCCTCCAGCTGTTCCTTGGCCTTGTCCAAACGATCTGTCAGCAGGCCGGAGACATCTTCCTTATCGTAGCAGTCAAATGCTTCGGAGGTATAGTCTGCAACCGCATTTTCCAAGGATCGAAACAGGTCTTTGTAGTCAATAATATACCCAAATTCCTTATCTTCACCATCCAAACGATTGACGCGGCAGATTGCCTGGAACAAGCCATGGTCTCGCATGGACTTATCAATATACAGGTAAGTGGCAGGCGGAGCATCAAAGCCTGTCAGCAGCTTGTCCACCACAATCAGCAGTTTCATTTGTTCCGGCTGCTTGATAAACTTTTCTTTGACCTCTTTTTCAAATGCTTTTGGGTCTTTTCCACCCAGCATTTTCATGTAGATCTCGTATTGCTCTACAGCCTCGGTCTCACCATCATCACCTACAGTTTCGGTACGAATATCGCCCACCGTCGGTTCGTAAGAAGTCACGATGGCGCACTTGCCCTTCAGCTCGGTCTCTTGGAACAATTCATAGAATTTGCACGCCTGATAGATACTGCCAGCCACCAGCATGGCATTACCCCGCCCATCATGCAAGCGTGGTTTTGTCTCCATATCAAAAACAATATCCGCTACAATCTGTCCCAGGCGAGCTTTAGAACTGAACATCTTTTGCAGATTGCCCCAACGCTGCTTCAGCTTAGCCTTTGCCACATTAGTCAGACCTCTGGTTTTTGCCTCAAACCAGGCATCGATCCGATCCTGCTGGACAACATTTTGCTCCACCTCGCGGGCCTCATAGCGCAGATCTAGAACCACCTTGTCCCGTACCGCTTCATCGAACTTGTAGCGATGGATATAAGGGCCAAATACCTCCAGGCTGGTTTCCTTATCCTTTTTCATCAATGGAGTACCGGTAAAGCCGATAAAAGTAGCCTTCGGCAAAATGGTCTCCATAGCTTTGTGTAGCTTGCCAGACTGGGTACGGTGGCATTCATCTACAAAGACATAGAAATCGCCTTTGGGAGAAAAATTTTCCGGCAGTGAGCGTTTCAGTTCCTCAATAAATCCAGTATAATCGGACTCGCCGCTTTTGCCTTTGTTTTTCTTGCCAAACTTGTGGATCAGGGAACACATCATGACAGGTGAGGTGTCGTTAATCTTCTGGATCAATTCACTGCCTCGGCGAATACGGACAATA
>CASEPH010000205.1 GCA_949289625.1 uncultured Clostridia bacterium | reverse complement strand
GTGACCGCATGGATTCTTTCTCAACTGCTGAAATTTTGTCTCACCGCCATCCAGACCGGCAATTTTCTGCCGGAACGTCTGGTGGGAAGCGGTGGGATGCCCTCTGCCCATGGAGCTACGGTCTGCGCCCTTACCACCTCCATCGGCATGACCTCCGGGGTAGGAGGCACCGACTTTGCATTGGCAGCCATTTTTGCACTGGTAGTCATGTACGACGCCCGGGGCGTCCGCCGGGAAGCGGGACGCCATGCCAGAGCGCTGAATCAACTCTGCGCCCGTGCCGTGGAAGAAGGCCACCCTATTTCCACGGAAAAGCCATTTCATGAGATGGTGGGGCACACTATGCCCCAGGTGCTACTGGGTGCAATATTGGGCGTTCTGGTTGCAGCTGTTATCTGCCGGATCATGGTTTAGCCGTCTAATTTCTTTTCTGCATATTTTTTGTAAACAAGTTCCGCATCGGGGATCACTTTTCCCACAATGCGGAACTTGTCTTGTTTTCACTAAATACAGGCCCAGATTACTGTCTGGACTTCAATCGCCGAATATCCTGACCAGCAAAACTCAGAATATGGTACTCCCCGGCGATCCTGGAGGTGATCTGGGGGGTATATCTGGCCCCCAGCTGTTCAATGTTGAAGTTGGTAGAGATGATGGAGGGTTTATGGGTCAGAATCCGTCCGTTCACCACACTGTACAGGGCCGGTGCAATAAAGCTGGTGGGCATCTCCGTTCCCAGGTCGTCCAAAATCAGCAGATCGCACTCCATAATCCGTTCGGCCATGCGGAGTTCCTCCTCGGTACCGCCGCCAAATTTCTGTTTTTCCAAGCAGGAGAACACATGGATAGCCGTATCGTAGACCACACTGTAGCCCCTTGCCACCACCTCCTGGGCAATACAGGCAGACAAAAAGGTCTTGCCCAGTCCCGGCGCACCGCTCAGCAGTAGATTTTTGGACCGCTTGGGATCAAAGTGGCTGGCATAGTTGACACAGGCCTCATAGACCAGTTCCATCTGCGCCCGGGGAGAAATCCCTGTAGAGGGATTCACCGCCGTAGGATAGTAATCCAGAGAAAAATCGTCAAAGCTAGCATTTTGGCTCAAAAGACTGGTCAGCTCTTTTCGCTGTTCCTCCTGGCAATATCGCTCCAAACAGGAACACATCTTTTCTCCCACATAACCGGTGTCGCTGCATTTCCGGCACATAGGCCCCTCCTGCACTGCCGATGCAGAGTGGCCTGTCTGTTGCAGCAGCTCCTCCCGACGACGCTGCAGCCCTTGATTCTTTTCCCGGATCGCTGCCAGCGCTTCTTTAGGGTCCTCTCCATGGCGCAGCGCCTGGACCATCACCTCCGCCATGGTCTGGCGAAGCTGGTTGTCCAGCCGTTCCAGTTCAGGAACCGCATGGTAGATCTCCAGCAGCCGCTGCTGCTGTTCTTTCCGGTACTGCTCCACGGCCTCCTTATGCCGATTCCTGGCCCGGATCAGTACTTCCCGTTCATAACCCATGGCCTTATTCCTCCTTCAAAGCGTCCCGAAGCTGCCGGAGCTTGGCAATTGCATTGAGCTCACTCTGCCCCAGGGTATAACCACCCTCCGGCTGTCCCGCAGGACTGCGCTGATCCCCGGACTGAACTTGCGCCAAGGTATGCAGTCCCTTCTCGTGCCAATTCAGCAAAATCTTATTCATATAGCGCCAGGCCAGCTTTCCCGTGGCCACCACGGTCTTTTCGTAGGCAGCCTGAATGGCCGCCGGTTCAAACCCCATAGAAAGCCATGATTTTATGTACTCCCGTTCCGAATCCACCAATGGCCGGTCCAGCTGCATCAGCTTCTTCACCTGGGCCTCCGGCGTCATCATGGAGAGCTTGCGGCTGATGTATTCTGAAGCCCGGTCCAGAGTCACGATCCCCTGATTGGCCCAGGCATAGCACTCCCGTTCAATCCCCCGCATGGTAACGGTCCGGTTTGTCCCGTGGGATCGGTTGTAATATTCGTTGCGCTGGAGGCAGTAGGTCAGCACCATACCAACCACTTCCGGCGGCATTTTCAAATAATCCCGAATGGCCAGCAGAGTCTTGAGTTCCTCTGAGGACAGCACCCGGCCCAACCTCCGACTGATCTCCCCCTGCAGCAGGGTAAACGAAGGATCTTTTGCAGCATAGGCGGTCACCGATTCCCCGGTATAGGCTGGAGCACGAGATTTGTCATAGCGTTCCTTGGCCGGCTGTATCTCCATCAGCCCCAGTTGTTTCAGCAGCGACTCCGCCCACCCAAGGTTCTGAGTGGACAGATGCAGCTTTTCCTGGGCATGGACCAGCCGATAGTCCCCGGTGGCCTTGACGTAGAGATAGACCAGCGCGGCATCCCCGCTGCCCGCAGAGAGCAGCTTTGCCGTTTCCTGGGGCGTCAGGGTAATATAATCCAGTGGTTCCATCCCCGTCAGTCCTCCGTCATGGTATTCTCGATCTCCACCTCCTGGGTGGGATACTGAGAATTGAAATAATAGTCCAGAATATCTTCTGCGACACCAGCAAAGTTGCCGCCGGAGGCACCGTGATCCACATAGATAGCAATGACAATCTCTGGATCGTCCGCTGGTGCCCAGCACACAAAGGCACCGTTATCGGAACCACCGGAACCATGCTGGGCAGTACCGGTTTTTGCGCAGACTTCAATGGGATAATCGCTCAGTCCTGAGCCGGTACCCTCCGTGACGCACATCCGCATGCCTTCATAGAGCACCTGATATTCGCTGGCGCTTAAAAGATTGGTGGCAACCGGTTCATAGTCGTTCCCTTTCACCAGCGTCTGGAAGTCTGAGGACACGGCCCGCCGCAGGAACGTGGCTTTATAGAGGGTTCCTCCGTTGGCGATGGCCGTCACATAGCGGCACAGCTGAAGCGGCGTAACACGGGTATCGGACTGCCCGATGGCTGCGGTAGCAGTATCTGCCATATACCAGTCTGAGTATTCCGCGTCCCCATATATTTCTTTTTTCAAATCCGGGGACGCCATCTGCCCGCTGCTGGAATAGATTTCGGAACCGGAATCCTGGCCAATGCCAAAGGATTCCGCAACCTCATCTATCTTGGTAATTCCCGCCTGCATCCCCACTGTATAGAAGTAGATATTACAGGATTGCGCCAGTGCCCCACGCATATCCAGGATGCCATGGACACCGCCCTGGTTAACAATCCAGCAGCCCAGCTTGGTACCATCAGAGAACTCATAGTATCCCTCGCCGTCTACTGTGTTGTCCGGGCTGATTCCCGCTCGCATGGCCGCCACCGAGGTAATCATTTTAAATGTGGAGCCCGGAGGATTTGCATCCAACAGCGCCCGGTTCCGCAGCGGCGATACCTCTGCTTCCAGCAGTTCATTATATTTGGTGAAATAATCGTTGGGATCATAGGTGGGATAGTTCGCTGCTGCCAGCACTTCCCCGTTATTGGGATCCATGACCACCACAGCACCGGCATCCGCATCATATCCGTCTACGCCCTCGCCTTTGGATTCCACCAAGGCTTGAATATGCGTAGCCAAAGATTTCTCCGCCACCTCCTGGAGCCCAATGTCAATGGAGGTGATCACGTTGGCTCCGCTTTGGGGTTCCACTTCCCAGTATTCGTCCAACACTGTACCGTCCGCCGCCACCGTAACCACCTTGACGCCGTCGGTACCATGGAGATACTCCTCAAAGGCTGCCTCCAGGCCGTCTTGACCCACCTTGGCGTCCAGCGCATAGCCCAGGGCTTCATAGGTCTCCGTCTGTTCCTCCGTCATGGCGCCCACATGTCCCAGCAGCTGGGCCGCAAAGGTGGTATTGTATTCCCGCACTGTGGTGGTCTCCACATCCATGCCAGGAATCCCCAGTTCCTTCAATATGGCCAGTTGGTCAGCAGATACATCCTCCGTCAACGTATAAACATCCGCATTGGCATAGGTGGGCAGATCCAGCTCGTACCGCAGGCCCATAATGAGTCTGGCCTGCTCCTCTGTGTACTCATCAGAAATATGGTAAGCAGACTTGAGTTTCTTCGCCAAATTCTCTGCCGTCATGTCCGCGTCCCACTCCCGTCCCAGCAGGAATTTGCGGAAAGTATAGCTAAGCTCTTCTTCCGTGTATGTGTAGGGCGTGGTGGTAGACAACGGCAGCGTATCCTTATATGTTATGCCGTTTTTGATGCAGGTCTCCGCCAGGTTCAGCAACGCTCCATTGGGATCGTCGGCATTAAAGAGCACGAAGCTGTTGATGGTAACGCTGTAGGTGGCCCGATTGCTCACCAGCACCGTTCCATGCCGGTCCAGAATCTCTCCTCGGGCAGCGGACACCGTCAGGCTATAGGTAGTGGTGCTGGAGCTGCCATAGGCATTTTCCTCGTTTTCCGTCAGCTGAAGGCCAAACAGCCGGAATACATAAACTACAGCCACAAAGCAGATCAAAAACACCACAAGGCCAGTGCGAAAGCGATAGATTCTATCCATGGAATCCTCCAATCCGAGAGATATGGGCCGACAAGAAGTAAAACAACAGGCACAGGATCAGGCCTGCCACCATTTCCGGCAAAAACACCGTAACCAACGCTACCACGGGAATTACCCCGGAAAACACGGACACCAGGACATAAAGTCCCTCCGTCAGAAGCAGCGCCGAAGCACAGATACACAGCGCCGTTTTGATTCCCCGCAGCAGGAACCGCTCCGTGATCAATCCCGCCAGGGCTCCAGTTACCGTCAGCGCCACAATGCACCAGGCGCCATAATAACTCATCTCTGTACTCCAAGCCCAGATGCAGCCTCCAGCCAGGCCGAAGATACACCCCCGCTGGGACCCTTCGAACAGACTGATGCAAGCCACCGCCACAGGCATGGCGCTGGGAACAAAGCCAAGGTTTAAATTTCCGAATACCGACGTCTGCAGCAACTCTGCCAAGATCAGCAGCAGGGCGTACAGCGTCATTTTGATGCGAAAGAGCGTCTTGCTGGACATGCTTGCTCCTTTCCAGCCTCAGTCGTTGACGTCAAAGGACTTGATGATAAATACCTGCTCTACACTGCTAATATCCACCGTGGGGGTGATTACAGCATACTTTGCCACATTCACCTCGTCGTCGCCCACATCGGTCACGTTGCCGATCACCAGTCCTGCAGGATAGATATCACCGTCACCGGAGGTAAGCAGCTGGTCTCCGTTCCGAATGGTGGCGGAGGAGCTGATATAGCTGGCCCGCAGGGTTCCCTGCCGCATGAGCTCAAAATCGCCCTGGGCAATGCAGCTGTAGCCGCTGCCAAAGATATAGGCGCCGATTTCAGAGGTGGTATCCAGAATGGTGGTAACGGTGGCCCAGCTGCTTCCGGTTTCGGTGATCAGTCCCAGCACCTGGCCGTCGGCAGTAATAGCGCACATTCCCGCTTCCAGTCCAGCCGAGGCTCCCTTGGAAATGGTCATGACACTGCCATAGCCGGAGCTGTCCCAGGAAACCACATTGGCAATCTCAAAGGTATAGTCTGTATGCTTCTCCGCCAGATTCAGCAGGCTGCGGAAGTGTTCGTTCTCCTCCTTGTAGGTCTGGGAGTTTCGAATATCCTGATTCAGTTCCGCCAGCTCCACCCGAAGCTGTTCATTTTCTGCGGACAGCATCTCATAGCCAAACATATAATTGTACAGCCGCTCCGCCTGCCGGACCAAAATAGTGGTTGCGTTCTTTACCGGCGTCATCACCGTAGATACCGCGTTATTCATCGGCGACGCCTTACCCGGCCGCAGGATGATGTAGCCCATGGTCACCAGAGCCGCCAACACCGCCAGCACCAGCACTACCCGAAGTCTCGTATTAAAAAATCTTTTCATAATCAGGCCTCCAGCACGGAAATCCCGGCGTCCCGGAGCATCAGAGCCGCAGCGCACAGCGGCAGCCCCATCACATTATAATAGTCCCCCACCAGCTTTTCCACAAACAGCGAGGCGTATCCCTGGATGCCATAGGCTCCGGCCTTATCCATGGGCTCCCCCGTGGCAATGTAGGCCTCGATCTCCGCATCCGTCAGTGTCCGGAGGAATACCTCCGTCTCCTCGCAGTGGCTCCGCATCTGGCCGTCCTTCCATACTGTGACGCCGGTAAGGACCAGGTGGCTGCGGCCGGAAAGCCGTTTTAGCATGTCTCTGGCGTCAGCCGTATCTTTCGGTTTTCCCAAAATGGCGCTGTCCAACACCACCACGGTATCCGCAGACAAAATCACCGCAGTCTCGTTCAAGGCATCCGCAACGGCCTGGGCCTTGATACGACTCAGCCGCATTACCTGTTCCCGGGGCGAAAGACCGGGAACCAGCGTTTCGTCCACATCCGCCGCCTGGACGGTAAACTTTAGTCCGATCCGCTCCAGCAGCTCTCTGCGCCGGGGTGATCCGGAGGCCAAAATCAACTTGTTGCAATTCATGGGTCAGTTCCTCCATCGCAAGGGGTCGTCATTCAACGCCGCGAAGATACAGCCCCCGGGTGCTGACACCGGGATCAAAGGTACCTCCCTGGAGATGCTCCTGGAGCACGGCGTTGACCTGTTGGTCGTTTTCCGTGGTAAAGCTCAGCCGCAGGCCCCAGAGGCCCAGTCCGGTCAGCTCCGAAAGCTTGTCTCTCCAATAGAGCTTTCGGCTGTTATAAATGACGGTGCGGCAGGTATTTCCATCCCGCAGGACTGGGAAACGGCTGCCGGTACGGTCCACCAATCCGGTCCTGCTGCTGCCGCAGGTACAAGTGCCGGTGCGGCTGTGGATAATGCAGTTTTCTGTAATCATCAACGGCAAGCGTCCATAGGCCATCAGCTCCATGGGCACAGGCTTGGACAGATCTCGGATCTGGGGTATGGTCAGTTCAAAGGACGCCGTTAAAGATGCCAGGCCCAGTTCCGCATAGAGGTTGGCGGAACCAGAATTGAACACATTGAGTCCAAAATCTCCCCGCAGGGTAAAACCCGCCCGGCGCACCGGATCAATCATGCCCAGATTGCCGATCAGGACTTCCCGGATGCCCAAGGTTTTTGCCTTCGCCAGCTGCCGGAACACAGAATCCCACTGTTCCTCCGTAATGACCCGGGGCAAAACGGCACATATCGGTACGGACTGCAGCGCAGCGGTCACACTGGGATGGCCGGATACCACCAGATACAGCGGCATATACAACACCGCCGGCTGGAAATTCAGAAGTTCCCGGGTGATCTGGCCGACAGACTGAATGCTCACCGTAAAAACCGGCTTTCCCTGATAGGAGGAGTAAACTGCCGGCTGCGCAAAGGAGCCTTCTCTGGTCTGAGGCACCTGCCCCCGTACTGCCGACAGACGACTCAGCACATCCCGGCGAAGGGCATTGATGGCAGAGGCGGACAACGTCAGCCCCGGCTCCAGTTCCAGTTGCAGATCCGTAAGATAATATGGCGTACCGCCGGTCTTTTGCAGTCGGTCCACCAAATCCTGCTGGGTTAAGGCTCTGGTTCTGGCCGGTTCCGGCATAGGTCCCGCACTCTGGGCCCAGTACCCCTTCTCGTCTATGGCCGTCAGGGTGGCCGGCATTCCGTAGCGCACCGTCATCTGAAAGCGCACCGGCACCCGGCGAAGCTCCGCGTTTTCATAGGTGGCTCTGGCTCGAGCAAACAATGCCCGGTCCGTCTCCTCCTCCTGGCGGGTCCCAAACATTTTCTCTCCCTTGCGGCCCGTAAAATAGCCGTCGGTAAAGCCCTGTCGCGAAAACACCTTTCGCAGTTCCTGGAGCTGCTGCGCCGTCACCTTCCGGCCCATGGCCGCATCCTTATAGATTTTTGTGGCAATGGCCACATATTCTGCCCGCTTCATGCGGCCCTCGATCTTGACGCAAGCCACGCCCATCTGCTCCAATTCCCGGAGATAGCCCACCAGACAGTTGTCCTTCAAGCTCAAGGGGTAGCGGTTTTCATTCCGGTCAAAGCCATAGGCCATTCGGCAGGGTTGGGCACACTGGCCTCGATTGCCGCTGCGGCGACCAATGACGGCGGACATGTAGCACTGTCCAGAATAACACATACACAGAGCCCCATGAACAAATACTTCCACCTCAATGGGACTTTCCCGGCAAATCGCGGCAATCTGATCCCGGTTCAGTTCCCGGGCTAAAACCACCCGGCTGATGCCCAGCTCCGCCGCCTTTCTCACCCCCGCCAGATTGTGGACCGCCATCTGGGTGCTGGCATGGATGGGCATATCAGGGGCCATCTGGCGCACCAGGCGTAAAATTCCCAGATCCTGCACCAAAATCGCGTCAACGCCAGCCCGCCGTGCCTCCAGAATCACCTGGCCGGCATCCTTCAGTTCCCGGTCCAGCACCAAGGTATTGAGGGTCAGATAGACCTTGACACCCCGCACATGGCAATAGCTGACGCTCTGCCGCAGCTGCTCCTCTGTGAAGTTCTTTGCATTCATACGGGCGTTAAAGGCCCCGTAACCCAGATAGACGGCGTCGGCCCCGTTCTGTACCGCGGCGATCAACGCATCGCTGGAACCGGCCGGGGATAGCACTTCAAGCATAATGTTACCTCATTTATATTTAGAATGGACCAATCGGCCCCTGGCTTATGCAAATCCAGTTTGAACTATTATTATACCACATTTCCCCCACATACGAAACCCCTAAAGCTCCAAATCTTGTCGGAATTTCGTGGAATCAAATAGAGCGCGTCCCCATTTCACAGAAAATGGGGACGCAAATCCGCGTTATTTATGTTTGTGACCCGAGACTCAGCTATGTGCCGGCCAAATGATTCTCATATCTTTTTCCGGCTTCTTCCCAATTAATTACATGAAATATAGCATCCAGATATTCTTGTCGCAGATTACGGTATTTAAGATAATAAGCATGCTCCCATACATCGATGTTCAGAATAGGACAAATTCCTTTTGGAATCGGCGTCTCCTGATTCTGTGTCGTAAAAATGCATAAGCGGTTTCCACAGGTTCCAAGCCACGCATACCCAGAACCAAACACCCCTTTTGACGCCTCCATCATTTCTCTCTGAAATGTTGCATAATCTCCAAATTCTCTGTTTATTGCCTGTTTTAAGGCTCCAACAGGCTGTTGCTCTGAATCCGGAGAAAGTCCCGCAAAGTAAAATGCATGATTATATACCCCACCCGCATTTCGGAGTATCGGAATCCGAATGCTCTCTGGATAGCGATTTACGGCGCAGAGTAGCTGCTTTAGCTCCAATCTTTGCAAGCGTGGGCACGTAGCCAAAGCCTTATTTAGTCCCTCCACATAGGAAGCAAAGTGTTTGTCATGGTGTAAATGCATGGTTTCTGCATCCAAAAACGGTTCTAAGGCATCATAGGCATACGGTAACGGCGGAAGTTGAAACGGATACATACAAACCCTCCTTTGCCCAGCCTATGCCGTCACAAGAGAAAAAGTACCCGAAGCAGCACATACTGCTCCGGGCCTAAATTTATTTTGTACGATCCGTAAAGGGAATCTTTTTTTCACCAGCCAGGTTGGAAAAGCGCCGCTTCACCCGCTCCCAGCTGTCTCCCGCATTTTCTACCGCGCTTTTCCGGAGATAGATGGCGCCTCCGGCAGTCTCCATCCGAATGACTTCGTCCTCCAGAGGCTTTTTCCGCAAACGTCCAGCCGTTTCCTGGATCCGCTCCACATCGAAGGCGGTAATGCTGCTCTTTGCCATATCGTTTCCTCCCGTCATAGGCTACGTTCACTATAGCCCATTCCGCAGAAAAATACAAGCAGAACTTGTCCATATGCCGAAAAACCCGTTTGTTTTCCATGGTTTCCTGTTTTTCTTGAAAATCTTGCAGAACCTCTTGCAATCCCATGGAAATATGGTAAAATAGGTGGGCAATCAAAACATATTTTAATAGTAAGGAGTGTTTGTTGTTGGAAACCTGGTTTCTGGTTGGCTTCGTCGGCGCCGTGGTAGCACTGCTGTTTGCAATGTTCCAGCGTAGCGTCGTCATGAAGCACTCGGAAGGCAACGACAAAATGGTCGAGATCGCACAGGCGATTCGGGAAGGCGCTAATGCTTATCTGAAGCATCAGTATCTGACCGTAGCCAAGGTCTTTGCCGTCGTGTTCGTGATCCTTCTCATTATGGCTTTTGCCACGGGCGGCGAGATGCTGTCCAAATTCACCCCCTTTGCCTTTGTCACTGGCGGCATCTTCTCTATGCTGGCCGGCTTCATCGGCATGAAGATCGCCACCAACTCCAATGCCCGTACCGCGCAGGCTGCCTCTGAAAGCCTCAACAAAGGCCTTCGTGTGGCATTCTCCTCCGGTTCCGTTATGGGCTTCACCGTGGTGGGCCTGGGCCTGCTGGATGTGACTATGTGGTTCTGCATCCTGCATTTCGGCTTTGGTATTGATGAGCCCATTACACTGGGCAACATCATGGTCATGAACGGCATGGGCGCTTCCTTTATGGCCCTGTTTGCCCGTGTGGGCGGCGGTATCTACACCAAGGCCGCTGACGTGGGCGCTGACCTGGTGGGCAAGGTCGAGGCTGGTATCCCCGAGGATGACCCCCGTAACCCCGCCACCATCGCCGACAACGTGGGCGATAACGTAGGTGATGTGGCTGGCATGGGCGCTGACCTGTATGAGAGCTATGTGGGCTCCATTCTGGCCACCTTTGCACTGTCCGCCACCGCCGGCTACGGCTTTAAGGGCATGCTGCTGCCCCTGATGATCGCCGTGGTTGGTATGCTGTGCTCCCTGTTCTGCTCCTTCCTGGTTCGTACCAAGGAGAACGCAACCCAGAAGTCCCTGCTGACTTCTCTGCGTACCGGTACCTATGCCGCTGCCATCTTGGCTGCCATTCTGGCCGCTGTTCTGACCTATGTGATCATGGGCTCCATGGGCATCTTTGTGGCCATTCTCTGCGGCCTGATCGGCGGCTGTGCCATCGGCTATTTCACCGAGTACTACACCTCTGACAACTACAAGCCCACTCAGAATCTGGCCGCCGCTTCCGAGACCGGCTCTGCTACCATCATCATTGGCGGCATTTCCCTGGGTCTCAAGTCCACAATGGCCTCCATTCTGATTGTAGGCATTGCCGTCATTATCAGCTTCTTTGCTGCCGGTGGTTCCATGGATGAAGGTCTGTTCACCGAATCCTTTAATCGGGGCCTCTACGGCATCGGTATTGCCGGCGTCGGCATGCTCTCCACCCTGGGTATCACCCTGGCCACCGACGCTTATGGCCCTGTGGCCGACAACGCTGGCGGCATTGCTGAGATGGCTGGCCTTCCCGAAGAAGTCCGGGAGCGCACCGATGCCCTGGATTCCCTGGGTAACACCACCGCCGCTACCGGCAAGGGCTTTGCCATTGGCTCCGCTTCCCTGACCGCTCTGGCGCTGCTGGTTTCCTATGTGGACATCGTCCAGAACAAGACCGCTGAAGTCCTGGACTTCTCTCTGACCAGCCCCACCATTCTGGTTGGCCTGTTCGTGGGCGCTATGCTGACCTTTGTGTTCTCTGCCTTCACCATGAGCGCTGTACAGACCGCTGCTCAGTCCATCGTGGTCGAAGTACGCCGTCAGTTCAAGGAAATCCCCGGCATTATGGAATATAAGGCCAAGCCTGACTATCAGGCCTGTGTGGGTATGTGCACCAAGGGTGCGCTCCACGAAATGGTCGTTCCTGCGCTGCTGGCGATCATTGTTCCCATTGCCACCGGCCTGATCCTCGGACCCACAGGCGTTGTAGGCCTGCTGGGCGGCGTGTCCGTCACCGGCTTCGCCATGGCTGTGTTTATGTCCAACGCCGGCGGCGCTTGGGACAACGCTAAGAAGTATATCGAGCGGGGCAACCACGGCGGCAAGGGCAGCGAGCAGCATAAGGCCGCTGTGGTGGGCGATACCGTGGGCGATCCCTTCAAGGATACCTCCGGTCCTTCTCTGAACATCCTCATCAAGCTGGTCTCCACGGTTTCCATCGTGTTCTCCGGCCTGATCGTGGCCTTCAATCTGATTGGCCTGCTGTAATGGAATTTAAAAATGGGCTGCCTTGTGGGCAGCCCATTTTTTATGTCAAATCCACATAGACCTTGGAAACATAGCCGTCGCTGCCCTGATACTCCACTGCGTACCATTCTCCATTATCCCCAAGCACATTGATGGTGGCTCCGTTGGGAATAGATGCAATGACCTTTCCATCCAAGCTGGGGCTCTCCCGAAGATTCAGTGTCCCCGACGTCAGCCTGACAATGCCTTTTCGTGGGAAATTCGCCCCAGGCTCTCGGAAGGGAATCCCGAAATACTCCGTCAGAGCCAGCACAATGGTTCTGGCGATCAGGTCCAGATTGGAGGTGATCCAGTTGGCATCCTCCAGGTTGTCGTGATAGGCCAGCTCAATAAACACCGAAGGGGCTTTGGTCTGCCGCACCTCTCCGATAGCGGTAGTTCCCAACGCTCGGACCAGATTGGGATCCGGATAAATGGTTTTCAGGGCGTCCGCAATCAGATTGGCCGCCCGTTTCCCCTCCACACTGGAGGGATAATAGTAGATGTCGCTGCCCTGGACCTGCCCATAAATACTCTCTGGGGCACCATTGGAATGCAGCGCCAAATGCAGGTCATAGTTTCCCGCGTTACTCTGCCGGATGGACTGGGAGGCGGACCCTGTGGGAGAATTGCGGGTGAACTGGATTCCGGAGGCCGTCAGATAGGGCTCCATGGCATCCGCCAGCCGGTTCATCCAATATTCCTCAGAGTTGCCCGTCACATAGAGATTTCCCTCCTGGGTGGAGGGACTTAAAAAGATGCTTGGCATAGACTGCTCCTTTCCTATTGCTCTGCTCTATCCTATGCGTGTCCCCGCGCCGGTGCCACTGAATAATTCGTATTTTTTTGCAGATACTTCATAGAAGCGGTGGGAGAACGGCAAAACTTTATGCAAATAGCCTCTTGACCCACCTGCACTTTACCTGTATAATGTATAAAAATCGATATTCCAAAAGGCTATGATGGGAAAAAGTAGTGGTATTCCCCGCCGTACAGAGAGCCGGAACAGCTGAAAACCGGTCGGCGCGTATCATGAACGAACATCCCGGAGCCGCAGCTCGAACCCGGATTCCCGGCAGTAGGGTGCGCCGCGGTCAGCGCGTTACAGCTGATGCTTAATCGCAATGAGCGGATTCGCAAGAATTCATATGGGTGGTACCACGGAAGTCTTATGCCTTTCGTCCCATGTCTCTTTTGAGACGGGACGGAAGGTTTTTTGTCTCCCCTGGAGACAGCAGAGAGGATGATGATTAAAATGCTTAAACGCACCATTTATTGCGGTGCCCTGCGGGAGGACGCCATTGGCCGGATCGAAACTGTCACCGGCTGGGTCCAGACCAAGCGTGATATGGGCGGCGTAGTGTTTATTGACCTTCGGGATCGGGAAGGGATCTTGCAGGTGGTGTTCGATGCCTGCAACTTGCCGGAGGATCAGTTTTCCGCTGCCGATCGTCTGAAGAATGAAACAGTTATCGCCGTCCGGGGCTATGTCCGGAGGCGGGACGAGGAAACGGTGAACCCCAAGCTGGAAACCGGCACCGTCGAGCTGCGGGCCCAGGAATTGGAGATCATCTCTGAAGCCGATCCCCTGCCCTTTTCTGTGGAGGACGGCACCAACAATGAGGCCCTGCGGCTGCAATACCGCTATCTGGATCTTCGCCGGCCGGAGATGATTTCCCGGCTCCGGTTCCGTCATCGGGTGCAGAAATGTGCCGAGGATTATCTGGATGCCCATGGGTTTTTGTCCGTGGAAACTCCCATTCTGACAAAGTCCACTCCGGAAGGCGCCCGGGATTACCTGGTGCCCTCCCGGGTCCACAACGGCCTGTTCTACGCCTTGCCTCAGTCCCCCCAGATCTTCAAGCAGCTGCTCATGGTAGGCGGCATTGACAAATACTATCAGGTGGCCCGCTGCTTCCGGGACGAGGATCTACGGGCAGACCGTCAGCCCGAGTTTACCCAGGTGGACATGGAAATGAGCTTTGTGGACCAGGAGGATGTGCTGCAGCATCTGGAGTCCATGTTCAAATACATGTTCCGGGAGCTGATGGGGGTGGAATTTGAAAAGCCCTTCCCCCGGATCACCTGGACCGAATGTATGGACAAATACGGCTCCGACAAGCCGGATCTCCGGTTCGACCTGCCCATCGTGGATCTGACAAAGACTGTCCAGGACTGTGGCTTCTCCGTATTTCGGAACGCCCTGAAAAAAGGCGGCGTGGTTCGGGCCATCAATGTCCGTGGTCATGCGGATTTCACCAGAACGGAAATAGAGATGCTCACCGACGAGGCCCTGCATCTGGGCGCCAAGGGTATGGCCTGGATTGCCTGGCGTTCCTCGGGCGAGGTATACTCCATCCTCACCAAATACTTTACGGAACAGCAGATGGATCAGCTGCTTTCGGCCATGGACGCTGCCCCTGGAGACTTTATTCTCTTCTCTGCCGACAAGCTCTCCACCGTGCGGAAAGTGCTGGGTGGTCTGCGGCTGAAGCTGGCGGATCATCTGCAGCTTCGTCGTAAAGAGTGGAACATCCTCTTTGTCACAGACTTCCCCCAGTTTGAGTTTTCTGAGGAAGAGGACCGCTGGATCTCCACCCATCACCCCTTTACCATGCCCTATCCTGAGGATGTGCAGTACCTGCTGACGGACCCCGGGCGGGTCCGAGCACAAGCCTATGACGTGGTGCTCAACGGGGTGGAACTGGGCAGCGGCTCGGTTCGTATCCATCAGAAGGACGTACAGAATAAAATGTTCGAGGCTTTGGGCTTTACCCAGGAGCAGATCGACGAACGATTTGGATTTATGGTGGACGCCTTCCGCTATGGCACACCACCTCATGCCGGCTTTGCCTTTGGCCTGGACCGGCTGGTGATGCTGTTGACGGAAGCGGCCTCTCTCCGGGACGTCATTGCTTTCCCCAAACTCAAGGACGCCTCCTGCCCCCTGACCGACGCCCCCAACACGGTGGACGAGGA
>CASEPH010000204.1 GCA_949289625.1 uncultured Clostridia bacterium | reverse complement strand
ATCCGAAGGGAATTTCCAAACAGCAAGGGGTATTCTGTAAGAAACTTAAAATACATGGCCAAATTTGCCCAGACCTATCCGGACCAGGAATTTGTGCAACAAGCTGTTGCACAAATTCCATGGGGCCACAATACCGTGCTGCTGGACAGGATTCCTGATCCCGAAGAACGTCTCTGGTATATAGATGCGTGCCGAAGGAACGGGTGGTCCAGGGCGGTTTTAGTTCATCAGATCGAGAGCAGGCTGTATCAACGGCAAGTGCTGGCAGACAAGGTGTCCAACTTTGAAAACCGGCTTCCTTCTCCTCAAAGCGAGTTGGCTGTACAGACGATGAAGGATCCGTATATTTTTGACTTTATCCCATTCAAGGAAGATATGGTAGAACGGGATATTGAGCAAGCCCTGGTCAGGGACGTGACCAAGCTCCTGCTGGAGCTTGGGACAGGCTTCGCTTTCCTGGGCAATCAGTATCACCTGAATGTGGGCGGCGACGATTTTTATATTGATCTTCTGTTCTACAATCTGAATCTGCGCTGTTATGTGGTAATTGAGTTAAAGACCGGCGAATTTAAACCCGAATATGCCGGGCAACTCAATTTTTACCTCTCTGCAGTGGATGCCATCCTGAAAAAAGAACAGGATGCTCCCTCTGTCGGCCTACTTCTCTGTAAAAGCAAAAACGACCTGGTAGCAGAATATTCGCTCAAGGATATGAGCAAACCGATTGGGGTAAGTGCGTACCAGATAACCAACAATCTACCGAAGGAACTAGAAAATCAACTGCCGTCTGTAGAAGATATTCAGAACAGGATCAAATGAACTAGTATCTTTCTTGGCTTTGCAAGCCGTTGGTCCGTTACAGCCTTTTAATTCAAATGCTTGGCGTAAGTATATTCTGCCTACGTCGGGATTTATCTTAGGCAAAGATGCTTGTACGGTGCAAATACACCAAATTTAAAAGGTCAAGTCCTTCCAGCCGAAAATATCCAGATTGTTATAGTTTTTCAGAAATCCGCTGGAACCATTCGATTCCAGCGGATTTTTTTGCTTTTTATGCCGCTTGATTTTGGTCTGTTTTTTCTGATTCAGATTCTGATCCATACTGGACTTCGGGGCGTTCAGGGCGGGAGCAATGGAACAGAAAGTATCCAATAGCATCTGTATTCCCGGCGGAAAAGGTATAAAAATACACAATAGAGCAGAAATCATATCCGAGCCACAGCCCATAATTTTTACTACTCCAACCGATATTTCTTGATTTTATCATAAAGTACCGAACGGTCGATCTGCAACAGCCTGGCTGCGGTAGATTTGTTTCCATGGGCAAGTTCCAGCGCACGAGAAATCTGCGCTATCTCAGCTTGTGCACAAGCTTTATAGAGAGGAACAACTTCGCTGCCGGAGCTCAGCGCAATTCCCTCTGTGGCACGCGCTTGCAGAAAGAACTGATCTTTCGTCAAAATCCCCGCCCCCCGCATGAAGCAGCTTCGCTCTAATAAATGGAGAAGCTCCCGTACATTTCCAGGCCAGGGATACTCACGCAGCTGCTCCAGGGCCGCGGCTTCAATGCCCACAATGCTCAGACCGTTTTCACGGTTAATTCGGTCAATAAAATAATTGCAGAGGACATCAATATCTTCCTTACGTTCCCGCAGAGGCGGAATGTGCATTTCTATAACATTGATACGGTAATACAGATCTTCCCGAAACTTTTTTTCCTGAATAAGCTGACGAAGGTCACAATTCGTGGTGCAGATGACCCGGGCATTAAATGGTATGCTTTCCACACCGCCTACTTTTTCAAAAGATTTTTCCTGAAGGGCCCGCAGCAGCTTGGCCTGCAAATCCAGAGGCATATCGCCGATTTCGTCCAAAAGGACAGAGCCGTTTTGAGCATATTCAAACTTGCCGATTTTACCATTCCGGACAGCGCCTGAAAAAGCGCCCTCCTCATAGCCGAAAAGTTCGCTTTCCAGCAGGTCACGGGGAATGGCGGCGCAGTTGATTTTCACGAACCTTCCCTTTCTGGAGGAATCCAGCTGATGAATAGCGTTGGCAAAAACCTCCTTTCCGGTGCCAGTTTCACCGGTAATAAGCACCGGCAGGGGGAAGGACGCAACCTGTTTGACCATTTGTTTCAGGGCAGAAATGGAAGGTGAAGTGCCGATAATCAATTCGTCAACATTATATTGGACGCTGCTGGAAGTAAGAGATTGCTGGCGTAGATTCAGCTTTTCAATCTCCTGAGAAAGCTGTAAAACTGCATTCATCCCTTGTGGGAAGGTGGTTTCGCTCATAGCACCGATCAGTTCCTCACCGTCAAAGATGGGAGCGTAGTTGCAGACTACAGATGTTACTGCCCCGGTCTTACGGTTGAGAAAACGGAAAATACAGCCGTACTCCGGCATCCGGGTCTGGAGCACAATGTGCATCCGGGTTCCAGGGATGACCTCGGTAACATAGTGACCGATCAGATCTTCCGGGTCGTCATAGCCCAAATATTCATAATGAAATTTGCTGGCGTAAAGGATGATGCCAGCTTTGTCCACAATGATCTTCGCCCCTGCCAGAGAGTCAAAGGCACGGGATAGGATACGGTTAAGCTTGGCCTTGGCCTGCAGGTCACCCATAAAAATTTCCCCCTCCAAACTTTTCAGATTTTGCTCCAGTATAGCACAAAGCTGCCGGGAAATCCAACACAGCGTCAGAATTCCCCTCAGTTGTCGGCAAAAAACCTCGCTGTATTTTTTGCTATTTGCCGTCAGATAAGGTCTTAAAACTTTAAAAAATTGTGTAAAAAGCGCAGTATCGCGAGGTGTTTTCCGTCCGAAAATTTTAAAGCAAAAAATGTGCCAACTTTTTGTCCTGTGTTGGCATAGCCTTTGCAACACTATTGAGGCAGCGAAGTTGAGTAACTTCCGAAAGCCCAATAATATGGAGGGATCATGTATGGTACATAAACGATTACATCACGTGGGAATTATCGTGCCTCAGGAGGAAGCGGTTCAAAAATTTATGGAAATGTATGGCCTGGAGGTGGACTACTCCGGTTATGTGGAGCCCTATCAATCGAAATACATCTTTACCAAATCCACACCCGGTAAAAATGACAGTCCTGTGGAGTTTCTGATCCCCAATGGCGGCGTCTTAGCAAACTATAACGGTGGAAAAGGCGGTATCCACCACATCTGCTACGAAGTAGACGATGTGGATGCAGCTTGTGCTGAGTTTCGGGAGAAGGGATACGGCCTGCTAGAAGAGGAATGCCCTGTGGTGGGCGGCACAATGAAGATCAACTTTGTTCGTCCCCGCTTTTCCCAGGGGATCTTAGTTGAATTCATGGAGATGGTAAAAGGATGAGCAGCGGTATTTTATCCTCTAAGCAGTTGCTGAATCAGCTCATGGAAAAGCACTATCAAAATGCCAGGGAGGCCAAAGCCGACGGCAGGCCGGTGGTATGGGCCACCTCAATTAGCCCTCAGGAGATATTGGAGGCCATGGATCTGACAGTAGTTTACCCGGAGAACCATGCTGCCGCTATTGGCGCCCGAAAGGAATCCATGCCTTTTATCGGACAGGCCGAGTCGGATGGCTACTCCAACGACATCTGCTCTTATGCCCGTGTAAACTTAGGTTATGAAAAACTGCGCCACGCTGAAGCTCAGGATATTCCAATGCCGGACATTATCCTCTGCTGCAATAATATTTGCAGCACAGTGATTAAGTGGTATGAAAATCTGGCCAAACAGCTCCATATTCCCATGATTATGTTCGATACTCCGTTTGTACACACCTATGATATACCAGGAAACAGCGTAGTATATATGCGCCGCCAGCTCACCAGCATCATCCATCAGCTGGAGAACATTACCGGAAAAGAATTTAACTACGATAAGCTCAGACATGTGATGATTACTTCTAACTCTGCCTGCAGCTGGTGGAAAAAAGCTACCGAATTGGGCAAGCTGGTCCCCTCACCGCTCAGCGGCTTTGATATGTTTAACTACATGGCTATGATAGTCTGTAACCGAGGTAATCCAGATGGAGAGCGTCTCTTTAAGCTGTGGTATGATGAGTTAGCTGCTCGTGCAGCAGCAGGCAAAGGTCCCTGGGATAACGCCGAGGAGGAGTATCGAGTCATGTGGGACGGTATAGCCTGCTGGCCTTATCTGTCCTCTACTTTTAAAATTCTGAAGAAATATGGCATTAACGTAGTAGCCTCCACCTATCCTGATTCCTGGAATATCCGCTATGAAATTGACAATATAGACGGTCTGGTAAGTGCCTACGCTTCCCATTACGCCAACCGCAGCCTGCGCTACGGGGCAGATAATATTGCAAAGATTGCCAAAGAGTACTCCCTGGACGGCATTATCTTCCATTCCAACCGCAGCTGCAAACTGATGGATCTGCGGCAGCTGGAAATACAGCGGCAGATCGAAAAGCGCGCCGGAGTGGCAACAGTTCTCTTTGACGGCGACCAGACCGACCCCAGGAATTTCTCCGAGGCTCAGTTTGAGACCCGCATCCAAGCGCTGGTAGAAGTTATGAGGCAGCGCAAAGCGGAGAGGGGGCAGTAATATGGCATATTATACAGATTTGATTACCCAACTTTCTGCAGCGGGTGCTGCTCCGTTTAAGACCATTGACCGCTCATGCAAATCCACAGCAAAAGAAGCCTTTGGTTGTTTTCCTCCACGGATACCGGAAGAGCTGATCTATGCAGCAGGGTTTTTGCCGGTTCAGCTATGGGGCGGCCGCACAGAGCTCGCAAAAGCGGACCGTTACCTGCAGGGGTTTTGCTGCACTGTTATGCGTGCTAATTTGGAGCTGGCCCTGAGGGGGGTCTACGATATGCTCCGGGGAGTCATAATTCCCACATTGTGCGACTCTCTGAAATGCGTACTGGAGGATTGGAAGGAGGCAGTTCCTCACATTCCTTGTATCGGCGTCGTTTACCCCCAAAACCGCACTCTGCCAGAGGGCAGGGACTATATGGCGGAAGAATTCAAGCGCATCTGTGATGAACTTGGAGTCATTCGAGGGCGGAAGGTAACTGAGGCAGAAGTAGAGTTGGCTTTTGAGGTCTACGAGGCCTGGCGTGCAGCCATGCGGGACTTTGAAAAGGAAGCAGTCCGTTTTCCAGTAACTTTAGGAGCTAAAACCAGACATCTGGTAATGCGTGCAGCCCAATTTATGGACAAAGCACAGTATACAGAGATGATTGTCGCTCTGACCGCAGAATTAAAAAAACTGCCCGATGAGCCCTTTACCGGCTTACGGGTTATCCCGACCGGACTTATGGCGGAGCCTTTATACTTACTGGATCTTTTTGAAGAAAACTCCATTTCTTTTGTGGGGGACGATCTTTCACAAGGCTCTCGGTTGTTCCGTACCCCCGCACGGCAGCAGGGAAATGTATGGCAACGCATGGCGGCCATGATCGCGGATATAGAAGGGGATACCTTTCTCTATGATCCTTATAAGAGCAAAGGTAATATGCTGCGTGATTTAGTCAAAGAACGTAAGGCCAATGCCGTTGTCGTGCTAATGACCAAGTTCTGCGATCCCGAGGAATTTGACTACCCTATTTTAAAAGAAGCAATGGAGAAAGAACACATTCCGCTGCTCTATCTGGAAACCGATCAGCAGGCGGATAATGTGGAGCAGCTGCGTACCCGTATTCAGAGCTTTGGGGAGATGTTGTTATGAACGCCTATATGGGGGTGGACATCGGCTCCTCTTCCTCTAAGGTAGCCATTCTCAGCAGGGAGGACAAATTGCTGGCATTGGCAGTCGTAAATTTAGGGGCTGGCACCGGAGCTGTTGAGGAAGCCCGGACCGCAGCGCTAAAGCAGGCCGCGTTGACGGAAGAAGATATAGACTTCACCGTAGTCACCGGGTATGGCCGCATGACCTATCGCAAAGCTCAACTTCAAGTCACTGAAATCACCTGTCACGCCAGAGGCGCTTATTACCTCTGCCCTGAGGCGGGGACGATAGTAGACATTGGCGGCCAGGATGCCAAGGTTATCTTTCTGGATGAACAGGGACGGGTCGCTAATTTTGCCATGAACGAAAAGTGCGCCGCCGGAACCGGGAGATTTTTGGAGGTTATGTCGCGGGTGCTGGGCTGTCCTTTGGGGGAACTGAGCGACCTTGCTGCGCAGGCCGCCAGGGAGATTTCAATCAGCAGCACCTGTACCGTTTTTGCCGAAAGCGAAGCCATTTCCAAGCTGGCCGCCGGTGTCAGCCGTCCAGATGTGGCTCATGGCGCGCACCGCTCCATCGCCAAGAGAGTAGCCGGTATGTGTGCTCGCGGCAGTCTGCGGGACAAAGTAGTCATGACCGGAGGTGTAGCCCTCAACAAGGACGCCGTTCGCTGTCTTGGCCAAGAGCTTAAACGGGAGATAATCCCCCTTCCCAACGCCCAGGGAGTGGGAGCCCTGGGAGCCGCTCTCATTGCCCGAGATAAAAGCAGAAAATCTGAAGTCTTTGATAGAACACAGACTCCTTAAAAAGCCCGGCAGACAATGGGGCTCCCTGGAAAAGCCAGGAGCACCGTTCAATACTTAACTTAAGTTTAAAATTGAAAGGAGACACAGCAATGTCAGAACTGAACAGCTATTGTGTGGGTAGTTACCGCAATGTCATGGAGTACGCCCAGCAGGTAAGCCGCTATGGTCTTTCAAAAATGCCCCCGCTGATCATTTCCTGCGCCATTACCGGCGGACAGCATGGCGCCGAGGCCAACCCGAACCTGCCCGAAACTGCTGAAGCTCAGGCACAGTCCACCTATGAGGCTTACAACGCCGGCGCTTCCCTGGTACATATTCACCGCCGCCGGCCGGAAAACCTATCCTTAGATTCTCAGAAATATGAAGAATACATGGAGATCAATCATTTGGTTCGCGCCAAGTGCCCTGACATTATCATTAACAACACCTGTATCGGCGGGCGCATCATTGATATTGAAGGCGGCAGTGTTTCTCCTCTGCTGAACTACTCCCTGAAGGCCAAGCCCGAAGTGGCCAGCCTGGACATCACAACCACCACCGTTCGCATGAAGATGAAGGCCCGCAAGCCGCCGCTCTCTGGCCGCGATGAGGATTATACAAAGAAGTTCGACTATATCCTCAACGATGAGGATGCCGTTGAGATTCTGCGTCAGATGGAGGAAAACGGCATAAAGCCCGAGTGGGAGATGTATAACATCACCGATATCAAGCGGCTCCATAGCTTGGTGGCTGCCAACAAGGCTAAAGGTCCTCACTGGGTGCAAATGCTCTTTGGCGGCAACGGTGTCCAGCCCTCCGCTCATTCCTTGATCCTAGCCAGCGAATTGCTGCCCGCTGACAGTATCTTCAGCGTCATCGCCATTGGTGCAGCTCAAACCGCTATCAGCACCATGGCCATCTGCATGGGTCATCACATTCGTGTTGGTCTGGAGGATGCTGTTTACTATGCTCCCCATGAGCTGGCAAAAAGCAACGCTCAGCTGGTAGAGCGCGCTGTCCGTATCGCTCGCGAGCTTGGCCGTGAAGTGGCTACTCCTGCGCAAGCCCGAGAAATGTTAGGTCTGGATAAAGCACGTCAGTACTAAAAAGATACCCATATGTGATCACCCAAGGACCCAGGGTCATTCAAACTATCTATTGTAAAGGAAAATCAACTATGCCAATACGATATGCACATACTAACATCAACGCAAAGGACTGGAAAAGGCTCTCCAAGTTTTACCAGGACGTTTTTGGCTGCAGGCCAGTAGGCCCTCAGCGCAATTTGCATGGAGCATGGTTTGAACAGGTCACCGGCGTGAAGGATGCTGCAGTTCAGGGCGAGCATATCGCTCTGCCCGGTTACCCAGAAGGCGGCCCCACTTTAGAAATTTTTACCTACAACCATCCAGACGGTGAACGGCCTGCAAGCATCAACGGATATGGATTTGCACACATTGCATTTGCTGTGGATGATGTGGACGAGGTTTGGGCCAGGTTTCAGGCTGCTGGAGGCAGTTCTTGTGGAGAAAAGGTAATTTCCTATTATCCCTCCCTGAATCAGACCTTAACAGTAATTTATGCTAAAGATCCAGAAGGGAATGCCGTAGAGCTAATGAACTGGAAAGATGGAAATTTAGAGAAATAGCTCATAATGTACCTGAACAACTTCGCTTCGAGAAAGGAAATATCGTCATGTATTATGTCGGCAATTTTGAAAATGCCCCTACGGTAGAGATGCCCGCCCCAGAAAAGCGTACGCTGCGCTGCTTTATCTCTCCGTTGTTAGATCCTACCAATCATGATATCGCTCTGGGTATGACCGAAATGTCCCCTGGCACCAAGTCGGACTGGCGCGGCCATCCGGAAGGTGAAATGTTCATTTGTATTGACGGCTGCGGCCATGTACGCATTGAAGAAGAAATTATTGAGTTGCGTAAAGGTTCCGCCGTATATGTCCCTAAGGGAGCTAAGCATCAGCTTTTGGCCGATACGGGCAGCAGCTTTACCGTTTATTGGGTACTGACCCCGCCTTTTGGCGGAGACAAGTTGGTCATTGACCTGGCCAAAAAGGAAAAAGAGTCCTAAAGCGCTTGTGAAAGGAGAAGTGTAATGAGCTTGGGTGTTATCGGTATCATCCTGGGCCTATTGGTTTTGGTCGGATTGGCCTATCTGCGTGTCAACATTCTGGTGGCTTCCGCCGCCAGTGCAGTGGTGGTGCTGCTATGCAATGGACTTCCTCTCTGGGAGTCGATCAGCACCAATTATATGGCGGGTTTTGCCGCCTATACGCAAAGCTATTTTCTGATTTTTGCATCCTGCGCGCTTTTCGGCAAATTAATGGAAAAGTGCGGGGCTGCAAAAGCGGTAGCTGGACTGATCTGTAAGGCTTGCAGCGAGAAATACTCCGTCTACGCCTGTATTATTGCAACCGGTCTGCTCTGCTATGGCGGTGTCAGCGTGTTCGTGATCGTCTTTGCGGTATTTCCAATCTTTGTGGAATGTTTCCGGCGGGCTAACCTGCCCAGTCGTCTGCTGCCCGGTGCGATCGCTTTCGGCCCCTTCACCTGGGCCTCCTGCTTTTTCCCCGGTTCACCCGCCATCAACAATATCGTACCTGCCGATTACCTGGGCACCAGCTTAATGGGCGGTGCTGCTGTGGGCATGATCTCCGGTATCGTCTGTCTGGCCTTTGGTTTAGGTTATCTGACCTTTGAATTCAAACGTGCCAAAGCCCATCATGAGGGCTTTGTACCCAATCAAGTTATGCTGGCAGTTATGGAAGATCAAGAGGGCGGCCAAAGCGACAATGTCAGCATTCGGGACGCCGTCTTGGCCCTGGTCGATATGGCATTGCTCATTGTTTTGATCAATGTGTTTAAGGTCGATGTGGTGCTTACTATGGTGGTGTCCTGCATTCTGCTCTTCGTCTTTTTCTGGAACAAAATATCTGATAAGATCGAAACGGTCGGACAAGGTATCTCCGGTTCCTTTGCAGCAATCATAAATACCTCCGCGGTAGTGGGTTTTGGCAGTGTGGTAAAGATGACAGGCGGCTTCAACGCTATTCTGGATTGGATCACCACCTTGAATGGCAACCCTCTGCTCTCTCTTGGCATCGCTACCGGCGCGGTCTGCGGCGCTACCGGCTCCGGTTCCGGCGGGATCAGTATCGTCATGGACATTTTAGCTAACCGTTATCTGGAAATGGGAATTTCTCCCCAGATCATTCACCGTATTTCTACCATAGCCTCCTGTACCTTTGATTCTCTTCCTCACAATGGCGCAATTATTACTCTGCTTACCGTCTGCGGCTTTACGCACAAAGAAGGCTATCTTCCCATTTTTATGTTGACTGTTGTCACGCCCTTCGTGGGCATGCTTTCTGCCATCGCTGCTGCTGGTATCCTGGGCTAAGCGCAAAGACAATCGAGCGATTTTTACATGCGGATCATTTTTGTCGAACACCCCGTAAAATGGCCAGCGGCCAACACGTCCCTGTACGGCTTCAGATGCCCTGACCACCCGAAGCTATGTGTGTCCGATGAAAACGGTTCAAGCGATTCGCCTTCCATTGCCAAAGGGCGGTCAAGGCCATTTCGCATCTCTTCTTTTGATATGGCCGGTTTGTCTGACCAAAACTGTGGCTCATATGAGTTCCAGACTGGATCGGAACGCTAGAACAGGCAGTGCCCGGCAGCATCCCCATCCCAAGAGGGAAACACGCAAAAGCGCTCCGTGGAGCCAAAACATTTCCCCGGCCGCAGTTCATACCCCGGAGATCAGAGGTCTAAATCCTCCTTCCGCAGCCAGAAAGAGCACCGCGATCCAATGGATCGCGGTGCTCTTTGGCACTCTTTACACCTTTTCATTTTTGCATTTCCAACGCAATAAATGTTTTTAGTCCAAAATCGTCATTGACGCAGCATTCCAAACAGTCGTTCGACATTGTTCTCACCAGGCACCTTGGTAACCCAATGTGATACTGCTGTTTTTGGCCCCTAATGCCATACAGTCCGGAATAGGGCTCCCCCGCATCAGGCCATAGCTTGAATACCGGCCCTCTGGGTGGAAAGGGCAAACGCCCGCCCCAGGGGATCAGATAGGCGTGCTCCCTTCCGTGGAGCTGGAGACGGTCACAGGCCCCGTCTGTGATGATCAGCAGGGGCGCGTTCTTGGGAAAGGCGGGATCATTCTCCAGAAGGTCGATGCCAGGCTGGAGCTTGGTGCCGCCCCGGCCCCGCACCTGTACCGCTCCGGCGATGTCCTCCGGGTGCAGTACCCCCTGGTCATACGGGGCGGCGTCACAGAACACCACCCGCACATGGTGGACATCCCTGGCCTGGCTGTAGCTGGCGATGGAGCCCAGAGCGGCGGC
>CASEPH010000203.1 GCA_949289625.1 uncultured Clostridia bacterium | reverse complement strand
TCCCGCTTTTGAAAAGGGTACGCTGCTGCTGTACCAGAATTCTCCGCACACTTCACAGCTGATGGAAAAACAGAAGTATTGGGCTGTGGAGCGATCTTCAAGATAGCCGGTCAACAGGTTAGTCATAGTGAGCGCCTCCTTTCTTTTATGCTCCTGTTATAACAGGAGCAAGTATAAAGCGTATATGGTCCTCAGGATACTTTTTTCCGCTTCCGCCAAAAAGTATCCCTTGGATAATAGCAAAAGCGCACAAAACCAAAAGAATGACTTTGTGCGCTTTCCTGTATTGTAAGATTTGCTCATATGAGTTCCTGGAGCCGTCCGCATCGGCGGAGAAGATCGATGTACAGCATCAGCTCATCCCGGGAGGCTACGCCAAGTTTCTCATAAATGCTGCGATTATGTTTTCGAACCGTGCTCATGCTGATAAAAGCAAGTTCCGGGATCTCTGCAATCTCATGACCGTCCACATAGTAGCGGAGAATGTTCCGCTCTGACTCTGTAAGCAGATTCTTTCGTGCTACAAACTGGTCGAAGAGCTCGGCAATGTTGGGTGGAAGCTCTCCATGCTCCAGGCCTTGGCTCCGTGCTCTGGCATTCAGGAATTCCGCCAGCTCATCCACCTCCGAAATTCCCGAGGATATGGCCTGTTCCGGGATCCCCTCCTGCTGGAACCGCTTCAGGCTGTCAGTGATTGGGCGAACAAATCTCCGTGCCAGGAAGAAGGAGAGAGCCAACAGTGCCAGGAGCATCCCCAGGGCTGCGATGATCCAGGTCTTTTGTACGCCGGCCGTATATGCGGCATAGCTGTCCTGGGGGATCAATATTGCGGCGGCCCAGACGGTGCTCTCCTCTTCTCCTCTGGAGATAGCTATGGTCTGGTGCAGACCGATATACCCCTCGCTTCCAGAGTCATATTCGTTATAGTACCTCCCCTGATGTATGACCAGGCTCTCCTGTCCGTCTAAATATGTACCGTTGACACTGCCGGTCAAGCCATCACCCAGCAGAAGCCGGCCATCCTGAATCGGCGCCAGCACGGTAACTGCGGAGCCAAATTGCCCCTCCGCTGTTGGATAGGAAAATTGAAAATACAGCGCGCTGATTTCCACACCGCACACACCGTACGCTGTCCCATCGCCCCCCAAAATGGGGACGCACAGCAGCATGGCAGATTCCCAGGTGTCTTTCAAGTCGATCCGACGGGACCAGAAGTAGTGCTGTGCGGGCCTGTCCGGAGGCGTGTCCATCAGCTCCCGGCAGCCTGGGATCTGATCCGTATCAAACTCCAAGTTCCATCTGTTGTGCAGCTCCAGATCCTTTTGCCGGGCAATATCCGGTATGCCTCGGAAATAAACTACGGTGGGGCTGACTGGGCTGCTGGCATTTAGGTTGGCATAGCGCAGATGGATCCCACTTCTGGAATGATCTGCAAATTCCAGTCCCGTATTGGTCGTGGCGTCCAGAATCGCATATGCGCCGTTACAGTTTGAGGTCTGGAGGGCCGTATTGACCAGCGGATACATTGCCCCCTGCAGCCTCAGCAAAAGGTCGGGGTCATCGTTAACTTCCTGCAGCGACATCCCTTCCTGTACCAGCACAGCTTCGATATCACGGCTAAGCTCTTTGGAGAGCTGCAGGCTCTGGGCGGTCAGGCAATCTAAATGGCCGGTCAGATTATCCAGCGTATTTTTCAGCTGAAGCTCCATTACCTCATGAAGCTGCTCATCGTTTCTGGAAAATATCCCGGCAACAGACATAAGGAGGATCACCGCCGCAAAAATCACCAAAACCATGGATACCCAGTAGAGCATCAGCTTTTTCTGCATGCCCACACTCTGCTTTTTGGCAAAAGCGTTCAAAGCCCGCAGTTCCTTCAGTTTTGCCAGCACGGCGCTCCCTCCTCTCCTGTGTTATCGCTCCATAATCTGCCGAAAAGCCTGGAGCCGGTCTGCACTGATCTGCTCCAGCCCGGTCTCTCCGGAGTCAAGATAATCCTGTCGTCCCAGCGCAAGCTGCGCCCTGACATGGTCTTCCAATGTTGTTTCCAGGCTCAGATACGTCTCCATCTGTGGCGGCACATAAAATTCATAATTTGCCTGGGTGTCCAGGTACGCCTGATAGAGTGAGCTGTATTTTTCGCTTTCCAGTCCCTCAATGGCCTTTGGCAGCTCGTTTTCAAAAGCGGCTCTGGTCACCGGCATATAGCCCGTTCGGGTCACGAACGCCACGTTGCGCTCCGGTTCTGTCAGCCACTTGAGAAAGCTCACAGCAGCCTGCTCCCTCTCCGGGGTGGAACGAACCAGGCAAAAGCCCGCCCCCCTCTGCATTACCAGCTTGTCTCCATTTTCAAACACCGGACATGGCCGGGAGATGAGGGTGATATCCTCAGAAGTATTATCCGGATAGGTCACTACATCGCTATAATATAAAATACTGGCTGAGGAAGCTACACTGACAATACTGTCCCCGGTACGGATAGCTTCGGTGGCGTAGCCACCCTTAAGCCAAACTCCCCCCTTAAGCGCAGCCTTCGCCAGAGGTTCCCACGCTATCTGAAATGCGGGGCCCAAGGCCAGCCCCTCCCCCTGAAAGAAATCCTCGCCCATAGATTCCGTCCCTACCTGGAAGTAGTTGAAGTAGTAGTCATGGACAAACATGGGTTTAGCGTCTCCCGGAATATCCGGCGTCTGTTCATCGGTCCATTGGGCATATATCTCTGCGGCCTTAAAAAGTCCCTCCCAGGTGTCCAGATCCTCCAGCGTTACTCCGGTAGCTTGAGAGAAGCGGTCAAATATGGTCTGGTTAATGAACATGATCTCTGTGGATTTTGCAACCGGGAGAATGACCAGGCGGTCGTTTACCGTTCCCTCTTCCAGGAACGCCGGCAGGAATGCGGACAGTTCTTCCTCGCTCAAATAGTCCTTGTAGTCAACCAGGATGCTGTCATCTGGCAGAGCCATCACTGTCTTTGGATAGGAGATGAACAAGTCCGGCAGTTCTGTAGCTCCTGGCTCCCTGTTGGCGGCTGCCAGCACCAACTCGTGGATAGTATTGGTGTTGGACACGGAAGTAACCTGTACGTTGATCTGCTGTTCTTTTCCCACTGTCCGATTAAACTGCTCTATGAGATCGTTCAGGGGTGAATCCACCTGTCCGCCATAGACATGCCAGACCGTAATGGTGGTAGGTACTTCTTCCTTTTTTACTGTGCCGGAACAGCCTGTACAAAGCAGCAGCACGGCCAACAGCAGAAAAATATAATTCCTGCTTCTCATTTATCCACCTCCTTCTTTTTACCGCAGAGAGGCAATAGCATCTGGCAGTTGTGTTTTCTCTTCCATCAAAAATAGTATCTTTTAGTATAGCAAAGGATACCTTACACTTCACTACCCGTAGCGGATAGTTTTTTATTTGTGTTAAAGTTTTTATCTTCGTTACCATTATAAATGCTCCAGGCAGGCATTACAAGTATATTGATTTTCCTCCATTAAAAGCCGCTTTATTATATTTCAGCGAGCATAACAGGCAATAAAGTTGTACCCGTTACAATAGCTTTCGAACAATCATCGCGCAA
>CASEPH010000202.1 GCA_949289625.1 uncultured Clostridia bacterium | reverse complement strand
GAGGAGAATGATGAAAAATTCGTCTCAAAGCCCTATTCGGGAAGTTCCTCGAAGCCTGCATCCAAGAATAAAACAAAAACAGAGCGCCAGAAAAAACCGGAAACCAAGACTGCTCCCAAGCAATCTGATGATCTCGGTCAGATGACGCTGGGTGATATTGGGTTGCTGGGAGGAATGGCCGGATGAAAGGGATCGACAAAAAGGCTTGCAGATCATTTTTGAATCCACAGCGATCTCTTGATTTGAACAGCGGGGTTTTTTACGTGGAGCAGATCGAATACATCGTCTGTAAGGCAATCCGCAATGTCGGGCACAGGAAACTGCTGATCCTGGACTTCTATCCGCGTGCTGAGGCGGCAAAAGGCATGCCCTCCCCGGACTTTACAATGTTTCAGGCAACGGATGACTTCATTACATTCGATCACAGGGACGGCGTCAAAACCAGATGGCGTACAGCCGTTTTGGACAACTTGGAGCGCACCTATAATTTTATCTTTAAATGTGCGTTCTACAGCCGGCAGGATGAAGAACGGGTCATTCGTTTCTGTAAAGCACCGGCTACCTTTAAAAATATGAGTGGGTTCGGTGTGCTGAACCGGAAGCAAAGCGATCTGCGTGACGCTCGCAGCGCGGCGAGGAGGCGGGTGCGCGAAAAGAAAATCGCGGACCGCATGAAGCCTCTGCGCCCTATGGATAAGCGGATGGAAACGTGGATCAAGAGGGATCTCCTCCCCCAGTACATCTTCTACAAGTATCAGCGTACCCAAAAGCCAGTTCCCGGACGGTGCTCTGCCTGCGGACAGACGGTCGAGGTGGCTGCCCCCAAGCATAATCTATCCGGCGTGTGTCCGTCTTGCGGCGCAAGCATCCGTTTCAAATCCATGGGCAGGCAAAAGCGCATTTGGGATCGGACCAGCGCACAGATTATCCAACGAATTTCGGAACAGGAACTCGTCGTCAGGGTATTCAAAGCACACCGTTATATCTATGATGGTGAGGAAGACTGCTCCATCCATGAAAGCGCCAGGCTGTTCGTGAATTGGGATGATGCGAAGTCCTGCCAGGAAGAACGGTTTTATAACTCATACGATGGAAACCTTCTGACCCCGTGGAAACGCGGTAATCGACCGAGATTCAGCTATTGGCAGGAAAATTTTGACGCGGATCTTTGCGCGCATCTCTATACCCGGAATTTACCGAGAGTGCTTGCCGGTTCACCGTGGGAATACTGTCAGATCGCACCCTTTTACTTGTCGGACCGAACCGAACTGGAGGTCATACCCTACTTAGCGGAATATCTGAGACATCCGTTTGTGGAGTACCTGATCAAACTAAAGCTTTACAATTTGGCGGCCCATGTGATCTACCATAACGACGTATATTCCTATACACACGGAGACGAGCACATTAACTACAACGGCAAAAAGTTTCAATCCATTTTGAAAGTCGGTCTGGAATATCTGCCGCTGCTACAAAAACTCAATGTCTCGTATATGCAGCTTGGCCTCATACAGGGTATGCTTCGCTGCGGCTTGCAGCCTGACGAGGAGCTCCTGGGCTGGTGCGGCAGGCACAAGATCAGCAGGTTACGGGATCTGTTGGTTCCATTGTCATCCACCACCCCTCATAAAATGATGCGATATATTGCAGAGCAGTATGAGAAAAATAAGCGGCCGGCACACAGGTTCTATGGAGATGGTTATACGGATTATGCCAACACGTTGGTTCAATACCGTGATTACCTGTGTATGTGTGAGGGGCTGGAGTATGACTTAAAGAACTCGTTCGTCCTTTTTCCCCGCGACCTGAAGGACGCGCATGATAAAGTCGCAAGCCTCTCTGATCCGGAAAAGGCCGCAATCTATGAGCGGCAAATCCAGCAGGCTTACCCTTTGCTGGAAAAGCTGTACCGATTTGAGAGGGATGGGTGGACTATCATGGCGCCTAAAACATCCAAGGAGATCACGGAAGAAGGCCACCGGCTGCATCACTGCGTTGGCGGATATGTCAAGCGAGTCGCTATGAAAGAATGCATCATTCTGTTTCTACGCCGCACGCAGAAATTGGACAAGCCTATAGGGACAATAGAGGTGATCGATAATGCGATTGTGCAGGCCCGAGGATACGATAACGGGGATCTTCCGGCAGATGCAAAGAAGTTCCTGACCAAGTGGGATGCGAAGGTTCTGAAGAACACGGCGAGGCAGGCCGCTATCGCGCAGAATATGCACACACTTATGGAAGGAACAGCAGCGTAACAATGGCCGGCAGGTGTACGCCTTCTGTGGCTACACCTGCCGGCGTACTACAAATTGACTGGTACAAGAAAATATCAATGGAGGTTTCAGATGAAGCTTTATATTTTGATCTATGAGCAGGACACCGATTCTGCCTGGGGTTCCAGCGCAAAGCCGTTTATTGATCGAACCGCCGCGCAGGATGCGATGCGGGGGGACTATGAGGACACCATCAAGGCATGGGGATTCGACGAGACAAGTCAGACGGAGGAGTACGAAGCGTACTGCCATGACGGCGAGGCCCTGGTGCGCGATGATACCGACATCGAGAACTGGCGCATTGAGGAGCATGACCTCCAGGTGGAATTGGCCGTGGAGGTCAAACAGGGGCTTGTCCAGGCGATCTACGCAAATACGGATATCTTCCCGGAAGTCTACGCTCTGGATGTTTCCGATTTTGCCGAGGACAGTGAAGTGGCGGAAGCGGATATGAAAGCCGCAGAGCTGGAAAAGCGGAAACAGCAGCCCGGCTGGCGAGCTGTCTATTAAATCACAGGAGGTCAAAGAAAATGAAACAGCTTGGGAATTTGGCAATCGTCTGTGCGAAACGACCGGAGGTACTGATGCAAATCTACGGCGGCGAGGTGGCTGTCCATGTGGGTGCCGGCCCCGACCGTGCGGTGATGTTTACCGCATGGGACAACGATGCGGAGATCAC
>CASEPH010000201.1 GCA_949289625.1 uncultured Clostridia bacterium | reverse complement strand
GGCTTCGCCGCACTTGACATCCACCCCAAACGGCGTTATGATGCCAGCAAGGCAGCAGCCGGACAAGCCTGCTGCTGCCACAAATAAATTTTGCTCTATTCGCACCTGAAATGGACTTTACACAGAATTTGGGATTGACCCTAGAATCAGGATTATGTTCGCATCCCCTTCACAAACTAAGAATACAGCATCGAGCGAAGTTTGGAAACTCTTTTGGGCTTCAAACCTCGCTCGTTTCTTGGGGCTCATTTTGCAACGCGCCCGTAATTTTAATTTTATGAAATTCGACCGAAATACCGTGCTCCCGCAGACTCGTAGGCTGCAATGACCTGATCCATTCCCATGGACTCTATGGTCTCCACATAGGAATCCCAGTTCTCATCGATGTCCAGTTCCCCTGTCAGGAATTTCCCGATCTGTTCCGCCACATAGGTGGAAATATCGGTATAATATTGCTGCACCACACTGGTTTCCTCCGTATTCAAGGTAAACAGACTTGTAAAAGAACTCTTGGTCACTTCCCTGGTATCGTTCCAGGCATTCAATGCCGCCTGCTGCACCTCATTGTATGCCTTGCGCTGGGTGGCACCGTTCTTTGCATACATGTTGATGTTGATGGCGTAGGCGTTGAGGGCATTGTCCGTGGACAGGCCGTCGGGGTTGTTGGAAATCAGCTCAGAATAATCCGGATCGCCGTTTTCGTCATAGATAAGGCCTTCACCCTCCAAGCCATACTGGCACAGCAGGGATCCTTCCTCGGAGAAGTGATAGTCTAACCATTGGAGGGCCAGTTCCGGATTAGCGCAGTCTGTGGTAATCATTAGGTTAATGGAGATATCGGTGATATCTCCGAAGCCCACGGTCTGGCCTTCCTCAACCAGTGGTTCTGAAATACCCACCAAGGTATAATCCGGATCGTTCACCCGGCCAGATTCGGTCCACATGTCCATGAACTGGCAATCCTGCCAAAACACGCCGTAGGCCCCAGAGGTGATGTTGGAGGAATCCAGCATATCAGAGTTCAACAGGTCCCGGGTAATAAGCCCCTCCTGATACCACTGGGCCATCAGAGAGATGTATTCCTGATAGGTATCCGTGATATAGCTGTAGACCAGAGCATCGCTGTCATCATAGTAGAAACTCTGGGCCGAGGATTCCGCTGCAGGACCAGCATACCCTCCCATGGCCGCCAGGAAGGGACTACCGGAAATGGAGGCATCATACCGCAGTGGCATGGGATATTCACACAGGCCCTCGGACTTGATGGTTGCAAGATAATCATGATAGGCGTCGATTGTGACCAGATCTTCCGGCTTCATTCCCACTTTTTCTACCCAGTCGGCGCGAACGATGGCCCCGGTGGTGGTGAAGGAATTATACTGATAACCCGCCAAGCCGCCGATCTGCCCCTCATCATCCACCGTAGCCAGATACAACGCCGGGTCCGCTTCCATCAGCGCAGAATAGGACGGCGCATTCTCCTCCATCAGATCCGCCAGATCTATGGCAATCTCATTTTCGATCAGATAGGAGACAGAATAGGAGCCAGTCACAGCATAGTTGATGATATCCGGAAAATCGCCGGAGGCAAACATCAAATTGATGGATTCCGACTGCACAGGCGGAGCCACCTCGATATACTCAATGGCAACCCCGGTCCGTTTTTCCATCTCCTGCGCGGCTGTAGAGTCATTCCAGCCAGTAATGGTAGCATCCATCGCAGGAGATCCAGTCCAGAAGGTCAAGCTGGCATCCTCCGCCAGGGGCAAGGACACGCTGGGACGTCCCGAAATCAGTTCTTCAATGTTGTCGGGAGTCACATATTTGCTGATTCCATCCGCTTCTGATTCTTCTGCGGCGGATTCCTCTGCGCTTGAATCCTCAAGCATGGATTCCTCATCCGAAATTGTCTCAGCAGCTTCTTGGGATGTTGCTGCCGGTACCTCATTTTCCATTGCTTCCTCTGTGTCCGAAACAGGTTGAGAGACAGAAGTCTCGCTGGAAGCAGTCTCAGAGCTGCAGCCGGACAATATCCCCAGAAGCATGGTGATGGCCAGCAACAGCGCGCACAGCTTGATTTTCATGGAATTCCTCCTTATACGTTTGTTGGTTTCATCATAACACGAAGAATTCCATCGGGAAATCATCAAATTCGTCCACCGATTTCCTTCATTTTTGTCACAGTATTTCACTGTATTTCAGATCCGCTTGACTTTTTTGAAGATGTTCCTCTAAAATATAGGCAAAGACAGCACAAGAGGAGGCGCCTTTATGCAGAATATCGACACCACATTATGGGCAGACGCAGGGCTGACGCCCAGTCCAGAGGCCATGCGGGATCATCTGCTCATTGGCCTGCTGCAGGAAGGCTCCCCCATTCCGCCCGACTATCCACAACTATTGGATTCCTGTGGGATCCAGTTTCACGGCAACTGGTTTGGCCTGATCCAGCTCCAGGTTGTGGCGGTGGATGCCTACGCATATATACGGGGACTTGGGCATACCTCCTATTCCGAAGCCCAGCTTGTCGTCAACATTGCCGAGCTATTGCGGCAAAAGTTGGCCGCACAGCAGGACGTTTTTCTCTTTAAAATCCAGAGCGAGATCATGTGCATTCTCTGCGGATCTGAGCGGGAGATCACAGCGGCCAAACTTATGGCCACAGCCCAGCGGCTCATCGAATTGGAACAGCAGGTGGACGGTATTCGGCTGTTTGCCTCTGTCAGCCAGATTTGGGAGGGCTTTGAGGGCCTAGGTCAGGCCAAACAGCAGGTGCGCCAGATTGTGGAATACCGGGTTCTGCATATGAATGTGCAACCTCTTTTGACCTTCGCCGTGGTGGAGGCCTATAGGATCTATCCTCAGCCTCGGCCGGATATCAAGCAGGAGCAGGAGATATTGACCCAGTTTAAATCAGGCTGCTTCCGGCAGGCCTCGGAAGTTTTCGATTCTCTCTTTGATCGGGAGTACCTGGCCCTTGCCACCCCCTTGATCCTGCTAAAGCACAAATGCGCCCAATATCTGGACGCGCTGATGAATACCGCCCGGGAATTGCTGGACGAAGGCCGTGCCGAAGCACTGTCCGCCCTGCAACCAGAGCGGCGAATTTTGGAAGCCACCACCTACCCCGAGGTTCGGGCCCAGATGGAGCACTTTTTCGGACAGCTCAACGATCTGGTTCTCTCCTGCCGGAAGGACGGCAGTGCCGCCTGGATCATGGACGTCAAAAACTACATCCGGGGCAACTATACGGATCCGGATCTCAATGTCAACCGCGTTGCGGACGAGTTTGGCAAAAACCCCTCCTATTTGTCCCGGAGTTTCCTGCGGCTCACGGGTACCAGTATTCTGGACTATATTCACTACTACCGGATTCAGGAGGCCAAGATATTGATTGGAAGAGGTGTGACCTTGGCCAATGCCGCTGCGGCTGTGGGATACAGCAATGTATTGACCATGTCCCGGGCCTTTAAAAAATACGAAGGCACTACACCGGGAAAAATCAAAACCTAATATTCTCCCCACGCTCCACCACGTGAATTGACCCCCAAAAGTTAGACAATATTTTCAAACAAAAAATTACTCAAGCAACTGAAAGGGCTTGTTGTCTGTGAATCGCAGGCGGCAAGCCCTTTAGCTTTGTCTTGATGCGTCGGTTATTGTAGTAATCTAGATAGTCAATGAGTTCTTGCTTGAAGTGTTGCATGGACTGGAACTTTTGCAG
>CASEPH010000200.1 GCA_949289625.1 uncultured Clostridia bacterium | reverse complement strand
GTGCCCAAGCAGGCCAAGAAGGAACTGCCCAAGAGTTCCACCATTGCAATCGGCTGAGTCACAGCGGGCGCCCCGCAGCTACGGGGCGCCCCATTTTTGCTGCTGGAGGCGTTATAAAATATGAATCGCACCTTATCTCGTGTATTATGGATCATAGCCGGAGTCCTTCTGATCATAGCCGGGGTGCTTTGCCTGGCTTCTCCAGGCGTCGCGGTGGAAAGCCTGGCCCTGTGGTTCGGGCTGGCTATGTTATTTTCCGGTATTGTGGATGTGGCAGTATTCGCTGCGGGGCAGTCCTGCATGGCCGGTTCCGGGTGGTTTCTGGTGGATGGGATCCTGACCATCCTGCTCTCGCTGTTCCTTCTCTTTGACCAGTGGTTCACCGCCCTGACGCTCCCGTTCCTGTTTGGGATGTGGCTGATGTTTTCCGGCATCACCAAGTTTGCAAACTCCTTCGAGCTAAAACGCCTGGGAATTCGCGGCTGGGGATGGTTTACTGTCCTGGGCCTGGTGCTGGCGGCGGCAGGCTTCCTGTCGTTCCTGGAGCCCGTGGCCGGTTTGCTGGCTTTGTCTATCCTGGTGGGGGTGTTCTTTCTGCTGCAAGGGATCGCTTCCATTCTGCGGGGTTGTTTTTCCAGCAGGTTCTGGCTGTGATAAAGCCGAAAACTGCCCGTTCTGTCAGTACAGACCGGGCAGTTTTTTATAATTCGATGCATGTATTCAGAGATTTACCGGCAAATGAACACGGAAGGTACTTCCATCGCCTGACCGGCTTTCCACATCAATTTTACCACCGCACAGCTCCAGGATCTTATGCACAATGGGAAGTCCCAGGCCGATCCCCTTCCGGGTGTGGGTGGGGTCGGCCTGATAGTAGCGGTCAAAGATATGTGCCTTTACCTCTTCGGACATTCCGATCCCGTTGTCAGTCACAGTAAATACCGCCTCGGAGCCTTCTCGCTTGAGGGAGACTGAGATCTGGCCTCCGTTGGGGGTATATTTGATGGCGTTCCCGATCAGATTCGTCCACACATGGGAGAGCAGCTCCTTGCTCCCATATAGTTCGACCGGCTCAATTTCCGCAGTCAAGTTCTGGTTCTTCTCCCGGAGGCTGCCCTCCAGCATGGTCAGGTCATGGCTTATCTGTTCATCCAGCCAGAATTTCTCCCGCACCACCGGCAGGTTCTGGGTCTCCAGCTTGGTCAGCAGCAGAGCGTCGTTAGCCAGCTCCGCCAGCTGGCAGGTCTCACTGGCGATGATGTGCAGGTACTTCTTCTGCTCCTCCTCGGTAAAGCCCGGCTCCTGGAGCAACTCGGCAAAGCCGCGGATCGCGGTCAGTGGCGTCTTGAACTCGTGCGTGAAGGTGTTGACATACTCCTCCCGCATGGCCCGCACCTTCTCCAGCTCCTGTGCCATGCGGTTAAAGTCAGAATAGGCGACACGGAAGATCCCTGTGTTCTTTTCTGGCAGGCGCACGCTCAGATCCCCGTCAATGATGGTCTGAAAAGCTTGTCGGAGCTTTCGGAACCGCCGGTTCGCCGGTCCAATAGTCGCGAGCGCGGCACCAACGCCGATCAGGATAGGGAGCAGCAGCGCTGCGGTATAGGACGCCGCGCCCAGGCCGAGTTCCGAAAGGGCTTGGACAGCCAGGCAATACAGCCCTGCGGCGATCGCAGTGCTTACCGCCAGTAAGGCGGAAAAACATACGGTCAATGCTGGACTGCCCAACTGCGGAGTGGCCATCTTGTCTGCCCCCGTCTCCATATCCTATTCCTCCGTATTCTCTCTGTAAGTCGGTGCATAACTTATAAACTATTATAGGGGCCAGCGATTGCTTTGGCAAGGTGCCTCGTGATAATATCAGTCAGAATAAAAATGAATCGGAAGATTTTATCTCAGCCTGACTGGATCAAACGAGGGGGTAAGCATTCTGGAGGAACAGGCGGCGTTTTCCAAAACGCTGTCTGCTCCTCCTTAACACTTGCTACCACAATTTTTTCCGTTTCATGATCCATAGGCACGCGATCACGATGAGTACGCTCGCTGCGATGACAGCCGGATAGCCATACTTCCAGCTCAGCTCCGGCATCCCGGTGAA
>CASEPH010000199.1 GCA_949289625.1 uncultured Clostridia bacterium | reverse complement strand
CTGCTGGCTTTGGAGAAATCCATGGAGCAGGAGCTGGACTGGGTGCGGGCCTTCTATGTGATCCGGATGCAGGCAGAAGGGCTGATGGAAAAAGGATAACATTCAGGAGGAACAACTATGTCACAGATCGCATCCTTTTATCTTCTCAAAGACGGCCAGCGGCAGGAACTGTCCAACGGCGACTGCTCCGGTGCGGTCTATATGGCCATCTGGGACTGGTGTGAGAGCGAGCTGGATCTGGATGTCCGTTTTCCTGCTCCCCAGACGGAGGACACCCTGGACTGCGCTCTGCTGGAGGGAGAGCTGGCGTCTCAACTGCTGGCAGCTCTGCGGGAGTGGGACCTCCCGGAACTGGCCGCTGAAATTGCCCCAGACTGGGATCTGCCCACCGAGGCGGTGCAAAGCGGGCTGGAAACGCTTCGCTCTCATCTGGAGCTGGCGCGGGGCGGCGGTGCCCTGCTGTATGAGATGGTGTAGAAAATGATTTAGGGGGGGGTGAATAGCTATGGAACAAAAACGCCCGGCAGATATATTTCAGGAGCTTCTGGACTACCTATGGAACTGCCTGGGCCTGGAGGAAAAGGGCTGGAAGCGGCTGAAAAAAGGCGACTTTAAAAAGAAAATGAAAAACGGGCTGACCTATCAGATCTGGTTTGACCGGAGGCGCTACAACTACATAGACTACGAAATCGGCCATGGAAATGTGGAGGTGGACTTCACCTGTATCATAAAGCAGGGAGATGACTACCTCTACTCTTTCAAAATAGAACCGACAACAGGCGGTTCATTTTTTCGGATGCTGACAGAGGACCTACGGCTGGACACCGGGCTGCTGGACATCTTTCTGCCCCTGATCAAAGCCCGCTACCTCGACTTTATCGACCGCTTTGAGGCGGACCCAGCAGAGGCGCTCCAGACGGTCTGCGCCCCCTTTATCCAGCCGGAGGATTACAGCTGGTGCATTCATGTGGATGAGCAAATGGTGGAACGGTACGGAACACCAGAGCAGCTGGCGGAGTACCGCCGTCAGACGGAATTGCGCGGAACGCCGGAGTGTAAGGCAAAAAACTGGATGGGTTCGATGTTGTTCCACCTCTCCCACGCCAATGATGTGGATCACGCCTGGGCCGCAAGCCGCACCAGAGAGGAGCTGGACCAGGTGGTGGAGCCCTTTGTGCAGGCCAAGCGGCAGACAGGACAGTGGACGCCGGAGGATGAGGCGGGCTATCAGCTCTACCGGCAGGAGACAGACCCGGAGAAGCGCACCTTTCGGGTATGGTATCTCATCGCCAACCCCCGCGGCCTGCCGAAAGAGTTTGTCCAGAAAGAGCTGGAGTTCCGGTGGAAACTGTTCTCTCAAAAATCAGAACGTCCAAGAATATAGTTTGTAGAAGACAAATAGCGAATTTAGATGAGAATTTGAGACTAATAAAGAGGTTGTTGAACAAATGCACAACAGCCTCTTTATGTTGATAATTAAATTGCATCCTCCCCAAACTCCGCCCTAATCCGGGCACACAACCGTTCCCACGCTGCCTGCCGTTCTTCTGGCGTTTCTTCCGGAAGCTCTGTATCAGGATATTTTTCATTTAATTCCTTTTCCAGTTTTTGACCGTAAACATCTGTTAAATCCGGATAGTCCCTGAGAAGCCGATAAAAGATCTTGTCGGATGCAGATCCAAGCTCATTACAGCGTTCAAGAATGGACTCGAAAATCTCTTGTGTCATGGGCATTAGTCCATCGATGGCTGCAAGCTGTTCTTCGTTAAAAGCGAATGTTTCAAGCAAAAAACTTTTTACATTTTCTATTTGTTCTTTGGTAAGTTTCATGCGGCACCTTCCTTATCGTGCAGAGTGACAGTTACCCTGATACGGACGAAACTGTCCTGAAAGCACAAAATAAGGAGCAGCTCATCCGATTGGCTCATCAGAAACTACTCCTATTGGAAAGTGCGTATAATTTTCATCAATCTTTCACGTTCTTCCGGGCTTAACCCGTTCCACGTTTCAATGATTTCTTTTTGTTCGGCAGTCAGATCCGGAGGATTCTCATCTTTCGCAAAGA
>CASEPH010000198.1 GCA_949289625.1 uncultured Clostridia bacterium | reverse complement strand
CTTCGGAGTACAGCCAGTTCACCAGCTTCAGCAGGGGGACATAGTCCTCGCAGGCGGTGGACACGGCCCAGGTGTCAGCGTTCTTGATGAGCCGGGACTCAAAGCCCACATGAATCTCGTCCACGCCTTCCGCCTTGGGATAAGCGGTAGCCATCAGCTCCATGGCACTGTTCTCCGGGTTGAAGTCAAAGATATTGCTCATGCCTTCCGCAGAGCCGTCCACGAAGGAGCACAGGTCGTTGGCCATATCCATCCGGACTGTGGTGATGTCGATGTCGTTGTAGAAGTCGTCGTTGAACAGACCCTTCAGGTACCAGTCGTTCATCTTGACGAGATAGTCCTGGAAGGCCTGGGTGGTATAGGAATGGACCACCTGGCCATCCACCACGTTAAAGCTGCCGGGAGTGATGTTGAAGGCGGCACCCCAGTCGGTGTCCAGACCTTCGTACTGCAGGTAGGCGTAGGCACCATAGGTGTCCTTACAGTAGGTCAGGTATTCCTCGTACTGATCCAGGGTGTCCAGGCTCTCCACTCCGGAGGCCTCAAACCAGTCCTTCCGGACGATCATGCCCTGGTTTTCCATGCCGGCCTTTTTCAGCAGCTGGGCGATACAGCCCATGTAACCGGACTGGGTCCGCACGGACATATAGGCATTGGGATCAGAGGTCAAAAGATTCCAGTAGTTGGGGGCGTACTCCTTGAGGTCGTCATAAAGATCTACAATGACGCCTTCCTCGATGGCACGCTCGTGGCCGGAGCTGTTCCGGGCACCGGCATAGTAGTTCATGACGCCGATGATATCGGTGTAGTCGCCGCCGGCAATCATCAGGTTGAAGGTTTCTTCCTCAGCCATACCACCGGCCACCGCGTTAAAGTCGATGTAGACGTTGGTGGTCTCGTTGATCAGCTTGACCATGGCGATCTGATCGGAGAACTCCTCCAGGTTGATCATGGTGCTGACATAGGGGGCCACGGGCATCCAGCAGCTGTAGTGGACAGCTTCCTCTTCGATGGGCAGCTCCACCGCTTCCAAAACCACCTCGCCGGTGGACTCGGCTGCGCCTTCTTCCGTGGAAGTGGGCTCCTCAACAGTGGAGTCGGCGGGCGTTTCTGGAGCAGGCGCTTCCCCTTACTCCGTCTCTTCAGGTGCCGTCTCCGGTGCAGAAGCAGTAGCCTCTTCGGTGCTGGAGGTGGCAGATGTGGTCTCATTGCTGCCACAGCCGGCCAGAAGTCCAAGAACTAGGGTCAGGGCCAGTAACAGTGCAAGGAGCTTCTTCGTATTCTTTTTCATAGCGTATCCTCCTGTTGCTTAAATTGGCAGATAATCTACCTCACCTCACTATAACACAGTGGCAGCCCAGGGAAAACTGACAGAATTAAGGATTGAAATATGAATTTTTGACTTTAATTCCGCAATAATCTTGATTCTTGACCACGAAATTTGATACTATATAGAAAACAGAGAAATTCAGGCAGGAAGGTGCAACACGAATGCAGACAAGGAATATGGGAGAGAATATTCACCTGACAGACCTGTTGGTGTCCCATCTGACAAGCCCCATGTTCATTCGGGACGAGCAGGAGCTGAAGAAGGTATGCGCAGGTGCGGCATTTTATCCGGAGACTGACCGATTTGCCATATTGATTGTGCAGATTGAACGCTGGAGCAATGTGTTTTCCACGGAGGCAGAATGGCTGGACGCCACAAAGCATCACTTTTTCCTATTGAGTAATATGCTTCATGAACTGCTGGGCCGGGAGAATATTTCGGTGGAAGCGGAGAAGGATTATCAGATGGTGGCCGTTGTGAATCTCAAGCAGGAATGGTCCGCATTTCGGCGGCAGCTGCGGCAGCTGCTGCGGGAGATGATGGAGGTTCTGGAGACAGAATTTAACGTGAGTGTCACCATTGCCGTCAGCGAGCAGGTGCAGGGTCTAACGTCGCTGCCGGAAGCCTATGTGCAGGCTCGGGAGGTGCTGTGGTATAACACATTCCTGGAGCAGGACCAGCAGGTCACCTTTTATGAGGACCTGTGCGGCGAGTATCTGCCCATGATCCGCTCGGATCTGACGGTGCTGGATAAAAAGCTGATCACCAAGCTTCAGATGATGGATGCAGGCGGCGTCAAATATGTGCTCCATGAGATGATTGACCGGGAATTTCTCCAGGCCCGGCCTACGGTCAAGATCCTGCGGGTACGGCTGGGGGGAATCTGCTGCAAGATTCTGGACGCGCTGGAGGAATTCAAAGCTGCCATGGGCGACGATTTCTACTACCGGCTCAATCCTGGACCTCAGATCGTGGAGGCAAAAACCCTGTCAGAGCTCACGGGAAATATGGATGAACTGTTTGATGCCGTCTGTCGGAAACGGGATAAGGATGTGCAGGAGCCGAAGCCCCAATGGGTGGATAAGATGAGCGTCTATATTGAGGATCATTATATGGAGGAAAATCTGGGCTTGACAGAGGTATCTGCCGCCTTTGGCATCACCCCCTCCTATGCCACCCGGGTATTCAAGCAGTACACTGGGCGGGGCATCTATGAGACGATCCAGCATGTGCGGCTGGCGGCTGCCAAAAGCTTGATGCGTTCTGATAAAACCATGAAGCAAATTGCCCAGATTGTAGGGTATACCAGCTTTTTGTCCATGAACCGGGCGTTTAAAAAGTACGAGGGTACCACGCCCTCCCAGTTCCGGGACCAATAATGGCTGGCCGGAGGACAGGGAAATATTTATGATTTGTTCACACACTTTTTCAAGGGGCGTGCTAGAATACGGGCAATATAACGCATAGGCACAAAATTAGAAGGGAGCTGAGTTTGATGAGTAAAAAGCATAAGATCGGCGGGCTGGTGGCCTTGGGCACCGTGGTAGCGGCAGGCGCTGCGACGGTAGCGGCGGTTCAGCTCATGAAGAAAAAGCAGGCCGAAGAGACCTCCGAAGAGGCAATTTTCCTGGATCTGGACGGCGACGGCGCAGCAGACGTCAAGTTGGAGGATCTGGATGGCGATGGAAAGATCGACACCGTGACGGCAGATACCACCGGCGATGGAGAAATGGACACCGTTGTGGCAGATCTCACTGGCGACGGGGAGCCCGATGTGATTATTACCGGGAATCCGGAGTTGATGAATGAGCTGAAAGAGGATAGCCCCGAGGCCAAGGAACCCGAAACCGAAGAAGAGTCGGAATAAAAAGACAAAATATCCCTGCTTTGCGGCAGGGATATTTTTTGGAGGAGGAAGCACAATGTATGATATTTGTATCATTGGCGGCGGTCCGGCGGGATTGACTGCGGCACTCTACAGTGCCCGGGCTGGACGCAGCACACTGATCATGGAGGAGAAAACCTACGGCGGTCAGATGGCGGAGACCAGTATCATTGAGAACATGCCGGGATCGCCCGATGCCGAGGGATGGGAGCTCACCATGCGGTTCGCCCAGCAGGTGACGGATATGCAAGTGGAGACCATCTACGAACGAGCGGCCAAATTGGAGCCCCAGAAGGACCACATTCGTGTGGTCACCGAGAGCGGCAACCAGGTGGAAGCCCGCAGGGTGATCCTGGCCATGGGCGTCCGTCGACGGCATTTGGAGGTGCCGGGGGAAGCCAGACTGTCCGGCAAGGGCGTGGGCTTCTGTGCCGTGTGTGATGGTGCCTTCTTCCGGGGACAGAATGTGGCCGTGGTGGGCGGCGGAAATACCGCGCTGGAGGACGCTTTGTACCTCTCTGGAATCTGTACCCATGTCTATCTGCTGGTGCGGCGGGATGCCTTCCGGGGACAGGAATCCCTGGTGGAATGGGTCCGCCAGCGGGAGAACATTGAAATCCTTTTTGAGACCCAGGTGCAGGAGATCTTGGGAGAGGAGAAGGTCACCGGCGTGGTGATCCAGCAAAAGGGACAGACACGGACCCTGCAAGTGGGAGGCGTTTTCGTGGCCATTGGCCTGAGCCCGGCACCGGAGCTCTACCAGGGTGTGGTGGAAACCACTCCGGAAGGGTATATCGCTGCTGGAGAGGACTGCCGGACCTCCTGCCCGGGAATTTTCGCCGCAGGCGATATTCGGAAGAAGGAGATCCGCCAGATCGTCACGGCTTTGGGAGATGGTGCTGTGGCGGCAGAACTGGCTGGCAGAGAACTGCAATAACAAAACGGCTGCGGAGACCAAAATGGTTCTCCGCAGCCGTTCTTTATTTTGCTTTTCCCAGATAGAGCTCCTTGACCTGTTCGTTGGCCAACAGCTCCTGGCCGGTGCCTTTGAGGGAGATCCGACCGGTCTCCATGACGTAGCCGTAACTGGCGATTTTCAGAGCCATGTTGGCGTTCTGCTCGATCAGCAGCACGGTGGTGCCCTGCTTGTTGATCTCCTGGATGATCCCGAAGATGTTCTGCACGATGATGGGAGCCAGACCCAAAGAGGGTTCATCCATCATAATGATCTTAGGCCGGGACATCAGCGCACGACCCACAGCCAGCATCTGCTGCTCGCCGCCGGAGAGGGTACCGGCTGCCTGCCAGGACCGCTCTTTGAGCCGGGGAAACAGGGCGTAGATCCGCTCAATGTCATCCTTTAGGCTGTCCTTGCGGAGATAAGCGCCAATCTTCAGGTTTTCCAGCACCGTCATGTCGGGGAATACCCGGCGTCCCTCTGGCACCAGGGTGATGCCCTTGGAGACGATTTCCGTGGTATCCCGGCCCAGCAGTTCTTCCCCGTCCAGGGTGATGGAGCCGCTTTTTGCTTTCACCAGACCGACGATGGACCGGAGCGTGGTGGATTTTCCTGCACCGTTGGCGCCCACCAGGGTGATAATGCTGCCATCGGGCACCTCCAGGGAAATTCCTTTGACGGCTTCAATGCCGCCATAATTCACATATAGATTTTCAATTTTAAGCATCGCTGCCCACCCCCAAATATGCGTCGATGACCCGCTGATTGCTCTGGATCTCAGCCGGGGTGCCGGAGGCGATCAGCTTGCCGAAGTCCAGCACATAGATCCGCTCTGAGATCTGCATGACCAGGTCCATGTGGTGCTCGATCATGAATATGGTGAGCTGGTATTTGTCCCGGATCTCCTGAATAAAGTCCGTCAGCTCCTGAGTCTCCTGGGGGTTCATGCCTGCGGCCGGTTCATCCAGCAGCAACAGCTTGGGTGAGGTGGCCAAAGCCCGGGCGATCTCCAGCCGACGTTGAATGCCATAGGGCAGGGAACCGGCTACTTCGTCTCGGAGGTGCAGCAGATTCTGCTCCTCCAGGAGGGCTGTGGTCTCCTCACGCATCCGCTTTTCCTCCTTGCGGCTGAGCCGGAAGGTGGAGGTAAACCAGTTGTGCTTGGCCCGCATATGCTTGGCGATGAGCACATTGTCAAAGACTGTGAGCTGGGAAAACAGCCGGATATTCTGGAAGGTGCGGGCAATGCCCAGCTTGGTGATTTTATCCGGCGTAGGACTGATGACATGGCTGTATTCCCCGGCGTGATCTCCGGAATAGAGCTTTTTCATTTTGCCCTGGGGGTGGTTCTCCACCATGGGCTTGCCGTAAAAATTCACCTGTCCGTTGGTAGGCTCATAGACGCCGGTGATACAGTTGAAGGCGGTGGTTTTTCCGGCACCGTTGGGGCCGATGAGCGCTACGATTTCGCCCTCATTCACATCCATGCTCAGATCGTTCACGGCTACCACGCCGCCGAACTGCATGGTGATATTCTCCACATGAAGGACGTTCTGACTCATTTCGCCACCTCCTCTTTTGCTGTTTTGACACGTTTTTTGAACAGATCAGGCAGCTCGCTGGTTCCCATGATACCCCGGCGGAAGAACAGCACCACAATCATGATGATGACAGAGAATACCACCATGCGGAAGCCGTTCCGCAGCAGCGGCACCTTGGTTTGCCCGGTGGCGGCAAAGTAGACAAGCCACCCCAGGACTGCGGCACAGACACCGGTACCTACGCCGAAGGGAACTCTGGATTTGCCCTTGGGCTTCACCAGACGGAACACCATCATGGCCAGAAGGATCACAAAGATCACGGCCATAATGACAATAAATTGGGTTCTTCCTGCGGTGGTGAGAATGGTCTCCTGATCCAGGAACCGAAGCCACCATTCGCTGCAGGCGATATACAGGAAGGAGGCCAGCACACTGCCGGAGATGGAACCGATGCCGCCGATGACCACGATCAGCAGGATCTCATAGGTCATGGCAGATTTGAAGATGGCGGCCTGGACAGAGGTCTGATACATGGCCAGCAGTGCGCCGCCAATCCCAGCAAAGAAGGAAGAAATGCAGAAGGAGAGCATCTTGTGCCGGGCCAGATTGATGCCCATGGCCTCCGCTGCAATTTCGTCCTCTCGGATCGCCTTAAAGGCCCGACCATAGGAGGAGTTGATCAGCAGCAGCACTATGGCTACACAGATTCCAACCACGATAAAGTAGGACAGCGTGGTCTGGAACACCGGGAATTTCCGCAGCAGGTTGGATCCGTTGGTGATGGGGCCCAGCACGTTCCACTGGAACACGGCGCGGATGATCTCCGCAAAACCCAGGGTGGCGATGGCCAGATAATCGCTCTTGAGCCGCAGAACCGGAAGACCGATGAGGAACGCAAATACGGCGGCCACCAGACCGGCCAGAATCAGGGCCACTGGAACCGGCAGGGCAAACTGAATCACGCCGCCGTCAAAATACTGGTAGACAGAAGCACGTTCTGCGGCGGGAATGGTAAAGATGCCGTAGGTGTAGGCACCCAGCAACATGAAGCCTGCCTGACCCAAGGAAAACAGACCTGTAAAGCCGTTGAGCAGGTTCATGGATACGGCAATCAAAGCGTAGATGGATCCCTTCTTGAGCACCATAAACAGCATGTTCCAGGAGGCGGGTGCTACCCGTTCAGCAATGCCAACGAAAAGGAATACGGCAATGACAATGATGGCGGTGATGAGACTGCCGCGCTTATTTTCAAAATTCTTCATCGCGCACCTCACACTTTCTCCGTGGCCTTTTCCCCGAATAGGCCGGTGGGTTTGACCACGAGGATGATAATGAGCAGGGCAAAGGTCACGGCATCCGAGAAGGTGGCAAGACCCAGATTCAGATTGATGCCGGCCAGGGCCAGCATGGCCTCCAGACCTTTGACGATATTCTCACAGATGCCGATGATGAATGCGCCGATTACTGCACCGGGGATGGACCCGATACCACCAAATACTGCTGCCACAAAGGCCTTAAGGCCCGGCATGGAACCGGAGGTATAGGTGACGGCGGTGTAGTTGGTGAAGTAGAGCACGGAGCCGATGGCTGCCAGGAAGGAGCCGATGACAAAGGTCACGCTGATGACGGCGTTGATCCGAATGCCCATGAGCTGGGCGGTGTCATAGTCCCGGGAAGCGGCACGCATGGCCATGCCGATTTTTGTGTGGTTAATCAGCATCACCAGGCCGAATACCAGAGCAATCACCAGGAAGGGCGTTACCAGGGTCACCACCTTGGTGGTGGCAGGGCCGATGGTGATGGATTCAGAGATCAGGGGTACCGTGGGGTACTGCTGGGCCAGACCGCCGGTGATGTAGGCTGCCAGGTTTTGCAGCAGATAGCTCACGCCGATGGCGGAGATCATAATGGACATACGGGGTGCCGAACGCAGGGGCTTGTAGGCCACTCGCTCAATGGCAAAGCCGATGATGACCGTTAAAATCAGCATCAGCGGCATGGATATGTACAGCGGCAAGGACGCTGATAGATAGACCATCATGACGCCAGCCACCATAAACACATCGCCGTGGGCAAAGTTGATCAGGCGCAGGATGCCGTAGACCATGGTATAACCAATGGCAATCAGTGCGTACTGGCCGCCTACCGAAATGCCGGAAAGCAGGTAGGGAAGGACAACACTCATGGATAAACCTCCTAATGATAGATTTGAGCTGTCTCGAAAGAGACCTGTTCAGGGGTTCCTTTCGAGGCAGCCCAAACAGGATTTGTGGGGGGACGCCTCCACGGGAAAGCCGGAGACCCAGCAGGGTCTCCGGTATGTAATCCGTGATCCGGAGATCAGCTTACTTTCTGCTCAGCCACGAAGTCCCAAGCACCGGTTTCGGTGTTGACCTTCTTGACGTAAGCGGTATCGCGGTTGGCATCGCCAGTCTCGTTAAAGGTAATCACACCAGTAACGCCGGTATAGTTCACAGAGGGCAGAGCCTTCATGACATCGCCGGGATCGGTGGAGCCAGCAGCCTTCAGAGCTTCCAAGGCAACAAAGTAAGCATCGTAGCCCATGGCAGACACAGCAGCGACCATGTCGTTACCGCCGTTGTTGGCAAGGGCGGTGGCATCAGAATTCAGATACTCCTTAAAGCCCTTATCGAAGTCAGCGTTGCCGCCCTCCTGATAGAAGGTGGTGACATAGATTTCCACGGACTTGCCCTGAGCGGCGCCAGTGATGACGTTGGAATCCCAAGTGTCGCCAGCCAGCATGGGAATGCCAAGGTTCTGGGCGGAAGCCTGCTCAATGATGTTAGCGGCAGCCTCGGTGGAAACAGGGGCGAAGAACACGTCGCAGCCCTGGCTCTTAGCGTTGGTAACATAGGAGGTGAAATCGGAGTTGCCTTCCGGGAAGGATTCTTCTACAACTTCGCCGCCCAGTGCGGTGAAAGCTTCCTTGAAGTAGTTGCACAGACCAGCAGAGTAGTCATCGCCCAGCTTGGAGAGGCAGTAGGCCTTCTTGGCGCCCAGCTCAGAGGAAGCGAAGTTGGCCAGAACAGTGCCCTGGAAGGGATCCAGGAAGCAAATACGGAAATAGTGCTCGTTGCCCTCGGTGACCTGGGGGTTGGTGCAGGTGACGCCAATGGCGGGAACGCCGCCGTTCTTAAAGACGTCAGAAGCGGCGATGGAAACGCCGGAACCATAGGAACCGAGAACCACAGACACACCAGCTGAAACCAGCTGCTGGGCAGCGGAGGGACCCTTGTCGTTGGAGGACTGGTTATCTACGATCTCCAGCTGTACGGTGTAGGTCTCGCCGCCGATCTCTACGGTGGGCTGGACCTTGTTGGCGTACTGCATACCCAGGGTTTCCTGCTTGCCGCCAGCGCCGTTATCGCCGGAAGCGGGCTCATAGACGCCGATCTTGACGACTTTGTCGCCGGTGTTGGCGGTATCCGTTGCTGTCTCGCCGGAGGCGACTTCAGCGGTGGAGTCTGCGGCGCTGGATGCGGTTTCTGTTCCGCAGCCGGCAAAGACACAAAGCATCATTGCCACGGCCAGCAGCATTGCCAGAACTCTTTTTGAAGTTTTCATGAAATTCTCTTACTCCTTCACATATTATTTCCGCAGAACCAAAGTGCTACGGAGATGGGTGATACGAACATTATACCGCAGTGAACTTGCAGAAATCAACTGTTTTTTTTCGCTGAATCCAAGATAATTCGAAAAAATCTGAAATGTTTGAATGAAAGACTTGCATGTTTGCGAGCGACAAACAAGTGTAAGCACAAATGTCCGCAGTGGGAGGACGGTGAAGAATATGGCTAAAAAATGGCTGAGTCGCTTCATAAAAAAAACAAAACCCGAAAGCAGCTGGAAAAGAAAAATCCTGCTTTCGGGCTAAAAAGTGGCTAGTAAATGGAAGGAGATCCGCCGGAACAGGCTGTGATCCGATCTCCTGGCGTCAGCGTTCCGCAGAGCAGGGGCGAGGAGGGATCGTAACCTTCTGTTTCCCGGGCCACCCGCTGAGGGCTGAAATTGGCGTAGCAATATTTACAGCCATTTTTACAGGTGTGGTAGGCGCCCACGTCAATGCTTTCGATACAGCCGCAGCCGGGGCGCTGGTTCTTGTCTTTTTTGGCCGGCAGGGGATGCCCCAAGAGCTGTTCGATCCTCTCCCTGTCGATGCAGCTGCCATGCTGGATTCCGTAGGATTGGAGATCCATGGCTTCGCAGCAGGATTCCATGGTCATGTGGTGACTGCGGGCGATGGAGGAGAGCTGGGCAGCCAAAATCGGAATCTCTTCCAGAGCAGGGGGGCGAAGGTCCAGACCGGCGGTGTTACGCCGGGTCTTTTGATAGAGGTCCAGAAAGCTGATGACGACCCGGTGGGTATAGCCCTCCAGCAAGGCTGCCATTTTAGATAAGGCGTGTACATGGTATTCCAGGGAATAGCGGGGACTGAGAAAAATGGGATCATAGCGCCAGACGACCCGCTCCGAGCCCAAGGCATCGGCCAAGGCCTGAAAGGTTGGGATCAGCACCAGCTGCTTGTCCGGAAGCCCCGGCTCGATATCCCGGCCATAGGGCGTCAGCGTAAACTGGACGTAGTAGGGCCAGGGGGAAAGCTCCGCCAGATGAGGCAGCATGGGTCCGGGGTTCTTGGTCCAGAAAAACATGCAGTCTACTTGTTCCGGGGTAAGGGGGATTCGGCGTACTTGCCGGGGATTGACGGGATTCTTCACCAGCAGAAACCCGGCCCGGAGCCGATTGAGAAACCAGTCCATGTAGAAGCTGGGAATGTCGGTGCGGCGACTGACGCTGAGGATCATGGAGGGCCTCCTTGAACTGTTTATAGGTAGATTGTTGTGATAATCAACAAGGTGATTTGGACAATAATACTACCGTCTCGACGTGCTTCGTCCTGGGGAACAGATCCACGGCCTCAGCCCGCTGGAACAGATACCCCTTTTCTTCCAATCGGGCCACGTCCCGGGCCAGGGTGGCCGGATCGCAGGAGACGTAGACCAGACGGCTGGGGGCCATGGCCGCAATGGCGTCGATGACCTCTGGAGAAATGCCCTTTCTGGGGGGATCCACGGTGATGACCTGGGGCCGCACTCCTTCCTGGGACAGCCGCAGGGCTGCCTGTCCCGCGTCGGCACAGAAGAACCGGGCGTTTTCGATGCCGTTGCGCCGGGCGTTTTCCTGGGCGTCATGGATGGCCTGGGGTACCACCTCCACGCCGATGACCTCCCCCGCGGCCCTAGCCATGGCCAGGGTGATGGTGCCGGTGCCGCAGTAGAGATCCAGAACCGTTTCGGTGCCGTGGAGATCGGCCATGGCAATGGCCTTTTCATAGAGCACCTGGGCCTGATGGTGGTTGACCTGATAAAAGGAGGCAGGGGAGAGCCGGAAGGTCAGGCCGCAGAGCTGATCCTCAATGTAGCCGTCTCCATAAAGGGTGTGGTAGACGTCCCCCAGAATCACGTTGCCGGGCCGGAGATTTACGTTGTGGACCACGGTGGTGATGGCCGGGACGGCAGCCCGCAGCAGTTCCACCAGTTTTTTTGCCTTGGGGAGGGTTTCGCTGGCGGAAACAATGCACACCATGAGCTGCCCGGTGACCTGGGCCTTCCGCACATAGATGTGGCGAATGTATCCCCGCCGAGTCTCCTCATCGTAGGGGAGAATATGATACTGCCCCATCCACCGGAGCACCGTTTCCGATACCAGCTGGGCCTCCTGGGGCTGGATGTGGCAATGGGTAATTGGGATCAGGTCGTGGGTCCTGGCCCGGTAAAATCCGGCGGCAGGACCATCTTTGGTCATCCCCACGGGGAAAATGACCTTGTTGCGGTAGCCCTCTGTGGTGGGGGCGGGGGTGATGGACAGCGGCTCCGGTTCCACGCCGCCAATCCGCTGGAGGGCATCGGCCACCCGCTGCTGTTTCAGCGTTGCCTCCAGCTGGTAGTCCATGTGCATCAGATCGCAGCCCCCGCAGATACCGTAGTGGGGACAGCTGGGGACTACGCGGTGGGGGGAGGGGAACAGCACCCGTTCCAACCGACCGTAGACCGCCGTTTTCGTAATTTTGACCACCTTGATTTCGCAGGTTTCGCCGGGAATGGCCCCCTTGACGAATACGGCCCGATCCTCCAGATGGGCCACCCCAAAGCCCTGGCTGGTGCATCCGGTAATTTCGGCGGTAAATCTCTGATTTTTTTCCATGAAACGGCCTCCCATCGGCGATAATACGATCAGTATACTATATTTTCCTGAACCGTGCAATGGAGCTTTGAGATGGGAATGCCTTGACGGCGCATATCCGATATGCTAGACTGGGAAAACGCAAAGAACGACATGGAGGAAAGCGCAGGATGCAGCATGACTACGGTTGTTTTTTGCCCAAATTATGATATACTATATTTAAATTAGTTCGGCGGCGTGGGACCGCAGGAAAGGAACATACTATGACGGACGATCAGAAGAAGCTCCAGCAGGAGCACGAGGCAAAATATATGAAGTACATGGCGGACCTGGAGGCCTGCGGGGGAGACTTTACCACCTGCGGAGGCAAGTGCGACTCCTGCAGCAGCAAGTGCTCCGAGGGCCAGGCCGACCAAAAGACCCCCAAGAAGGCGGGGCGGATCGTGGCGGTGTTCAGCGGCAAGGGGGGCACGGGCAAATCCGTGGTGACCTGCCTGCTGGCAGATCAGCTGCAAAAGATGGGCAAAAAGGTGGCGGTGCTGGATGCAGATCTGGCAAACCCCTCCATCCACTATCTCTATGGCAAGGTGGAACCCTGTAATGCTGATGGCCAGAATCTTCTGCCCATGACTGCCGACAGCGGGGTGCAGTTCATCTCCATGGGCAACGTGGAGAAGGATGGATCCCAGCCCCTTTTGTCCTACGGCAAGGATATGGCGGAAGGCGCTCTGTATTTTTATCTCAACGTGAAGTGGCCGGAGGATCTGGACTTTATGCTGGTGGATATGCCCTCGGGTATCGGGGACGTGCCCTTGCAGATCGGCACCATCATTCCCTTTGACGGGGCGGTCTGCGTGTCCAATCCGTCGGATCTGACGGACTTCCTGGTGAAAAAATCCGTGGGCCTCATGAAAATGATTATGATTCCCGTGGTGGGCGTGGTGGAAAATAAGGCCTACCTGTCCACCGAAGGGGGAGAAATCCTGCTGGGTACGGACCCGGAGGAACATGCCAAGGCCGTGGGTGCACCCCTGATCGCCACCGTGCCCCTGAGCCTGGAGCTGTCGGTGATGGCGGACTTTGGCCGCATCTCCGAGGCGGAGGTGCCGGAGCTGAAGGCTGTGGCGGAGCTGCTGGCAAAGTAATGGACTATACATCCTGCCGCCTCTGTCCCCGGGCCTGCGGCGTGGATCGCACCAGGGGGCAGAGGGGCTTCTGCGGTATGGGCGATGGGCTGACGGCAGCTCGGGCGGCCCTCCATTTCTGGGAGGAGCCGCCTATTTCCGGCGTCCGAGGCTCTGGTGCGGTGTTTTTTTCGGGCTGCTCCTTGGGGTGCCGGTTCTGTCAGAATACGGAGATCAGTCACGGGAAATTCGGGGCGGAGATCTCCACAGCACGGCTCCGGGAGATCTTTGAGAACCTGATTGACCAGGGGGCCCATAATATCAACCTGGTGACGGCCACCCATTTTCTGCCCTCCATTCTGCCCGCCTTGACTCCCAAACTGCCGGTGCCGGTGGTGTATAACTGCGGAGGCTATGAGTCGGTGGAGACCCTGAAGGCGTTGGAGGGAAAGGTGGACATCTACCTGCCTGACCTGAAATACGCCGAAGAAGGGCTGGCGGCCCGGCTGTCCGGCGCCCCGGACTATTTTACGGTGGCTTGCCGAGCCATCGACGAGATGGTGCGGCAGGTGGGACCCTGCCGGTTTGACGCCGATGGGATGCTGCAGCAGGGGGTGATGATCCGGCACCTGATCCTCCCGGGCCAGGTGCAAAACAGCCTTAAAGTGCTGGACTATGTGGCGGACCACTTCACCAAAGGGACAGTGCTGCTGAGCCTGATGGCCCAGTATGTGCCCTCGGGGCCGGTGCGGAATACGCCCCCCTTTGACCGGACCATCACGGAGGAGGAATACCAGGCGGTGGTGGACTGGCTCTATATGCTGGGGCTGGAGGACGGCTTCCTCCAGGAGCCTGCCGCCGCCACGGAGGACTATCTGCCGGACTTTTCCTTGGAGGGGATTCTATGATCTGCGAAAAAATCGACCTGTACGGGGACCATCGGGTCCTGCTGTACACCTACATCCAGCGGTGGACCACGGTGCCGGGGCACTATCCCAGCCGGGCCGGGGTAGTGGTGCTGCCTGGGGGGGCTTATATGTTCCACGGAACCAGCGAAGGGGAGCCGGTGGCGGCTGCCTTTGCCGCCGGAGGCTATAACGCCTATGTGCTGCGGTATTCCATCGGAGCCCAGGCTCGGTTTCCCAATGCGGTGGCGGACGTATGCCGGGCGCTGAAGCTGATCCGGCAGCGGGCCGAAGGTTGGAATCAGGACCCGGACAAGCTGGCCCTGTGCGGCTTTTCTGCGGGAGGTCATGTGGCGGCCTGCGCGGGGACCATGTGGCAGCGGCAGGACGTGATGGAGGCCTCGGACTGCTTCCATGGGGAGGGCAGGCCCAACGGCTTGATTTTGGGCTATCCCTGTATCACCGTGGACGTGGAGGGCCAGGGGGACATGTACCGGCTCCTGGCGGGAGAGCGATCCCTGGAGGAACTCCGGGCCATCGCCTCTCCGGAACAGTGGGTGGGGGATCATACCCCGCCGGTATTTTTGTGGAATATCTACCGGGATAAAATGGTGCCGGTGGAGCACGGTCTTGCCTTTATGGCGGCTCTGGCAGCCCATGACGTGCCCTTTGAGTGCCACACCTATATGGAGGGCAATCACGCCAGCGCATTGAACACCCCCGCGTCCTCCCTGGGGGACCCGGTGCGGGAGAACAGCCATGTGGCCCGGTGGATGGAGGATTGTCAGGCCTGGCTGGGCCAGGTCTTTGGCACGCCGGCCCTGGACGTGCCTCAGGAAAATATGAAGTCCCTGGCCAAGGACCGGGCCCATCTGGGGATTCCCGCGTTCCGGTTCGGGGAATGAGTGGCAAGGACGATTTTAGAAAGAAGGCAAATACCCATGATTTTGAAAACTGTGCAAGGGAAAACGCCCCAACTGCGGGGGGCGTATCTGGCGGAGGACGTGTCCGTCATCGGCGATGTGACGGTGGAGGAAAACGCCTCCATCTGGTATGGTGCGGTGCTGCGGGGAGACGTGGACAAGATTGTCATCGGTGCCAACACCTCCATTCAGGACAACTCCGTGGTGCACTGCGCCACCGGAATGCCCACTATCATCGGCAAGAACTGCGTGGTGGGCCATAACGCCATTCTTCACTCCTGCACCGTGGAGGACGGCTGCCTCATCGGCATGGGAGCGGTGCTGCTGGACGGCTGCCATATCGGGGCGGGCAGCATTGTGGCGGCAGGCAGTGTGGTGTCCCCCAGAAAGGTGATTCCTCCCAATTCCATGGTGATGGGGGTGCCGGGCCGGGTGACCCGGGACCTGACGGACAAGGATCAGGAGGCCACCGCCTGGTCTGTACAGCACTATCTGGCCTACGCCCAGGAACAGATGGAGCCGCAGGACTGAGCCATGCCCAATTTCTATGCCCATCTGCGGCTGTGCCGCCAGGTGGAGGGAATGGTCTCGGAGGAACTGCGGGAGATCCTCCGGCGGGATGAGGACGCCTACCTCTGCGGCGGCTTTGGGCCGGATCCCCTGTACTTCTATTTTCAGGGCGCCAATGGGGGCCAAATCCGCAGGGCTGGCCTGGAACTCCACCACCACAGCGGCGCCCAGGCCATGGAGCGGTTCCGGAAACCGGTGAAGGAGAACTGGCCCTATGCGGTGGCCTTTGCCTCCGGGTATCTGCTCCACTATCTGCTGGACGCCAGGTGCCATCCCTATGTGGCCCATGTGGTCCGGCAGGGACGGTATACCCATTTTGCCCTGGAGGGGGAATACGACCGGTATCTGCTGCGGCGGGATCAGGTGGACTATCAGGGGGCCCTGCCTAAGAAGGAGATGCCTCCCGCCTTTTACGTCTTGGCGGCCCGGATGGCGGACCCGGTGACCCCGGAGATCTACAAAAAAGCCCTGGCGGATTTCCGCTGGATCTCCCTGAAATTCGGCAGCTGGGCGGGAAAGCCGGTGCGCCATGTGGTTAATGCCGCCAGCCATATTCCCCAGGCCCGGCCCATCCGGGGCATGATCCTGGGACGGCAGCCGGACCCCAAGCTGGAACGGTATATGCTGACCCTGGACCGGCTCTGTGCCAGTGCCGCAGAGATGGCGGCGGTGGAGCTGGGACGGTTTTTTGGCGCGGTGGAGCAGAATATGCCCTTTTCGGAGGCCCTGGGCCGGGATTTTTCCGGCAACTGAAGGAGGAACAACGTGGTTTATATTGACGAAACACTGTGCATCGGCTGCGACAAATGCATTCGAGGCTGCCCCATGGGGGTATTTGTACCGGGGGACAAGACGCCCCAGGTCCATCCCCGGCGGCGCTGCATCCAGTGTATGCACTGTGCGGCGGGATGTCCCAAAAAGGCCATCCGGTTCGAGGAACTGACGCCAGAGGAAATCTATCCCGACGTGCCGGAGAATGGGCTGGAGCGGTTGATCTGCACCCGGCGGTCCATCCGGCATTACAGCCCCAAGCTGCCCCCCAGGGAGCTGATCCAGCATGCCTTGGATATGGCCAACTTTGCTCCCAGCGGGAAGAATCAGCGGGCCTACCGGTTCACGGTGGTCTGGGGCCAGGACCAGGTGGCAGATCTGCGGGATCGCTGCCTGAAGCTATGCCAGCAATTCGGGGAGGCCCCGGAGCTGCCCAAGCTTTTTGCCAAGGGTACGGATCTTTTGACCTGCGGCGCTCCCTGCATGATCGTCTGCTGGAGTCCCGACGACGCCCTGAACCCAGTGCTGGATCCGGCGGTGAGCATGACCCAGCTGGAACTGCTGCTGGTGCAGGCTGGTCTTTCCACTTGCTGGGGCGGGTATCTCCGGCAGGTCAGCGACCGGTTCCCAGAGATCCGAACGCTGCTGGGGGTCCAGGAGGGCTGCCGGGTTCGGTGTGCGCTAATGGTGGGTTATGCCGCGGGAGAGCAATACATACGGCCCGTATGGCGGCCGAAAGCGGAGGCCCTGTGGCTGGAAGGAGAGGCATAATGGAGGAGCGAATTCTGCTGCCGGGACAGAAATACCGGCATTTCAAGGACCGGTTGTATCAGGTGATTTGCCTGGCGATCCATTCGGAAACCGGAGAAGAATTGGTGGTCTATCAGGCGCTGTATGGCGATTATGCCATTTATGCCCGGCCCAAGGCCATGTTTTTGAGCGAGGTGGATCACGAAAAGTATCCGGAGATCCGGCAAAAATACCGGTTTGAATTGGTGTAAACGTCCGAATTCTTCCTTGAAAATTTGATTTTTGTGGAAAAATTCAAATTATTTTTCGTGTTTTGACATGAAATGCTTGCAAATCCATTGGTTTCGTGTATAATAAAAAGTGACAAAAGAGTAACAACGAGACTTATGGGAGGCACTATGAGACAATTAAACAAAACTTTGCTTCGTGTGTTATACATACTGCTCTTGAGCATACTATTGGCGCTGCCGGGTATGGCAGCGGATTCCCAGGCAAGTGACCTGCGGGTATATCCCGTGGACGAGCGTGAAGCCTGGGATGCCTACCAGAGCATTGTGACGGCCCAGGCCCTGCTGGATGGTGGCGACGTGGAGGAAGCGGAGCCCAAGCAGGATCTCCAGGATGAAACGGAGCCTACTGACCCTGAACAGCTCCAGGTGATCACGGATTTTGTCACCGGAGATGCAGCCTTTGCGCTGATTGACAAATACGAGGGCTTTACGGCGACTCGGATCTGGGATTACAGCAGATGGTCCATCGGTTATGGATCTTCCTATGAAAAGGCCCTGGAGTGGTTCCCGGAGATCAAGGCTGAGGGGATGTCCGACGACGAGGTCACCATCACCAAAGAGCAGGGGCTGATCCTGCTGCAGGACGATCTCAATACCACCGAGCAGTTCCTCAATGGTATTTTGGAAAAGTACCAGATCCCCCTGAACCAGAATCAGTTTGACGCCCTGGTGTCCTTCACCTATAATGTGGGCAGCGGCTGGTGGACCTACACCAATAGTGATGATGGCAGCTATTGTCTGCTGCGGCAGATGCTGCAGGATGACCCGTCCACCTGGACGGAGGAGCGGGCACAAGCTGCCTTTGGTACCTGGCGGAATGCTGGGGGACAGGTTCTTCCCGGGCTGGTTGCCCGTCGTGCGGAGGAAGCTACCCTGTTTATGACGCCCTACGTCCCCTCTGAGCCCGACGGTGCGGAGGAACCGGCGTTTGACGATCTGGAGGCTGGAGCCTGGTATATGGACTATGTGACGGCGGCCTATGAGCTGGGCCTGATGCAGGGCTATGACGAAAGCACTTTTGGTCCCGACGATTCCCTGACCCGTGCCCAGATGGTGCAGGTGCTGGCGAATCTGTCCCAGGTGGATCTGACGGCCTACGCCGGGAAGAATGGCGGCTTTACGGATGTGCCCGCCACGTCTTGGTTTGCCCCGGCCATTGCTTGGGCATCGGAGCTGGGTCTGGTCAATGGCCGCGGCGACGGCACCTTTGATCCCGACGAGCCCATCAGCCGGCAGCATCTTTGCAGTATCATGGCCCGGTACCTCAGACTCTTTGATCTGGAGCCCGATGCCACCATCGCGCCCTTTGACGATGACGCGGAGATGGACGATACCTCTCGGGAGGATGTCTATTATTGTGCTGCCATGGGACTGGTCAACGGTATGGGTGAAAACAGCTTTGCGCCAAAGGCGGAGGCAACCCGGGCCCAGTTGGCGAAAATCCTGGTGGGCATGTATGCGCTGGTGGGAGATAATGCCGAAGCGGCATAAAGGAGACCCTATGTAATGCGGGATATTTATCTGATCGATTTTGAAAATGTGGCCTCCGAGGGCCTAAGCGGTATCACCTATCTGGCCCCGGAGGATGAAGTGATCATCTTTTACAGCAACAATTCCAAAAGCCTGAGCATGAAAATGCACATTCTGATTGGAAAAAGCGTATGTAAGCTGGATTATTTTGAGGCGACAGTGGGGGGCAAAAATGCCCTGGACCATCAGATTTCCACATGGTTGGGCTATCTGGTGGGCACCAACGCCGCGGAACGGAACTATTATATCGTGTCCAGGGACATGGGCTACAAATTTGTGGCCAGCTTCTGGGCAGACAGCCCTCAAAAGCCTAATGTGCGCTGCGTGGAGAGCATCAAGGCCGCCAG